>PLNE01000097.1 GCA_003141695.1 Candidatus Dormiibacterota bacterium
GACGCGTACGCATTCCGGGGCCACGGCGAGAGGAAGATCTCACGCTCTATCGCCTGGACTGCGGGGATGTCACCACTGCGCATCCGCTCGATGAGGAGGTGCGGCGCGACCTTCATCGCCGTCGATGATACGCGGGGGCCCCAGATAACACCGCGACAGCCCTGCTGCGCCAGTCCGGCAGCTGCCGGGGCCGTCTCAGTACACGCAGCGGTACCGACCGCTCCTCCGCTCGGCCTGGGAGCCTCCGGCTCCCGGCCTCGCTCTGTCACGGTCAGTCGAGGTAGGTGGCCGTCAGTCCGGCAAGCGCGAGCGGCGCGCGGGCCAGGGCTCCGGGGATCGCCGCGGCGAGCGCCCGCACCGGGTCGCCCGGGTGGACGCCGAGGAGGTCGAGGGCGTCGAGGGTGACCGGCAGGGGCTCTCCGAGGGCCACCGACGCGAGGCTGACGCGACGCGCCTCCCCGCGCATCTCCAGGATGCCTGCACGCCGGAGGAATCGGCCGGCATAGGCCCCGCCCCGGCCCGCCTCGACGAGAGCGAGCATCTCGGTCTCACCGTCCGGTGCCGATCTCGCCACAACCTCGAGGCTGCTCACCCCGTGGAGGGGAAGGCCGAGGGTGTGGGCCACGCCCAGGCCGACCGCGATCCCCGCCCTCAGGCCGGTGTAGGAGCCGGGACCGGTGACCACCACCACCGCCTCCAGACCGGAGACCCCGAGCTCGACCAGGGAGCGGTCGAGCCAGGGCAGGGCGGCGCCACCGCCGGCGGTCCGGGCGGCGACCCGCTCGCCGTCGCGGCCGGCGCGCAGCACCACCAGCCGGTGACGGGAGGCGGTGTCGATGGCGAGGACGCTCATCGCGGCGACCGTGCGGCTCGGGTCACTTTCGGAGAGAGCGCGAGGCGGTTCCTGCCCGGAGAGCGTGCGGCGCGGGTCACGTGCCGGCCACCGCGACGCGCCAGGCCGCGACCAGCCGAGCGGGGGCCTGCTCCAGGTCGCGCGCCTCGATGCGGCGGAGCTGGTCACCGGCGATGTCAAGGAGGAGGCGGAGCGGCCGCCACGGCCGGAGGTCGGCATAGCCGGCCCACTCCACCGCGACCGGGGCGCTCTCGAGGAGACCGTCCAGGTCCAGAAGACCGATGCCGGCGCCCGGCCCGAGCCGGTAGAGATCCAGGTGGTGGAGGCGGGGCGGCGCCCCGTAGACGTGGTGGAGCACAAAGGTGGGGCTCCGCACCACCCGAGCGTCGACCCCCAGGCCGGCGGCGAGCCCGCGGACAAAGGCCGTCTTGCCGGCGCCCAGCTGCCCGTCCAGGGCGATCAGGTCGCCGGGGCGCAGCCCGGCCGCCAGCCGTGCCGCCAGCGCCTCGGTACCGGGGACCCCGTCGGTGGTGACGGCGAGAGCGGCGCCGTTCATGGCTGCCGGAAGTGCCGGGAGGCGACGGACGGCAGCGGGAGCTCCTTCCCGTCGCGGCAGTCGAGAAGGCGAAGTCCCGAGCCCGGGGTGAGCCGGCCGACGACGTGCAGCGGCTCCAGGCCGGCGGGCCAGCGGGCGAGCAACCCGTCCAACCGCTCGGCGGCGACGGCCGCCACCAGCTCGAAGTCCTCTCCCCCACCGAGGGCCGCGTCCACCCAGCCCGCGCCGAGCCGGATGCGGATGTCCGGGTCGGCGGGGACGTTCTCCAGCCAGATCTCCGCGGCGCAGCCCGACGCCTCGGTGATCCGGCCCACGTCGACGATGAGCCCGTCGCTCAGATCACCAGCACAGGCGACGCCGAGCCGGACTAGGGCCTGCCCCTCCCCCAGCCGGGCCCGCGGCCGGAGCTGGCGCCCCAGCCAGCGCTCCTCCGCATCGGCGCCGGCATCGGCCGCTGCCGGCGGGCGGTCGTGTCCCTGCAGCACATGACCGTGCGCCTGCGCGCCGTGACGGTGCCCCTCGGGCGCGGGGGCGGGGGCTCGCCGCCCGTCCAGGAGGAGCCGCAGACCGGCCGCCGCACCGCCCAGGCGGCCGGTGACCACCAGCAGATCCCCGGGCCGGCCGCGGTCGCGACGGAGAGCCCTCCCGGGGTCCACCGTCCCGACCACCGTGACGTCGATGACGAGCGGCCCGGCGATGGCGCTGACGTCGCCGCCTGCGACCCCGCATCCCGCCTCCGAGGCGACGGCGCAGATGCCCTTCTGAATGGCGAGAAGGTCGTCGATCCGGCTCGTCCCCGGGGCGCAGAGGGTGACCATGCAGAGCGCGGGACGGGCCCCCATCGCCGCGAGGTCGGAGAGGGCGACCGCCAGAGCCCGTCTCCCCACCGCCTCGGGGTCGATCCAGCTCCGCAGGAAGTCCTCGCCCTCGACGATGGCGTCCTGGCTGAGGACGATCCCCGCCCCGCCGGGCGGCCGCCACACCGCTGCGTCGTCGCCGCTCGCCACCACCAGCCGGCGATCGTCGCCGTGCCGCCGGGCGATCGCGGTCAGCCGCCGGAGCAGCTCCGCCTCGCCGATCTCCTGCAGGGTGGGGCCCCCGGCGTCGAAGCCGTGCCCTGGCGGCGGGGATGCTTCATCCATCTCTCCAACTCTAGCCAGCCCGCCCTGCCAGTCCCCACGTGACGGGGTCACCGCCCGCGCACCGATCCGGAGAAGGGCAGCGGCCGCATTCGGTGACCCGTCACGCGCCCCGCGGGGAACTGTCACGCGCCCTGCCTGGAGAAGGTCCTCGCGCTCACCCGCAGAAGGGCAGCCCTCCCCCGCCACATGGGCCGTGTGCCCATCGAGCGGGGAGCGCGGCGCGCCAAAACTCACATTTAGTGATAACGATGCTGTCACGTAGAGTTGACCGCGACCACCCCCGACCCGTAGAGTCCCGCGAGTTTGGTCCCCGCGATCCGGCTCCGCAAGGAGTCGCCAGACCGGGGAGATGACAGGGGAGATCATATTGCGGGCTACCCGAAGGGTGATCCCTGCCTTCATGGCAGTCCTGGTGGTTGGCCTCGGCCTACCCACCGGAGCCACCCCGGTCCGCGCCGACACCCCCGCCCAACTCCAGGCGGAGCGGGCGACGCTCCTCCAGGAGCTGGCCGCCATCAGCTCTCAGCAGAGCGCCGCCACCGGGGCGCTCAACAACGCCGAGGACTCCTTCAACCAGGCCACGGCGGCCCTGAACTCGGAACGGGCGCAGCTCGCCACCCTCAACTCCGAACTGGCCACCCTGAACGGGGAGATCCAAGCCGACCAGGCGCAGGAGGCCGCGGCGCGCGACGCCCTCTCGACCCTCACCCGGGCCACCTACGAGAGCGTCTCGGGCGACACGGTGATGACCGCGGTGCTCAACGCCAAGGACTTCACCGCGGCGATGGACAGCCTCTCCGGGGCATCCACCGTCACCGCCCAGATCCAGGGGCTGGAGACCACCCTCGGTCACGACCAGGCCGACCTTCTCACCAAGCAGGGCCAGCTCCAGAACGACTTTGCCCAGGCATCGGCGCTCGAGGGCCAGCTGTCGACCCAGTCCAACCAGCTGCTCACCATCGTCTATCAGCGTGACCAGATCCTCGAGCAGTTCTCCGGACCGTCGGAGCAGCTCGCCGAGCAGATCGACGAGATCGACAACGAGCTGGGGGGGACGGCAGCCGTGCCCAGCAGCACGAGCTGCTCCAACAGCTTCGCGTACGGCGACTGCACCTGGTACGTGGCCACGCGGCGCTGCATCCCGTGGGGCGGCAACGCCAACGCCTGGTTCTACAACGCCTCCAAGATGGGGTACGCGGAGGGCTCGCTCCCCGAGGTCGGCGCCGTCGCCATCTGGAACCAGGGCCAGGGCGGGGCCAACGCCTGGTACGGGCACGTCGCCTACGTCGAGGTGGTGGGACCGGACCTCGGGGTGGGCAGCGTCGCCGTAGTACCCGCCGGCGACTTCGAGATCTCGGAGATGAACTGGGGCTCCTGGGATCAGGTCGACTACCGGGTGCTCCCCGACACCGCGAGCTACTTCCAGGGCTTCATCTACGGGGCGGGCTGACCCTCACCGGGACCGGCTGCAGGCTCTCCCCCGCTACGGGCCGAGCTGACCCTCACCGGCGTCGACCCGGAGGCGCGGCACCCGGGCTGACACGGCGCAGAGGACCTCGTAGCTGATGGTGCCGGCCGCGGACGCGACGTCGTCGGCGCCGAGCCATCCGCCGCCCTGGCGGCCGAAGATGACGGCCTCGTCGCCCGCCCTTACCCCCTCCACGAGCGAGACGTCGGCGGTCAGCTGATCCATGCTGACGCGTCCGATGATCGGGCAGCGGTGGCCGCCCACCAGCACCGAGCCGCGGTTGGACTGTGCCCGCTGGACGCCGTCGGCGTAGCCGGCCGCGATGGCCGCCACCCGGGTGTCCCGCTCCGCCACCCAGGTGCGGCCGTACCCGACGCTCTGCCCGCTCCGCACCGTCTTGACCTGAGTCACCCGGGCGTGCAGGGACATCGCAGGCCGGAGCCGGGCCGCCCCCTCGGCGCCAGCAGGCGCGTATCCGTAGATGGCGAGGCCGCAGCGGACCAGGTCGTGGCGGGTCGCGGGGAGTCCGAGGGCAGCGGCGCTATTGGCGGCATGGAGGAGCAGACCCGGCCAGCGCCGGCGCAGCGTCGCGGCCGCCTCGAGGAACATCTGGTCCTGGGCGAGGGTGAATTCGGGGTCGTCCTCGGCGTCGGCGAAGTGGGTGAATGCCGCCACCGGCTCGACCGTGGTGCCGGCCCTTTCGACCGCCGCCATCAGCTCCGGGAGCTGGGCGCGTAGAGCGCCGAGCCGGCCCATGCCGCTGTCCAGCTTGAGGTGAAGGCGGACCGGCGTGCCGGCACCGGCCGCCGCGGCGGCGGCGACCTGGTCCTGGTCCCAGACGGTGAGGTCGACACCTGCGGCGACCAGCGCGGCGAGGTGCGCGGGATTGGCCGCCCCGACGATGAGGAGGGGGCAGGTGAAGCCCTCGGCCCGGAGGTGGAGGGCCTCCTCCGCGGAAGAGCTGCCGAGCCAGGAGGCGCCGCCCTCCAGGGCGGCCGCCGCGGCGAGGGTGTCGCCGTGACCGTAGCCGTCGGCCTTGACCATGGCCATGACCGCGACGCTCTCGCCCACCACCTCGCGGATCACCCCGACGTTGTGCCGGATCGCGGCGGCGTCGACGTCCGCCCAGCGGGTGTACTGCTGCCGGCCGGTCGCGGGCGCGGCCGGCGCTCCGGTCATCCCCGCGCGCGCCGCTCCAGGGCGCGCCGGAGCCGCTCCTGGGCGGCGGGGAGCATCTCGACGACATCGCCGGCAACGGCGCCCGCCCTCCCCCGCTCCGCCTCGACCAGGCAGCCGGCCTCGGCGTGGATGGTGACCGCGGCCACCGCCGCGTCGAAGCCGTCCAGGCCGGCGGCGAGCATCGCCCCGCAGACACCGCTCAGGACGTCGCCGGTCCCGCCGGTGGCGAGAGCCACGGTCTGGTGCCGGTCGACATGGAGGCGACCGTCCGGGGCGGCGACCACCGTCTCCGCCCCCTTCAGGACGAGGGTGACGCCGTGATCGGCGGCGAACCTGGCGGCCAGCCCGGCCCGGTCGGCCTGGACCTCGTCCGTGCTCAGCCCGGCCAGGCGCGCCATCTCCGCAGGGTGAGGGGTCAGCACCAGCGGCGCCGGGCAGCTCCGCCAGTCGAACCGGGCAGCGGCGGCGAGATTGAGAGCGTCGGCGTCGACCACGGTGGGGACGGTGAGCGACGTGAGCAGCTCCAAGAGGGCCGCCTGGGTGGCAGGGGCGCGCCCCAGACCAGGGCCGATCACCGCGGCGTCGGCCACTGGGAGGTGGGTCTGGCGGAGCGCCGCGACCCCGGCGGCGTCGAGCCAGGACGTGCCGGACTCCCCGAGGGGGTGGGCCATCTGCTCCAAACAGAGGGCAGCGACCGCGGGGAAGACCCCGTCAGGAACACAGACGCGGACCAGCCCGGCCCCGGCCCGGGCGGCCCCCCGGCCGGCCAGCACGGCGGCGCCCGCCGTGCCCACCGCTCCGGCGATCACCACCACGGTGCCGAAGGTCCCCTTGTGGGCAACGGCGGGACGAGCGGGCAGCCGCAGCCCCTCGGGCGGGGGCAGCGCCGGCGGCCCGCCGGGGCCGTCGAGCGGCGCCGCCACCACCGCGATCGCCATCCCGGCGTCGTGGGTCATGCTGATCGCGATCTCGGTGGGCTGGCCATGCACCCGGACCTCGGGGGCGCCGCCCCGCCGGTTGACCACCTCGATGGCGCGGTACGGAGGGATGCGCAGGCCGGCCCCGCCATACCACTTCATCACCGCCTCCTTGGCCGCCCAGCGGCTGGCGAAGCGCTCCGGCTTTGACCCGGCGCGGCGGCGCTCCGCCTCGGTGAAGATCTTCTCCGCGAAGCGCGGGTGCCGCCGCATCGCGGCCGCGATGCGGTCGATCGAGGTGACGTCCACGCCGACTACCAGCCGCTGCATCTACTCGACCGTCACCGACTTGGCCAGGTTTCGGGGCTGGTCCACGTCGCAGCCGCGCTCGACGGCCACGTGGTAGGCGAAGAGCTGCAGGGGCACGACGTTGATGAGTGGCGAGATCAGCTCGCTGCACTCCGGCACGCGCACCATGTCACGGGCCAGCTCGGCGTCCACCGCGCGGTCGCCCTCGGTCACCAGGGCTATGACCGGTGCGTCCCGGGCGCGCACCTCGGCGATGCTGTTGAGCGTCTTGGTCAGGGTGGCGGAGCGGGTGGCCACCGCCACCACCGGCACCTCGGAGTCGAGGAGCGCGATCGGCCCGTGCTTGAGCTCGCCGGCGGCGTAGCCCTCGGCGTGGATGTAGGAGACCTCCTTGAGCTTCAGCGCTCCCTCGAGGGCGGTCGCGATGTTGATCCCGCGAGCGATGTAGATGGCGTTGCGGACGTGGGCGTAGCGCTGGGCCATCTCGGCAAGTTGAGGCTCCAGCTCCAGGCAGGTGCGGATCCGCTGGGGCACCTCGCGGAGCTCGGCGACGATCTCGCGATGCCGCTGCGCCGAGAGGGCTCCGCGCGCCCTGGCGATGGCGAGCGCGATGAGCAGGCCGCAGACCATCTGGGCGATCAGCGTCTTGGTGGCGAGCACGCAGATCTCCGGCCCGGACTGCATGAAGAGCACGGCGTCGGCCTCCTGCGAGAGGGCGCTGCCGACGACGTTGGTCACGCCCACCACCCGGGCTCCGCGGCGCTTGGCCTCGCGGACCGCCGCCAGGGTGTCGGCCGTCTCGCCCGATTGGGAGATGGCGATGACCAGGGTGCGCTGGTCGACGATGGGGTCGCCGTAGCGGAACTCGCTGGCGTTCTCAACGCCGGCGCGCAGCCGCGCCAGCTGCTGGATGGCGGTCGCCGTGTAGAGCCCGGCGATCCAGGCGGAGCCCATGCCGATGACGCGGACCTCGTCCAGATCCGGGATCGACACCGCGTCGAGCAGGCCCACCAGGCTGACCTCTCCTTCGGCGTCGACCCGGCCGCGGAGGGCATTCTCGACCGCCTCGGGCTGCTCGCTCATCTCCTTGAGCATGAAGTGCGGGTAGCCGCCCTTCTGGGCCTGCTCGACGTTCCAGTCGACGTCGATGGTGCGCGGGGTGACCGGGGTGCCGTCGAGCGAGGTGATCACCAGTCCCTCGCGCGTGCCGGCGACCACCTCGTCCTCCCCGATCAGGGTGACCCTGCGGATGTACGGGATCAGCGCGGTGATGTCGCTGCTCAGGAAGGCCTCACCGTCGCCGAAGGCCGCCACCAGTGGGGCGTTGCGGCGGGCGCCGACGATGGTGCCGGGCTGGTCGACGGAGATCACCACCAGGGCGTAGGAACCCTCGACACGGCGGAGCGCAGCCCGGGTCGCCTGGGCCAGGTCCCCGGTGAACAGCTCCTCGATCAGGTGGGCCAGCACCTCAGTGTCGGTCTCGCTGCGGAGCTGGTGCCCGCGGGCGACCAGCTCGGCGCGGAGCTCGCGGTAGTTCTCGATGATCCCGTTGTGGATGAGCTGGATTCGCCCGTTGCAGTCCTGGTGCGGATGGGCGTTGATCACCGTCGGGCGGCCGTGGGTGGCCCAGCGAGTGTGACCGATGCCTATGGTCCCCTCCGGGACGCCGTCGCGCTCGCAGCGGGCGACCAGGTCGGCCACCTTGCGGTCGCTCTTGACCACGGTGTGGCGCCCGCCATTGGCCCCGTCGAGGACCGCAATCCCGGCCGAGTCGTAGCCCCGGTACTCGAGCCGCTGGAGGCTGTCGAGGAGCACGGGGGTCGCCGGGCGGGACCCGACGTAGCCGATGATGCCGCACATCAGCGGTGGGCTCCGCTCACAGGGGCTCCCTCCAGGTGCGTCCCGGCCACGCCGGCAGGGTTCTTCCGCACCCTTCCAGGTCCAACGGGCACCACCCCGCCCCGGTTACGCCTCATCCGCCGGGGCTCGGGCTGGGCGACGGCGAGGTGGGGGCCGGAGTCGGGGTGGGAAGGATCGTCACCGTGATCGTCACCGTCACCGTCGACGGGATCGCGGTGATCCCGGTCGGGGTCTCGATGGGCACCTTGTAGGTCACCGTCCCGGTCTGGCCGGCGACGTCGATGCCGCCGGTGGTCACGGTCGCCAGCGAGGCTCCGTTCATGATGTCCTGGGAGCCGGTGAGCGTCACCGTCATCGGGCTGTAGGTGTCCACTAAGGGCTGCGTGCCGTTCGCCGCCCCGGTGAGCGCGCCCAGCACGACCGAGCTGGTCCGGCTGGTGTCCACCCCCACCACGGCGATGGCCACGTTGACGGTGGCCGGACTGAGGTTCACGTCGGTGAGGTACCTGCCCTGAGCGCTGTAGGGGTAGAGGAGGATGCCGGTCCCGCCGAAGTTTGCCCGCTGGTTGGAGAGGTCGATCGGCGCGGTCTTGATCACGATGCCGACCAGCTCGTGCTCCGGCCCGGTCGCCGTCACCGTGGCCGGGGTCGCCACCCCGGGGTTGTTCTGGTAGCCCGCCGGCGGGGCACGGCTCACCACGATCTGGACCGGCTCGCTGGCGGTCCCGGTGCTGTCGACCTCCGCCTCGAGCGACACCGGCGCGTCGTCGAGGACGATGTTGGGATCGCTGCTGGTGATCTTCACGGGCAGCTTGACGGTGGTCGGGACGTGGTTGCCGATCGCTTTGATGGCGTCGTAGTCGACGGTGACCTGGAGGCTGCCCTTGCTGAAAGCGTTGAGGTGATCCTCGGTCCCGGTGATCTGCACGGTGAGGTTGGGAATCGCCTGGGTGAGCAGGTAGCCGGCGGGCAGGCTGACGTCCGGAGACGGGGGCTGGGGCACCGGGATCGACACCGACCTGGTGCCCGGAGGATTGGTCGCGAGGACGACCCCAGCCCAGCTGAAGATGGCCAGGACGATGGCGAGCAGCTTGAGGCGCCAGTTGCGGGTGACAAAGCCGGACATCAGGGGTTGCGCCGGCCCAGCGCCCGCAGGGCCGCCCCGCTCCGAACCAGGGGCCGGATGCCGCTGCCGGTCCGGCGGGACACCGGGCGGAGCACCAGGGTGGTGAGCATCTCCTGGAGCTTGTCGTGGTCCAGGCCGCGGTAGAGCTTGCCGCCGTAGGCCAGGCTGATCAGCCCGGTCTCCTCGCTGACGATCAGGATCACGGCGTCGGACTGAAGGGTGAGCCCGAGCGCGGCGCGGTGCCGCGTGCCCATCCGGCCGACCCCGGGGAGCGCCTCCGCGAGGGGGAGCACGCAGCCGGCGGCGACCAGCCGGGTGTCGCGGATGATGACCGCCCCGTCGTGGAGGGGCGAGCCAATGTAGAAGATGGTGGTGAGGATTTCGGCGGTCACGTCGCCATTGACCCGGACCCCGCTCACCGCGACGTTCTCCAGACCGGTCTCGCGCTCGAAGACGATCAGCGCCCCGGTCCGCCCCTCACTGAGGGTGGCCGCGGCACGGATAACCTCCTCCACCATCCGCGCCACCGGCTGGGTGGTGTGCCGCCCCAGGATGAAGCGGACCGTGCCCAGGCGCCCGACCTGGTCCAGCGCCCGGCGCAGCTCCGGCTGGAACAGGACGATCACGCCGATCAGGATTGCCTGTCCCGCGTTGGCGAAGATGAACTGGAGGAGCCGGAGCTGGAAGGCCTGGGCCAGCATCCCGATCACGAGCAGCACCGCCAGCCCGACCAGCAGTTGCACCGCCTGCGTGCCCCGGATCAGCTTCAAGAGCTGGTACAGCAGGAAGGCGACGATGACGATGTCCACGATGTCGCGGATGCCGACCGCGCCGAGGAAGACCAGGGCACTGCGGATGAATTCAGTCATGAGGGAATCACGCCGCCCCGGCCGGCGGTGCCGCCGTTCTGGACGTCTCCGCTGAAGATTAGGCTGAGCAGCGCCTCCTGCGCCCAGAGCCGGTTCTCGGCCTGGTCGAAGACGGCCGACTGGGGACCGTCGAGGACCGAGTCGGTGATCTCCTCGCCGCGGTGGGCGGGCAGGCAGTGCATGACCTTGGCCGTGGGCGGGGCCTGGGCGAGCAGGCCGTCGTTGACCTGCAGGCGGGCAAAGTCGTCGCGGCGCTGCTGCTGCTCCGCCTCCTGCCCCATGCTCGTCCAGACGTCGGTGTAGATGATCTCGGCGTCCTCGAGGCCCTCGGCCGCCTCGTGGGAGTGGCGAACCGGCGAACGGCCTCCGGCGAGCGCGTCGGCGCGCTCCAGCACCGCGGGGTGCGGCTCGTAGCCCTCCGGTCCGACCACCCGCAGGTCGATCCCGAGGAGCGTGGCCGCGTAGATCCAGGAGGTGCAGACGTTGTTGCCGTCGCCCACGTAGCAGACGCGCGCGCCCGCCAGGTGGCCGAGCAGCTCCCGGATGGTCAGGCAGTCGGCCAGCACCTGGCAGGGATGCTCGCGGTCGGTCATGGCGTTGACCACCGGCCCGCGGGCTGAGCGCGCCATGGTGACCAGGTCGCGATGGTGGCTGAGCCGGGCCACGATGCCGTCGACGTAGCGGTCGAGGATGCGGCTGATGTCCGCCGTCGACTCCCGCTCGCCGATCTGGATCTCGCTGTTGAAGAGCGGGATGGGGTGCCCGCCGAGGTGCCGCACGGCCACCTCGAAGGAAACCCTGGTGCGATTGCTCGGCCGCTGGAAGATCATGGCCAGGTTGCGGCCGGCCAGGGGGCGGCCCGGATCCGCGCCCGCCTTCAGCGCGGTGGCCACGTCAAGGACCTCGATGATCTCGGCTGCGGAGAGATCGGCGATTGAGATCAGATCGCGTCCCGCCAGGGAACCCATTTGAGGCCTATGTTCGCACCCCACGCCGCCAGCGGCGTGCGGAAGGCACATCTGGCCGGATCGGCAGGATTCGGACGCCATTGGCAAGTTGTCCCGCAGCCGGGTGGGGTAATCTCGGCTCCTCATGCCAACTCCCAATTTCCAGGCCCCAACGCTCGAGGATGTCCGAGCTCAGCGGAACACGATCCTCGCGATCGCCCTCTCCCATGGGGCTCGGAATGTTCGGGTCACCGGTTCCGTGGCGCGCGGAGACGCGAGTGCCGAGAGCGATGTCGACCTGATCGTCGACCTGGACGAGGGCCGCGACGTCGCAGACCTCAGTGTGCTCATCCTCGACCTTCAGGACGCGCTGGGGAGGAGGGTGGACGTGCTCGAGGTGCGCCGCGCCTCGCGGCTCGCGCAGCTCACGCTCCGGGACGCGGTGCCGCTGTGAGCCCGGAGAACGATAGGCGGCACCTCAGCTATATCAGCACCAGCATCGCTCTCATAGGCACGTACACCCGCGAGGGTGGTAAGGAGGCGTTCCTCACCGAACCGCTGGTCCAGGACGCCGTGCTCTGGCGTATCGAGACCCTCGCGGAGGCCGCGAGTAAGCTCGCCGAAGAGCTCCGGGCGCGACACCCCGAGATTCCGTGGCGGGCAGTCTCCGGCTTCCGCAACATCGCCGCGCATGCGCACCTCGGCCTCCTCGCCGATCGAGCCTGGGAGATCGTCGACCGGTATCTCCCGCCGCTCCAAGCCGCGGTCGACGCCGAGCTGGGGCTCTTCCCCCGCGACCCGGAGAGGGAAGCCTGACCCCGGAGGCGCCGCTCGACGCCCTGGGCGAGCCCGCAAACGCGCCACCACCCCCCTCTGGCGCTGCTACGGTACGCACGCAATGAGAGTGCTGGTGCTGGTGTGGGGCCGCCAGGTGGAGGCCCTGCAGGCCTCGCCCCTGCTGCGGACGGTCGCCGCCGGGTCCCCCGCGGCGGAGATCACGCTCGCGTGCGCGCCCGCGGCAGCTCAGGTCGCGCGGGCCCTCGCGGGGGCGGGCGAGGTCATCACCCTCCGGGGCCTGGACCCCTCCGCCTCGCCGATCCAGGGGCTGGTCGCGTGGGCCCGGCTCCGGCGCATGCGCTTCGACATCGCGGTGATCTGCGGCACCGCGGCGAGGCCCCGCATCCTCGTCTACCTGGCGGGATTCGCCCGCCGGCTCGGCGTGGGGGGCGGGCTGACCGCCGCCCTGCTCAGCGACCATGTGGCACCGCGGTCCGGCGAGAACCAGTCGGTCACGTGGCTCCGCCTGGCGCACCTCCTGGGCATCACCGCCGAGCGGCATGAGGCCCGCCTCGACCCCGGTCCGGCGGCCTCCCAGCAGGCTCTGGTCCTGCTCCACAGCACCTCCGTCTCAGACGGCCGGCTGCTGGTCGCCCTCGCCCCTGGTACCGGCCACTCCGACCTGCGCTCGCCCGCCTCCCGCACCACCGCCTGGGAGCCCGAGCGCTGGGCTCACCTCGCCAACCAGCTCGCGGCCCGCCACGGGGCCGCGATCGTCTTTGTCGGAGCGGCGGAAGACGAGGCCGCGGCGACGACGGCGGCGACCGACATCGCCGCCCCTCACGCCGACCTCACCGGCCAGCTCGATGTGCTGGGGACCGCCGCGCTCCTCCAGCGCTGCGACCTGGTCATCTCCGGCGACTCGCCGCTCCTCCACCTCGCCGCCGCGGTGGGGACGCCGACCATCGGCCTCTTCGGCCCGACCGACGGGCGGCGGCGGGGCGCATACGGCGCCGAGCATCGGGTGGTCCAGGCGCTGCCGCAACACCGCGGCCACCATCTGGTGTCCGGGCCCGGCGGGATGATGGAGCAGATCCGGGTGGAGGACGTGCTCGCGGCGATCGAGACGTCACTCTGACCAGCTCCCGGTAACAACGGGGGCGCTCCTGACCGAGGCGCCGCGCGTGCTGGGCCTACCGGATGTACATGAAGGAGCGGCGGAGCACGTCCAGGTTCTCGACCGCCGCCTGGGTGCCCCGAATGACGCAGGTCGGTGCGTCGGGGGCCACCCGGACCGTGATGCCGGTTTGGATGCCGAGGTAGCGGTCCAATCCCTCCAGCCGGGCGCCGCCACCGCAGAGGGCTATCCCCTCCTCGAGGATGCCGCGGCGGAGCGGGATCGGCGTCTCGTCGATCACGTCCTCGACCGCGCGGCCGATCTGGCGGGCGTGGGCGTCCACCAGGTCGGCGATCTCGGCGGAGGCGATGCTGAGGGTGACCTCCCCCTCCCCCACCCCGGCCCGGACTGGCATCCGGCGCTCCTCGTGGGGGCCGACGCACGCCAGGGAGGCCACGATGTCCTCGGCCGCGACGGGGTCGATGACGGCGCCATGGGTCTCCTCGAGGCGCCGGGCCACCGCGTCTCGAAGGGCGTTCCCGGCGGTCGTCAGGGTGCGCCCGGCGATGGTCCCCTCGGAGGCCAGGCTGGCCACGTCGACGGTGGCAGCGCCGATGTCGGCGATCACGTAGCCACGGCTCCCACTCGGCGCGTGCCCCGCACCCATGGCGGCGGCGATCGGCGAGTCGATGAGGTACGCCGTCCGGGTGCCGATCCGCGCGCAGATATCGAGGATGGCGAGGCGGTCGTCGCCTCCCATCGACGGGCAGATGGCGATGACCACGTCCGGACGGAAGATGCGTTGCCTCCCGGCGGCCCGGTTGACGAGCTGGTGGAGGAGAGCACCGACGGCTTCCAGGTCGGTGATCGCCCCCGCGCCCACGGGCCGGATCAGCTCCATCTCCGGGTCGCCGGCCAGCTCGGCGGCGGCCATCCCGGCGGCGGCATAGCCACGGCGCCGGTGCCGCGCGACCACCGACGGTTCGGTGATCGTCAGCCCCTCCCCGCGCACCACCGCCCGCACGCTGCCTGCGCCCAGGTCGATCCCCAGCCTCTTGCCGAGCATCCGCAGCGGTCCTCCGATCAATCTCCGATGACGCCCGAGAGGTCGCGGGCCGACGACTCGCCCGGCCCCGGACGGACCCGTTCGAGGGTCACTCCCAGGGACCGCAGCTTGGTCTCCAGGCTGTCGTAGCCGCGGTCCAGGTGAAAGACGTTCTCCAGCTCTGTCGTGCCCTCGGCGCAGAGTGCGGCGATCACGAGCGCTGCTCCACTCCGGATGTCGGGGATCGAGACGGTGGTGCCGTGCAACGCGGTGGGGCCGGTGATGATCGCGCTCCGCCCCTCGACGGCGATCCGGGCGCCCATCTTGGCCAGCTCCGCGACGTGGCGGAAGCGGTTCTCGTAGAGGGCCTCGCTGATGATGCTGATCCCCGCGGCCTGGGTCATCAGGGCCCCGAACTGCGGCTGAAGGTCGGTGGCGAAACCGGGGTGGGGCCAGGTGGTGACATCGACAGCGCGAAGCCTGCCGCCGGTCACCCGCACGTGGTTGCCTCCCTCGACAACGGTGCAGCCCGCGGCCTGCAGCTTGTTGCTGAGAGAACGCAGATCGCTGGGACGCATCCCGTGGACGGCGACGTCGCCGCCGGTCGCCGCCGCCGCGGTCATGTAGGTCCCGGCCTCGATGTAGTCGGTGGTCACCCTGTGGTGAGTGCCGTGCAGCAGGCTGCTCTGGCCCTCGACGACGATCAGCTCGCTGCCGGCACCGCTGATCCGCGCTCCCATCCCGACCAGGCAGCGTGCGAGGTCGTAGACGTGGGGCTCGCGGGCGGCGTTGCTGATCACCGTGATGCCGTCGGCGAGCACCGCGGCCATCATCAAGTTCTCGGTACCGGTGACCGTCGGCATGTCGAGGTAGATGTGGGCGCCCCGGAGCCGCTTTGCCCGAGCCACGAAGCTGGTGGCGGTCTCGGCGACCTCCGCCCCCATCAACCGCAGCCCCTCCAGGTGCTGCTCGACCCGGCGCATCCCGATGTCGTCTCCGCCCGGCTTGGCAATCTCTGCCTCACCGGTCCGTCCGACCAGCGCTCCGAGGAGGAGGAACGAGCCTCGCATGCGCCGGGTGAGCTCGGCGCCCACCGAAGCCGCCGCGACCCGCCCGGCGTCGAGCCGCCAGCGACCGTCGCCGATCTTCTCGACGGCGACCCCCAAGTGGCCGAGCATGGCCGCCATGGTCCCGATGTCCTCGATGTCCGGGACATTGGTCAGCTCGACCGGCTCGTCGGTGAGGAGGGCCGCGGCCATGACCGGAAGGGCCGCGTTCTTGCTGCCCGAGATCGCGACCTCCCCGGTGAGCCGGCCACCGCCGGCGATGCGGAGCAGGTCCATTCCGCCTACGGTACATGACCGCGGGGCGAGAGAATCGGCCCCCCCGCAGGCCGCTCCGAACGCGTCATTCTGTTCGGAAGTCACGGATCGGGCCGGATGGGGGAGAATTCGCGCGCAGCCCCTTCCCGGAGGACAACATGGCAACGGCGACGGCAACCCCCCTGAGCAACGTAGAAGAGATTCTCGGCGAGGACGCGCAGGACCTGCTGCAGCACCGCTGCCAGACGGTGAGCAGCGACCAGCTCCACCTGCCCGGACCTGACTTCGTCGATCGGGTCTGGTCGATCAGCGACCGCAACCCGCGCGTCCTGCGCAGCCTCCAGACGATCTTCGAGCACGGCCGCCTGAGCGGGACGGGCTACGTCTCGATCCTCCCCGTGGACCAGGGCATCGAGCACTCCGCGGGCGCTTCGTTCGCCCCCAACCCCATCTACTTCGACGGCGAGAAGATCGTCGAGCTGGCCGTCGAGGGCGGCTGCAACGCGGTGGCCTCCACCTTCGGCGTGCTGGGTTCGGTGTCGCGGAAGTGGGCGCACAAGATCCCCTTCATCGTCAAGCTCAACCACAACGAGCTGCTGACCTACCCCAACAAGTTCGACCAGGTGATGTACGGCACGGTCCAGCAGGCCTGGGACCTGGGGGCGGTCGCGGTGGGCGCCACCATCTACTTCGGCTCCGAGGAGTCGACCCGGCAGCTCCAGGAGGTCGCAGTGGCCTTCGCCGAGGCTCATGAGCTGGGTCTGGCCACCGTCCTCTGGTGCTACCTGCGCAACTCCGCCTTCAGCCAGGACGGCGTCGACTACGGGGTCGCCGCGGACCTGACCGGGCAGGCCAACCACCTCGGCGTCACCATCCAGGCCGACATCATCAAACAGAAGCTGCCGGAGAACAACGGCGGCTACACCGCCCTCAAGTACGGGAAGACCAGCAAGCTCGTCTATGAGAAGCTGACGACCCCTCACCCCATCGACCTCACCCGCTACCAGGTGGTCAACTGCTACATGGGCAGGTCCGGGCTGATCAACTCCGGCGGCGCCTCGTCGGGAGCGGGCGACCTCAAGGAGGCGGTCCGCACCGCCGTCATCAACAAGCGGGCCGGCGGCACCGGGCTCATCAGCGGCCGCAAGGCCTTCCAGCGCCCGATGGCCGAGGGCGTTGGCCTGCTCAACGCCATCCAGGACGTCTATTTGAACAAGGCGGTCACGGTCGCCTGACAGGTAGCCCCCATTTCCGCCCAGCTCCGCGTCGGCTCCGCTGCTCAGTCGGTCACGCACGTGAGTGCGCTCCCTCCCTGCGCTGCTCGCCTCCTTGATCTGGGCGGCCTGGGGGCTACCTGACCCAGCATGTGTAACCCGGTGGACAGGCGGGGTACCGTAACCTAGAGACGACCGATCTCCCCATCTGGAGCCTGAGATCCCACATGTTCAACATGAATGGCGGCACGGGCGGCGGTTCCAACCGCAGCCTCTACAACCCCTTCGGTGAGACCCGCGGCTGGGCCAATCCGACCATGCAGGGGGCGATCAGCCTCCCCGAGAAGGTGATGGGGCTGACCTGCCTGCTGGTGCTCTGCGCCCTCGGCGGCATCCTCCTCGGAGGCGCCGGGCTCAACACCACCGCCGCGGGCGGCGGCATCCTCTGGTTCATCGCCATGATCGTCCTGGTGATGGCCACCCAGGCGCTGGCCGCGCGCCCCGGGATCGGCATGGTCCTCTTCCTCGCGTTCGGGGTCGTCACCGGGATCGCCGTCTCGCCGCTCATCTTGGGCCTACAGGCCGGGGGCTACCAATACATCGTCTACGAGGCGGTGGCGGCGACCGTGGCCACCACCGGCGGGATCACGCTCTACGCGCGGACCACCAGCCGCGACTTCAGCCGGATCGGGGGATGGCTCTTCGCCGCTCTGATCGGAGTCGTGGTGGCGATGGTGATCGGCCTCTTCGTCCAGTCGACGGCATTCCAGATCTTCATCTCTGCAGCCGCATGCGTGCTCTTCTCGCTCTTCCTTCTCTACGACATCCAGCGCGTGACCACCACCGGCAACGCCCCGGGGAGTGCGATCCGGATCGCACTCAAGATCTACCTGGACGTCTTCAACCTCTTCCTCAACCTGCTCATGATCCTGATGATGACGCAGGGTGGAGGCAGCTCCCGCCGGTGACGGCGTCACAGCTGCCACCCGGGACCTTGTGCCCTCCGAGTTGATGGCCGCCGCCTATAGGTTTCAGCAACCCGGGTCAATCAGGATGGGGGGATGAAAGCATCCACCCAGGAGCGTGCCCTCTCGACCGCAGCACGTCCCATCAGCGACGTCGCCGCAGAGGTGGGGATCGGGCCGGAGCTACTCGAACCGTACGGACAGGGCGTGGCCAAGATCCGCCTGGAGGCGCTCGATGCGCTGCCTGCAGACCGGACAGCGCGCTACGTGGTGGTCTCGGCGATCACCCCCACTCCCCTCGGCGAGGGCAAGACGGTGACCACCATCGGCCTGGGCGACGGCCTGCGCCGGATCGGCCGGCGTACCGTGATCTCCCTCCGGCAGGGCTCGATGGGCCCGACCTTCGGTATAAAGGGTGGCGCGGCGGGCGGTGGCCGGAGCACGCTGATCCCCTTCGACAAGGTCGCCCTCCACCTGACCGGTGACATGCACGCGGTGACCGCGGCGCACAACCTGCTGGCCGCGATGGTGGACAACCATCTCTACCAGGGCAACGCGCTGAACCTCGAGCCCGGCAGCATCTCATGGCGGCGGGTGCTCGACGTCAACGACCGGGCGCTGCGCAACGTGGTCATCGGTCTCGGCGCCCCGCAAGACGGTGTGCCGCGCCAGAGCGGCTTCGACATCACGGCGGCCTCGGAGGTGATGGCCGTGCTCGCGCTGTCCACGTCGCTGCGCGACCTGCGGAGCCGGCTCGGCCGCATCATCGTCGGCCACGCGCGGGATGGCAAGCCGGTCACCGCCGACGACCTGCACGCCGCCGGCGCGATGACGGTGCTGATGCTCGAGGCGATCAAACCCAACCTGGTGCAGACGCTGGAGGGCACCCCGACCATCGTTCACGCCGGGCCCTTCGGCAACATCGCTCACGGCAACTCGTCGGTGATCGGCGACCTCATCGGCAGCCGGGCCGGCGACTACCTGATCACCGAGGCCGGCTTCGGCGCCGACATGGGCGCCGAGCGCTTCTTCGACATCAAGTGCCGGGTGAGCGGCCTGCGCCCCGACGCCGCCGTCGTGGTCGCCACTGTGCGTGCCCTCAAGGCGCACTCTGGGAAACACCACATCGTGGCCGGCCGGGCCCTCCCGGCCCAGCTGTTCCAGGAGAACCCCGGCGAGGTGGAGGTCGGCGGAGCCAACCTGCGCAAGCAGGTGGAGAACTGCCGGCTCTTCGGCGTCCCCGTGGTCGTCGCCATCAACGCCCACCCCGAGGACCACCCTTCCGAGCACGCCGCCATCCGCCGGATCGCCGAGGAGATGGGCGTGCGCTGCGCCCTCCACACCAACTACGCCGACGGCGGCGAGGGGGCGGTGGAGCTGGCCAGTGCGGTGGCCGCTGCCTGCGCCGAGGGGAGCGACTTCCAGATGCTCTACGCGAGCTCTGCCAGCCTGCAGGAGAAGGTGGCCGCGGTGGCAACCCGGGTGTACGGCGCCGACGGCGTCGCCTACGACAGCGCGGCCGCCCAGCAGCTCCGCCAGTGCGAGCGGGACGGATTCGGCGGCTTCCCGGTCTGCATCGCGAAGACCCAGCTGAGCCTCTCGTCCGATCCCCGGCTCAGGGGGGCCCCCACCGGCTGGACGCTCCCCATCCGGGAGGTGAGGGCAGCGGCAGGCGCGGGCTTCGTCTACCTTCGCAGCGGCGAGATGCGCACCATGCCCGGTCTCTCGAGCGCCCCGGTCGCCGAGCGCGTCGACATCGACGATGCGGGAAACATCGTCGGGCTCTTCTGACCTGGATCGGTGGGTGCCACTCGCATCTCATCCCGCCAGCTGGATCTTCCCGGCGTTACCTCGTGGGAACCTGATGGGGCCAGGAGGTTCGTCCCTCCCGGCCGGTGGGATCGCCGCGCCTGCCTCGCTACGGCGGTCCTCCGTCATCGCCTACCATCCCGGTCTTACCGTGCATCGGACCCGTTGATCGGCAGGGGCATCGCATGAACGCTGGGACCGGAGGCTTCGATCCGCAGGGGGACGTTCGCCAAGCCCTGGCGGCGGTCGTGAGGGATCACGGGCCCGCCA
Organism: Candidatus Dormiibacterota bacterium; assembly: GCA_003141695.1. Taxonomy (GTDB): domain Bacteria; phylum Chloroflexota; class Dormibacteria; order Aeolococcales; family Aeolococcaceae; genus Changshengia. The sequence continues at coordinate 19,746 of PLNE01000097.1, forward strand.
TCCTGTCCGACCCGCGGCACCTCGGCAGCCTCCTCAACATCCTGCTCCCCACCGTGCCCGAGGAGGCCAGCATCCTGGTCGCCGCGGCGAGGGCGGGCGCCAGCGCTCAGCTCGCCGAGCAGGCAGCAACGGTCGGCCCGGGCGCGGCCCTCGAGGCGGTGTCCGGCAGCCTTGCCCAGAGCGGCGTCCTCGACCCGCGGGCCAGCAGCTGGGCCGTCGGGGAGATCGCGCGGGCCATCGGGTTCCCGGTCAGCGACCTGGCACCGCCGGCACTGCCTCCGGGGGCGATGGCTGTCTGGCCGGGCTCGGGTGCGTTCCCGGCACCTCCCCCGGCGGCTCCGCTCGTCTTCCCGCTGGCGCCCGCCGGGTACACGCCGCCTCCGGCAGCCGGGCCTTCCGCGCCACCCCCCGGGCCACCGCCCCCGGCGCCGCCGCAATTCATGCCACTTCTGGCCCCCTCGGCGTACACGCCACCGGGAGCGTCGCCCACCCCCCCGGCTCCCACGGGTCCGCCGCCCTTCCAAGGGCCCGGCGCCCCCCCCGCCTTCCCGGGACCGAGCGCCCCCTCGTCCTCCGCGGGTTCCGGCACCCCCGGACCGTTTGGGCAGGGTGCTCCTGGCGGCCCGCCCCCGGGACCGCAGTGGGCGGGTGCCGGGGTTCCCTTCCAGCCGCGCCCCCCCAACCCACCGCCTGGATCAGGCGCGTCAGGGGGACCGCCCCCGCGGACCGCTCCGGCCCGCCCCACCCGCAAGCGCGGCCACCCTCGTGCCCTGCTCGCTGCTGCGGCGGTGATCGTGCTGGTCATCGGCTACTTCGGGGTGGCCGCGACCGCCGGCTTCTTCCCCTTCAAGGCGGCCGCCGCGGTCGCCCCCCCCACCCCGACGCCGACGCCGCTACCCACGTTCACGTCCACCCCCACAACCAGCCCCTCCTCCTCCACGGCCAAGCCGTCCTCGTCCGCCAGCTCCGCGGCGACGGGCTCCCCGTCTCTCAGCCCGCTGGGCAACCTCCTGCCCAGCTACATCACCGCGAACACGGCCGACAGCTGCTCCCAGGAACCGAGCGACGCCGACGTGGCGAGCGGCGAGAGCGGCGAGGAGCTCTGTGACCTGACCCAGAACGGGAATGTCGCCGAGGACTACGTCCTCTATGCGGCCTTCCCGACCGAGAACCTGGCCACCACCTACTTCAACTCCGTGCTCACCGCCAATGGCATGAAGGTGACCCAGGGCAGCTGCCAGAACCTCACCCTGGTGACCGCCTCCGACGGCAGCTCACAGTACTGCGAGAACACATACACCACCAAAAACACCAAGAGCAGCAGCGGTTCCGACTTCGTCTTCACGGGCAGCCCGAGTTTCCAGCTGGGCAACAGCAACCTGGTCTCCAGCCTGGACGTCTGCTCCGCTGTCGACAGCGTCGACGTGCTCGGGTTCACCGACCCGACCTACTCGGCGGTGGGGATTGCCATGAGCTGCCTCGGAACCGAGCAGGACCACGAGGTCAACTCGGACTTCCTGGCGGGCGACTTCTTCCTGGGAAGCTGACCCGTTCAGGACGTTCCGGGGTGGCTCCCGCGATCCCGCCGCCGGCGGCGGACCTCGGCCACCTTCAGCCGGTAGAGGGCCCGCTCCAGCTTGGCCGCGGCCATGGCGTCGCCGGCATGCTCGGCCAGGGCCTCCTCGGCAGCGCGGCGCGCCGCCTCGGCCCGGGTCTGGTCGATGTCCTCCGCGCGCTCGGCGGCATCGGCGAGGATGACCACGCGGTCGGGGAGGACCTCCAGGAAGCCGCCCGAGACGAAGAGGTACTCCTCCACCCCGTCGTTGCGCACCATGACCTCGCCGGTCCGGAGCGGGGTGAGCAGGGGGATGTGGTGAGGCAGCACCCCCAGATCACCAGCCGCTCCCGGCGCGAGCACGAAGTCGGCCTCCTGGGAGAGCACACGGCCCTCCGCGGTGACCAGCTCGACGTTCAGCTTCGCCATCAGCTGCCCTTGTCCGGCTTCGCCTTCTTCGCACGGGCGGAGGGTGCGGGCGCCTTCTTGGCGGGCGCCGCCGCCTTCTTGGACGCGGGTTTGGCGGCCATCTTATGCACCGGGAGCTCCGCCGACTTCTCGGTAGCCGGCGCTTCGGTCTTGTCGGCCGCGGGTTTCTCGGTCTTGCCGGCGGCGGGTTTCACGCTCTTCTCGGCCGCCGGCGTTTCAGTCTTGTCGGCGGCGGGTTTCACGCTCTTCTCGGCCGCCGGGGTTTCAGTCTTGTCGGCAGCGGGCTTATCGCTCTTCTCGGCAGCGGGCTTCTCGTCAGGAGACTTCGCTGCCTCCTCCGGCGGCTCCGCGTCCCCGGTGGCCGGTGCGGCCGGCTTCCCGTCTGCCCCGGCGGCGCCTCCCTCGGGCTCTGTCCCTTCGAGCTCACGCCCCTTGGCGACCGCCTGGTCGATGGTCCCGACCATGTAGAAGGCGTCCTCTGGCAGATCATCGTGCTTCCCGTCCAGGATCTCGCCGAAGCCGCGGATGGTCTCCTCGAGCTTGACGTAGATGCCCGGGCGGCCGGTGAAGACCTCGGCGACCTTGAAGGGCTGGGAGAGGAAGCGCTGTACACGCCGGGCTCGCGCGACGGTCAGCTTCTGATCGTCGGTCAGCTCCTCCTGGCCGAGGATGGCGATGATGTCCTGGAGGTCCTTGTACTCCTGCAGGATCCGCTTCACTCCGGTGGCGACGCGGTAGTGCTCCTCCCCGACGAGCCGGGGATCGAGGGCGCGGCTCGTCGAGTCGAGCGGGTCCACGGCGGGATAGATGCCGATCTCGGTGAGGGCGCGGGAGAGCGAGACGGTCGCCCCCAGGTGGGCAAAGGTGGTCGCGACCGCCGGGTCCGTGAAGTCGTCTGCGGGGACATAGACCGCCTGGACCGAGGTGATCGAGCCCTTCCGCGTGGAGGTGATGCGCTCCTCGAGATCGCCCATCTCGGTGGCGAGGGTGGGCTGGTAGCCCACCGCGCTCGGCATCCGCCCGAGCAGCGCCGAAACCTCGGCTCCGGCCAGGACGTACCGGAAGATGTTGTCGATGAAGAAGAGGACGTCGGCGCTCTTCTCATCGCGGAAGTACTCGGCCATGGTGAGCCCGGTGAGGGCAACCCGGGCGCGAGCACCGGGCGGCTCGTTCATCTGGCCAAAGACCAGCGCGGTCCGGTCGAGGACCCCGGACTCCTTCATGTCGCCGTAGAGGTCGCGGCCCTCCCGGGTGCGCTCCCCGACCCCGGCGAAGACCGAGTAGCCGCTGTGCTCCTCGGCGATGTTGCGGATCATCTCGTTGACGACGACGGTCTTGCCGACACCCGCCCCGCCGAAGAGCCCGATCTTGGACCCCTTGGAGAAGGGGCAGATGAGGTCGATGACCTTGATCCCGGTCTCCAGGATCTGCTGGCTCACGTCCTGCTCGCTGACGGGCGGGGGCTTGCGGTGGATGGGGTGCCGCTCGGCGTCCGGCGCCGGCATCGCGTCGATGGGGTCCCCGATGACGTTGAACATCCGGCCCAGGGTCACCTCGCCCACCGGAACCGTGATCGGCTGTCCGGTGCTCACCACCTCGTCGCCGCGCCGCAGACCGTCGGTCGTGTCCATGGCGATGGTGCGGACCACCCCGTTGCCCAGATCCTGCTCGACCTCCAGCACCAGCCGGCCGCCCTTGCGGGCGATCTCGAGGGCGTCGTAGGTCCGCGGAAGCCGGCCGCCGGCGAAGGACACGTCGACGACGGGCCCCATGATCTGGACGATCCGGCCCTTGCCGGTGACTGTCTTCGGAGCTGCCATTTGTCCCATGACTCCTTGAATCGCTCGCTCAGGCCTCGTCGAGGGCGGTGGAACCACTCACCACCTCCATCAGTTCGGTGGTGATGCTGCTCTGCCGCTCCTTGTTGGCCGTGAGGGTCAGGCCCTCGATCACCTCGCCGGCGTTCTCGGCGGCATTGTGCATGGCCATGACCCGGGCCGCCTGCTCGCTGGCGAGATTCTCGAGCACGGCCCGGTAGACCTGCGCCTCGACATAGCGGGGCAGGAGAGCGTCGAGGACCTCCGCGGAGTCGGGCTCGTACTCGAAGTCGGCCGCTGCGGGGGTGGCATCGGCGGGCGGTTCGACGGGGAGCAGCCGCTGCAGCGTCGCCTCCTGGCGGCCGTTGCTGATGAAACGCGCGTAGATGAGGTCGACCTGGTCGCACTTCCCCTGCTCGTACCGCTCCATGGCGACGCTGATGGCGGGCAGGATGGTGCTAAGCGTGGGCCGGTCCCCGTAGTTGCTGACGTCCGCGATCAGGTTCCGACCCATCCGGCGCATCGTGTCGCGACCTCTGCGACCGATGGTCACCACCTCGGTCGGGACACCTCCGCTCGAGCTCTCCCGGAGCGCCAGCCGGACGCTGTTGCTGTTCAGCCCCCCCACCAGCCCGCGGTCGCTGGTGACCACGAGAAGGCAGCGGTGGGTGACGGGGCGCACCGCGAGGAAGGGATGCTCGCGACCTGAGGCCCGACCCATCAATTGGGCCATCACCCCGGTCAACTCGTCCGCGTAGGGACGGGCATTCTGCATCCGCTCTTGGGCGCGCCGCAGCTTGGAGGCCGCGACCAGCTCCATCGCCTTGGTGATCTTCTGGGTGTTGGCGACGGTGCGGATGCGACGGCGGAGGTCGCGAAGGCTGGGCATCAGCGAGGCACCACTACGCGTAGTCCTTCTTGAAGTCCTCGATCGCCGCCCGCAGCTTGACCTCGAGCTCCGCCGAGACCGCCCCCTCCAGGACGATGGTCTTCTCCAGGTCGGGGTGGTTCTGCTCCAGGAAGCGGAGCAGCGAACGTTCAAAGTCGGAGATCCGGTTGACCGGCACGTCGTCGAGGTAGCCGCGGGTGCCGGCGAAGATCGCCATCACCTGGCGCGCGAAGGGCACCGGCTCGTACTGCGGCTGATTGAGCAGCTCGGTCATGCGCTGACCGCGCTCCAGGGTCGCCTTGGTCCGCTTGTCGAGGTCGGCCGCGAACTGGGAGAAGGCCTTGAGCTCGCCATACTGGGCCAGATCGAGCTTGAGCTGGCCGGCCACCTGCTTCATCGCCTTGGTCTGGGCCGCCGAGCCGACCCGGGAGACCGAGAGGCCGACGTTGATGGCCGGGCGGGTGCCGGCGTTGAAGAGGTCGGTCTCCAGGTAGATCTGGCCGTCGGTGATGGAGATGACGTTGGTCGGGATGTAGGCGGAGACGTCGTTGGCCTTGGTCTCGATGATGGGAAGCGCGGTGAAGGTGCCCCCGCCCTGCTCGTCGGACATCCGGGCGGAGCGCTCGAGCAGCCGGCTGTGCAGGTAGAAGACGTCACCGGGATACGCCTCGCGCGATGGTGGCCGGCGCAGCAGGAGCGAGAGCTGGCGGTAGGCATCGGCGTGCTTGCTGAGGTCGTCGTAGACGATGAGCGCGTGCCGGCCCTTCTGCATGAACCATTCGCCCATGGCGCAGCCCGCGTAGGGCGCGATGTACTGGAGAGGGGCGGGGTCGGCTGCGGTGGCGGCGACGATGGTCGTGTACTCCATGGCGCCGAACTGCTGGAGGGTCGCGGCGACCTGGGCGACGGTCGCGGCGCGCTGGCCGATGGCGACGTAGATGCAGGTGACATCGCCGCCCTTCTGGTTGATGATGGTGTCGAGAGCGATCGCGGTCTTGCCAGTCTGGCGGTCCCCGATGATCAGCTCGCGCTGCCCCCGGCCGATGGCGAACATGGAGTCGATCGCCTTGATGCCGGTCTGCATGGGGGCGGTGACGCCCTGGCGCAGGAGCACGCCGGGGGCGATCCGCTCCAGCGGCATGATGTCGGCCGTCTCGATGGGGCCCTTGCCGTCGATCGGCTGCCCCAGGGGGTCGAGGATGCGGCCGATCACCGCCTCCCCCGCCGGCACCTGGGCGATCCGCCCCGTGGTGCGGACGGTGTCCCCCTCCTGGAGATGGTCGGACGGGCCCAGGATGACGGCGCCGACGCCGTCCTCGCGGAGGTCCAGTGCCAGCCCGAGGACCGCGCCCTGGCCGTCGGGGCCGGGGAAGGAGAGGAGCTCGCCGGACATCGCCTCTTCCAGGCCGTAGATCCGGGCAATGCCGTCGCTGACCGACGTCACCACGCCCTCGCTCGCCTCCACCACGGCGGCGTCGAAGCTCGCGATGCGTCGTTTCAGGATGTCGCCGATCTCGTCGCTTCGTATTGCCATCGCTCGGTGTGTCCCTGACCTCCGATCAGGCCATCGCGGCCTGAAGCTGCTGAAGATGGCTGCGAACGCTGTCGTCGATGACGCGATCGCCCATCCGGATCTCAAGTCCGCCGATGAGGGCGGGATCGTGGACGGTCTCCAGGCGGACGGGATGCGCCAGGCGCACCGCCAGCACCGCCTCGATCCGCCGCTCGGCCGCCCGGTTGAGGGGCACGGCGGACGTCACCACGATGCGGACGACGCCGGACGCCGCGTCGACCATCGTCCGGTACTCGGCGACCACGTCCGAGAGGAGCCCGAAGCGCCCATGGGCGACGAGCAGCCGGACCAGGTTGCGGGCGGGCGCCGACATCCCCTCGAGAAGCCCGTCCAGGACCGCGCTGCGCTCTTTCAGGGACACCCGTGGGTTGGCCATGACCGCCCTGACCCGCGCGTCGCCGAGGACGTCGCGAGCCCGCTCCAGCTCGGCGCCGACGGGGTCGACACTGACCCGCTCACGGGCGACCTCGTAGCAGGCAGCCGCGTAGCGGCGGGCGAGAGCGGAGGCCATCAGATCGGCTCCCCGTGCAGGGTCATTTCGGGAGCGTCTCCAGTGACTGGAGCGAGTGCTCGATGAGCTTGTGCTGGGACTGCGGGTCCATCGCGTCCCCGAGCACCCGAGCCGCGGCGGCGACCACCAGGGCACCGACCTGGGTGCGCAGCTCGCGGAGCGCCCGATCGCGCTCGGAGATGATGTCCACCCGGGCCTGGTCGCTGAGTATCTTGGCCTCCCGCCGGGCCTTGGACCTCACCTCGTCCGCCTCCGCGGCGGCCTCGCGATGAGCCCGATCAGTGATCTCACGGGCCTGGGCACGAGCCTCGTCGAGGAGCTTCTCGACCTCGACGCGCACGTCGGCCAGCCGCTTCTCCGCCTCCTGCGCCTGCTGCAGCCCGGCCTCGATCGCCTGCTCGCGCTTCTCGGCCACGCGCATCACCGGCGGGTAGACCCAGCGCCAGAGGATGGCGACCATAAGCAGGAAGACGATCGCCTCGGCGATCAGGGTGCCGTTGACGGACAGCAACCCGGCGTTGGGGCTGGTCGCGGCAAGCATCACGGACGACCTAGCTCTTCTGCGCGCCGTAGCTGACGATGAAGAAGAAGCCCAGCACCAGGTTGATGAAGTACATCGCCTCGACCAGTCCGACGATCAGGAACATGATGACGGTGAGACGCCCCTGGGCCTCAGGCTGGCGGGCGGTGCCCTGGATGGTGGCGTTGCCGGCCAGCCCGTCACCGATGGCGGCGCCGATGGCGCCCCCGCCGAGGGCGAGACCGGCAGCGATCAGCGCTCCGGCCAGGATGATCGAGTGAGCGTCTATGGCGGTGGCTAGCAGTGGCATCGGGTCCATCTCTCCTGTGGTGATCTAGGCGGGGCTGCGGGCCTCATGGCCCTCGTCGGAGACCCCCTCACGGGCCTGGCCGAAATAGATGATGGTGAGCAGCATGAAGATGAAGGCCTGGATGGTGCCGATGAAGAGGACGTCGAAGAGCTTCCAGATGGTCATCCCGGCGATCGGCAGCACCGACAGCGCGGAGGTGACCAGGGACTGCCCAGCCCAGGCCTCGAAGAGCGATCCGAGTAGGTAGATCATCACCACCCCGGCGAAGACGTTGCCGAAAAGTCGGAGGGCCAGGGTGATGGGCTTGACCAGCTCCTCGATGATCGTGAGCGGGGGGAAGGGGGGGCGCATGTAGTGGTGGAAGTAGCCGCCCAGACCGCGCACCCGGATCGCGTATCCCTGGCTCATCAGGAAGACGATCAACCCCATGGCGAGGGGCAGGTTGAGGTCGGCGTTGGCCGGCTCGACCGGCTGCTGGAGCGGGAAGAAGTCGAGCCAGTTGGCCACCAGGATGAAGAAACCGATGGTGGCCGCCAGCGGGAGGAGGAAGGCCGGGACGTCCTCCCCGACGGTGTCGCGGATCAGGTTGCGGACGTAGCTGAGGAAGAGCTCGAACACCATCTGGAGCCTGCCCGGCTTGCCGCTCCGCAGGGTGCGCACGAGGAGAAACCCGATCGCCAGGGTCACCGCGACGGCGATCGCCGAGGAGATCACCGTGTCCTCGTCGTAGCTGCAGAGGAAGCCGCCCCCGCCGCAGATGGTGACGACGGGATGGGTTCCAGGAACAGCGTCGGCGAGGAGCTGACCGATCATCGGGTGCGCAGCACCTCACGGAGCGAGGCGGCGGAGAGCACCAGTTGGGCCACCGCCATGCCGGCCGCGACGAGGATCGCCCGCTCCCACCCGAGCACGAATCCGCTCAGGACGGCGAGCATGGTGAGAATCAGCAGCCGAAGGATGCTGGTGGCCGCGAAGGCGACCCCGATCCCGAGCAGCCGCACCGCCAGGAAGCCGTTTCCGCCGCCGAGGATGAGGCCGAGCGCCAGAGCCACCCCGCTGAGCGGCTGGCCGAGCGCGGCCGCCACCACTAGCGCCACCACAGCCATGCCGGCGCAGGTCGCGGCGGTGAGGTTGAGGGCATGCCGTGGCGCGGCGACGGCGTCGAGCGGCGGCGCGACGGCTGCGTCAGGAACCGAGGCCGGAACCGGAGGCGCCATCAGAGGTACCTCCGCATCTGAGCCCTCAGCCCGAAGCCGGCGGCGGCGATACCGACCACCAGGCCGGCCAGCAGGCCCACGGGCGAGGTGTGAGCCACTTGGTCGAGGACCAGGCCCACGACCAAGGGGACCACGAAGGCGGCGGCGAGGAAGACGCCGAGACCGATGAGCTCAGTCCCGGAAAGGCCGCGCGTCCGGTCAGACGGCATGGCGGCAGGCAGGCAAGGGCCTTTTGGAAGGCACCCCGAGGGCGTCACGGCGAGGCCGAATTCCAGCCCGGCCTCGCTGGGCCTGGCGAGCACGGCGGCAACTTAGCACAGGGGGGACTCCGCGCCGCCCCGCACCCCCATCGACCCGTCCCATGACACCCAGCCTACAGGCCTGACCGGCTCTCCAGCCAGAGCCGGTTGTCATCAAGCGAAATGGGGGCCATTGCCCGGGCCCAGCGGAGGTCAGTCGAGGTCGCGCGGAGGGCGGAGGCTCTCGAGGACCGTCCCCTGGTGGCCGACCACCTCCACCCCGCCGTCCGGCTCACCTTCGGGCACCGGCGCCTCCCGCCGCAGCCGCTGGAGTCGGCGGTGGTTGCGCCAGAAGATCGCGGCCACCCCCAGGGCGCAGAGGACAAAGCCGATGTCCAGGATCTTGCGATGGCCGAAGATGGCGAGCCCCACGCAGCCGAGCACCCCGGTCGCGAAGTAGAAGGTGAGGGCGGTCTCCATTGGGGTCATGCCGCGGGCCTGCAGCCGGTGGTGGAGGTGGCGGGCGTCGGGCGTGGTCGGGCTGACTCCGGCGCGACCGCGGCGCACGATCGCCCAGGCGGTGTCGCTGATGGGCAGGGCGAGGGCGATCAGCGGGACCAGGATCGAGAGGCCGACGCTGACCTTGGCGATCCCCACGATGGTGATGGCGGCGAGGACCACCCCCAGGAAGTGGCTGCCGGTGTCGCCCATGAAGGTCCTGGCCGGGGGGAGGTTGAAGACGAGGAAGCCCAGGCACACCCCCATCAGCGCCGCGCTCAGGATGACCACCCCCGACTGGAGGTCGCCCGGAACGATGATCCGGTTGATCGCGGCCAGCATCGCCACCAGGGCGACGATCGCGACCACACCGGCGGCGACGCCGTCGGCGCCGTCCATGAAGTTGATCGACACTTGCATGCCCGCCACCCAGAGGACGGTCACCGGCAGGGCGAGGAGACCGAGCTGGATCAGGTGGCCTCCGGGAAGGTCGACGGAGGTGATGCTGACCCCGAGCAGGTAGAAGGCGACCCCGGCACCCACCACCACGATCAGCTTCTGCCACCAGACGAGGTCGACGATGTCGTCGATCGCCATGACCAGGGTGACCACCCCGGCGACGGCGAGGATCGGCCAGCGGGACTGGATCTGTCCGCCGAAGACGACCACCGCCGCGACGTAGCCGAGCAACATGGCCAGCCCGCCGAGCCGGGGGGTGGGGGCGGCATGGAGGTGGCGCTCGTCGTCGGGGTGGGCCACCGCTCCGACCCGAGGGGCCAGACGCATGGAGAGGGGGACCGCGACGATGCAGACGGCCGCGGCGAGCAGAAAGGGCGGGAGCGCGCTGAGCCAGGCTGACTCGCCGATCACGGCAAGCGATACGGGAGCGGGAAGCGGCCGCAGAGCTCCAGACTCCGGCGGCGGACTTCGGCCCGCACCCCTGTGTCCTCAAATTGGCTGAGCATCAGGTGGATCAGCCCGGCGATCTCGTCCATCTCCGCCTCGCGCATCCCCCGGCTGGTCACCGCGGGCGTCCCGAGCCGGACACCATTGGGGTTGTACGCGGTCCCGCCATGCCCGGGGAAGCCGTTGGCGTTGAGGGTGATCCCAACCTCATCGAAGGCTGACTGCACCGCCCTCCCCCGCAACCCGAAGGGCCGCAGGTCGATGACCATCAGGTGGTTGTCGGTGCCGCCGGTGGTGAGCACGCAGCCCCGCTCGAGGAGCCCCTTGGCCAGGGCGGCGGCGTTGGCCACCACCTGGGCGGCGTAGGCCCGGAACTCGGGCTGGGCGCACTGGTGGAACATCACCGCCTTGGCGGCGATGGCGTGGAGGAGGGGGCCTCCCTGGGTGCCCGGGCAGACGGCCCTGTCGATGGCTTCCGCGTACTCGGCCCGGCAGAGGATCAGCCCGCCCCACGGCCCGCGGAGGGTCTTGTGGGTGGTGAAGGTCACGTAGTCGCAGTAGGGCACCGGCGAGGGGTGTACGCCTCCCGCCACCAGCCCGGCGAAGTGGGCCATGTCGACCATCAGCCTCGCGCCCACCGAGTCGGCGATCTCCCGGAAGGCGGCGAAATCGAGGAAGCGGGGGTAGGAGCTGTAGCCGGCGACGATCAGCTTGGGCCGCACCTCCTCGGCCCGCCGGCGGACCTCGTCCATCTCCAGGCGGCCGGTCTTCTCGGAGACGAAGTACGGCTCGAAGTGGTAGAGNNGCTTTGCCCGCTCGCGGCAGAGGTCCTCGACCTGGTCGACCACCTGGCAGCCACCGTAGTAGCGCTTTCCCGGGATCCCCTCCGCGTACTTGTTGTTGAGCCAGGAACCGAGTGCCTCCAGGACCGCGGTCGAGGCGAGGTTCTCGGACGGGATCAGCTCGAGCGTCTCCTCCTGGCGCCGAAGCTCGTCGTCGAGGAGGCCGGCCACCACCGGGTCGGTGGCGCGCAGCCGCGGCTTGTCGGCGAAGGATCCACGTGCCGTCCCCCGGGGGAGGGCGGCGATGACGGCCGGCTCATCGGCGGTGTTCAGGGTCACGTCCATGCCTCCCTCTTGCGCGCTGGGGTTGGGCCTTCAGACGTACGGGCGAAGAGCGATCGGCGGGATCGGCCCCTCCCGCAGCACGCGCGGAGGCCTCGACGACAGGTCGATGATAGTCGAGGCCATCCCGGTGCTGGGACCGCCGTCGACTGCACCGGCCACCTCGCCACCCAGGTCCGCCTCGGCCGCGCCCACGGTGGCGGCGGGCGGGATGCCGTGCCGGTTGGCGCTGGTGGAGGCGACCGGTCCGGTCTCCTCAAGCAGGCTCCGGAGCAGGGCGTGGCCAGGCACCCGCACCATCAGCGTCGTCCCCGAGCGCGGAATGGCGAGGCGCCGGGAGCCCACCGGACAGACCAGCGAGAGCGGGCCGGGCCAGAAGGCGGCTGCCAGCGAGCGCGCCACACCGTCCATCTCCACCAGGCCGTCGAGCTGGGAGATGTCGGAGGCCAGCAGGTTCAATTCGAGGTGCGGCGGCCGCCCCTTGATGGCGTAGATGCGCTCGACAGCCTCGGAGTTCGACGGATCACCGGCCAGGCCGTACACGGTGTCGGTGGGGATGACCACCACCTCCCC
>PLNE01000129.1 GCA_003141695.1 Candidatus Dormiibacterota bacterium
CCCAACGACCACGTCAACCTCTGCCAGTCGTCCAACGACGTCATCCCCACCGCGATCCATGTCGCGGGCGCGGTCACGCTGTCGCGCGACCTCCTCCCGGCCCTGGAGATCCTGGAGACCTCGCTCCGGACCAAGAGCCGGGAGCTGTGGCCGATCGTCAAGACCGGGCGCACCCACCTCCAGGACGCCACCCCGATCCGGCTGGGGCAGGAGTTCCTCGGCTGGGCGGGGCAGGTGGAGCGGGCCGGGCGGCGCTGCCGTCAGGCACTCGACGAGCTCTGCGAGCTGGCCCTGGGGGGGACCGCCGTCGGCACGGGAGTCAACTCTCATCCCGAGTTCGCCGGACGGGTCATCGCCGGGCTCGCCGCGAGCTGCGGCCTTCCCTTCCGGGAGTCCGACAACCACTTCCAGGCCCAGGGGACCCTGGACGGGGTCGTGGCCGCCCATGGCGCCCTCCGCAGCGTCGCCGTCTCCCTCTACGCGATCGCCGCTGACATCCGCCTGCTCGCCTGCGGTCCCCGGGCGGGGATCGCGGAGATCGCCCTGCCCGAGGTGCAGCCCGGGTCGTCGATCATGCCGGGAAAGGTCAACCCGGTCATCGCCGAGTCGCTCACCATGGTGGCCGCGCAGGTGGTGGGCAACGACGCCACCATCGCCTTCGCGGGGGCGGCCGGCTCCCTGCTCGAGCTGAACGTGATGATGCCGGTGGCCGCCTACGATCTCCTCGAGTCGATCGCCATCCTGGCCGCCGCGACCGCCAACTTCGCCACCCGGGCGGTGGACGGCATCACGTCGACCGGGAATGGTCCCCGGTTGGTGGAGCGGGGCCTGATGACCTGCACCGGGCTCGCTCCCCGGATCGGCTACGACAGCGCCGCCCGCATCGCCAAGGAGGCGTTCTCCAGCGGCCGCACGGTGCGCGAGGTCGCCCGAGAGCAGACCACCCTCACGGAGGAGGAGCTGGACGAGCTGCTCGATCCGGAGGCCATGACCGAGCCGTCCACGGGCCGGATCGGAGCGGGAGGCTAGCAGCTCGCCGCTGCCGCGCGGCTCCCGTCAGACCTGGATCGGCGGGCGCGCCAGGGGTCAGGCCCGACCGCCTCGAGGGTCATTCCCACCTGGCCGGGCCAGGTCGGCCTGGATCTGGGCCTCCAGCTCCGGCCGGTCCCAGAGCAGGACCCCGGACGCGGCGGCCATCTCGCGGGCCTCGTCGTTGAACGTCGCGGTGCTGACGACCATGCCACCGATCTGCGAGCAGCCGAGCCGGCCGAGGGTGCCGGCGTGATACTGGACCGCGGCGACGATGGCGTGGATGACCTCGGGCCCGAGCGCCGTGTTCCAGCGCTTGACCTGGACGACGACACCCTGCTCGCCCCTGCAGATGAGGAGGGCGGCGGCCACCTCACCACGGCTCGGCACCGGCCACACCGTGTAACCGCGGCGGCCAAACAGCCCGGTCAGGTGACGCTCGATCTCGTCGTTGGTCATGACCGTGAGGTTCACGGCACGCCGTGGGACCGGCGGGATATCCGCCGCCGGGACGCCCGGCATCGGTCCACCCCCTCCGCCGGACGGCACGACCTCGCCACGACCCCGGCGCCACCTGTCGAATGGCGAAGGGCGGGATATTCCCTGACCGACCCGACCGATCTGCACGTCAGTGACTCCGGATGACCAGCCTCACTCCGGGGCTGGACGGCACAGCTACCAAATGACCATAGGCCGCCCCCGTTGCGCGCCTGCGATTGCGGAGTGACAGAACCGTCTCAGCTATGAACAGGTCCTTTCAATCCCGCGAGAGGGCGCAGGTCGCGCAGAGACCGGGGAGGAGGAGGGGGTGATGGCCGAGCACGAAGCCCGTGTCACGGCGCAGCCGGGAGGCCAGGGCGTGGACGGCCGGGACACTCACATCCTCGGTGGCGCCGCAGCGCGTGCAGACGGCGTGGTGNNCGGTGAGATCGGCCAGCACCCGGTAGACGGTGGAGCGATCCATCTCGCCGCTCCCCTCCCGGAGCCTCAGCCAGACGTCGTCAGCGCTCAGATGGGCGCCCCCTGCGCGGGCGACGACGGAGAGAACGGCGAGGCGCTGGGGCGTGGCCCGGAGCCCGGCGGCGCGGATCGTCTCCCGGGTCGCCGCGTCGCCGTTTCGGGACGCCTTGGAGGTGGGCGACCTCATCGGCGCAGTGTACCCGGCCCATCGGGCCAAGCTGGAGGCATCCCGGGCGCGCGGCGCTGCGGCCCCGACGGTGCAAACTTGGAGGTGGAGCCCACACCCAGGAGATTCGACGTGTCTGAAAACGTGCGCGCCACTCTCTCCGACCGGACCGAGCACGCCACCCTCGACCTGCCCACCCGAGAGAAGGTGATCGTCATGGTGGCGGTCCTCATCGGCCTCTTCCTGGGCGCCCTGGACCAGACCATCGTCGGCGTCGCCCTGCCGCGGATCGTCAGCGATCTTCGGGGCAGTGACCTCTACACCTGGGTGGTCACCGCCTACCTGCTCACCAGCACGATCACGGTTCCGATCTACGGCAAGCTCGGCGACGTCTTCGGAAGGCAGCGGATGCTGATCGTGGGCATCGTCATCTTCCTGACCGGGTCGGCCCTCTCCGGGCTCTCTCAGAACATGGGCGAGCTGATCGTCTTCCGAGCCCTTCAGGGATGCGGGGCCGGGGCGCTCTTCCCCATCGCCCTTGCCGTGATCGGTGACCTCTTCACGCCCCGCGAGCGGGGCCGGTACCAGGGGCTGTTCGGCGCCGTCTTTGGCCTCAGCTTCATCGTCGGCCCCTTCCTCGGCGGGGTCATCACCGACGACATCAGCTGGCACTGGATCTTCTACGTGAACCTGCCGGTCGGGATCGTGGCCCTCTACGCCATCTCCACCCGCCTCCCCAACCTCAAGACCACCGCGGCCCGCCTCCGCGACCTCGACTTCTCCGGCATCGCCATCTTCACGGTCGGGGTGGTGCCCATCCTCATCGGCCTCACCTTCAAGGGGCTGACCGACGCGTCCGGCAACCTCTACGGGTGGACCGCCTGGCAGGTCGGCGGACTGCTCCTTGTCGGGCTGGCGATCATGGGGGCCTTCATCGTCAACGAGGCACGCGTCCGACAGCCGATCATCCCCCTCGACCTCTTCTCCACCCGGACCCTGGCCGCCACCAACGTCGCCGTCTTCATGGTCTCCTCGTGCATGTTCGCGGCGGTGATCTTCATCCCCCTCTACTACCAGGTGGTCAAGGGGGTGAGCGCCACGACCTCCGGGTACTCGATGTGGCCACTCCTGCTGGGACTGATCGCCACCAGCGTCGGCGCGGGCTTTTACCTGACCCGGACTGGCCGGTACAAGGCGCTGCTCCTGATCGGCCTCGGCGTCCTGATCGTCGGCAGCTTCCTGATGACCCACCTGAGCCCGTCCACGGCGACCCCCACCCTCTGGCTCTGGCTGGCGCTCACCGGCCTGGGGATCGGGCCCTCGATGTCGGTCTTCACGGTGGTCATCCAGAACGCGGCGCCCCGCGAGCGGTTGGGAACGGCGACCAGCACCCTCACCTTCCTCCGCCAGGTGGGCGGCATGGTCGGGCTGGCGATCGCCGGCACCGTATTCAGCCAGGGGCTCTCCACGCAGATGCCCAAGCAGCTGAGCGCCGCGCACATCCCGAGCCAGCTGACCGCCCACTTTTCGGGGGGCGGCACTTTCAGCGAGAACAACATCGCGTCGGTCAACAACCTGGGCCAGACCATCCTGCAGGCGGTGCCTGCGGCGGCGCGCGCCGAGGTCCGTCCCTACCTCAACCAGATCGTCGGCGCCCTCCACAACGCGATGTCCCTGGCGCTCGGGGGCGTCTTCTGGGTGGCGCTCGTCGGAGCGGTGCTCGGCTTCCTCGCCACCCTGGTGATGCGCGAGCTCCCGCTGCGGGGCAGCGGGCGGCAAGCCGGGGAGGCTTCCACTGAGGTCCGAGACGAGGAGCCCGAGAGGGTGGGCGTCAACTAGTGCAGCACGGCGTAAATAGCTTGCGGTATTAGCCATGAGGGAGGATGATTCCCTCCAT
>PLNE01000231.1 GCA_003141695.1 Candidatus Dormiibacterota bacterium
TAGGGCCGCTAGGCCCTTGGTCCGATGCCTATGTACCCTGATCCTTCAATCAGCGTAGTATTCGTCATGGTCGGGTGGCGCCAGCCAGGTGAGCGGGGAACTAGGGCGCCGGACCCACGGGACAGCCCCGGCTGGCGAAGTACGGGACCGTCGGCGCGCAAGTCGGGCCGATCATCCGGATCAACTCTTCTGACAGGGGGGCATGTCGTGTCTTTCCACTCTCCCACCTTCGCCACCCGGGCGCCGCGGGGATCGGCTTCTTGAGCGTGCTGCTCCTCGCCGCGTGCGGGGCATCGAGCACCACCGCGCCCTCGACGAGCTCACCCAGCACGGCAGCGGGCACGTCCACGCCCTCGAGCAGTGCCGCGACGCCGACTTCCACCGCCGCCGCCGTCTCCACGACCTGTCCCACGTCGGCGGAGATCGCCACGCTGACCGGCACCACCTTCCCGGCGCCTCAGCAGGCCAGCTCCACGGGATCCCTCGTCTGCAGCTACAACGACACCACGAGCGGCGCGAACCTGGTGATCGAGGTCACTGCAGCGCCGGCAACGACGGCCAGCGCGTTGAAGATCGCCGCGGGCGCGGCCGCCAGCGCTTACAACGTGACTGCCTCCTCGGTCTCCGGCTTCGGCAGCGCGGCCTACGCGTTCATCGCCGGCGACGCCAGCACCAATTCCAGCGGCGTGGCTACGAGCGTCATCCTGATCCTTAACGGCTCGGACCTGATCGATATCACCGCGGAGCTCACCCTTGCTGACGTCGAAGCGGTGGCCACGCACGTTCTCGGCCAGTAGCACGAACGTCCTCGCCCGGTAAGGTAAACAGGGGCGGGCCAGGCGGCTCGCCGGGCCCGCCCAAAGAGGGAGCCTGCGGGCGGCTGCCCGCCGGGAACGGGAAGGCGTGGCGCGCTGAGCGCAATCATTGATGCGCTCAAGCAACTATGAGACGATCCTGGGATGAGCCCTGATCGAGCCGACGTCGAGCGCATGGTGGTCGCCCTCTTCACCCTCAACGCCGGACTTGACCGGGCCCGGCGTGAGAGCCCAGGTGCGGGCAGGCTGTCCGTGCTCCAGGTCCTCACCGCCCCTGAGGGCGAGCGCCCGTCCGATATCGCCAACACCCTGCAGGTCAGCCCATCCCTCGTCACCCGGCACGTGCAGGAGTTGGAAGGGGACGGCCTTGTGGCGGTGACCCGTGATCCCGCCGACCATCGGTCGTGCTTGGTCTCCCTCACCGCCTGGGGGTACGAGGAGATGCGCCGGCTTCAGGAGGTCGGCGTGGCTCGCTTCGCAGCCTTCGTAGCCGGTTGGGACACCTCTGACGTCGTGAACCTCACCCGCCTCCTCGAGAGGCTGGAAATCGACAAGCACACCACCGCGGAGCCGGCGCGCAGGCGCAGTCGGCGTCCCCGGTGGGCTCAGGACTCAGCTCCGGATCGCGAGCGGGGGCTGGCCGATGCGGATGCCGGGATTGTGGGGGAATCGCGGTGAGCCAGGCCGTCGACCGTCTCGCCCGCGCCACGCGCCGACCCTTTCTGCACATGCCCGTGCCGTGGGTCTTCGTCCTCGCCTACCTCCTCGGGGTGGGTCTGCAGTTCCTGGGCTCGGGTGCGTCGATAGATTTAGGACCGATCGCGGGATGAGCGGATGACCAGGGTGGCCGGCGCCGGACTGGAGCACGGGCGCCCGAGTCAGGCCCTCACCTGGGGAGTCGTCGGTCTGCTGGCACAGGTGGTCTTCGCAGCCGGATGGGTGATCGCTGAGACCTGGCAGGGGCCGAGGTACAGCCCGGTGACGGACACCATCAGCGACCTCCAGGCGGCGACGGCTCCGCACGTCTGGTTCCCGGTCCTCTGCTTCGCGCTGGGAGGTCTCGGCACCTTCGGCTTCGCCATCTTCGGGTTGCGTCCTGCGTTGGCGGGTGTGAGCTCGCCCGCAGCGTGGAAGATAGGTCTCTCCGGCCTCGCCCTGGGCAACTCCTTCCCCCTGATCCCGTGTCAGCTCTCGGCACATGCATGCACCCCGACCAGTCAGTTGCTGAGCGCCGGGGGCCTGACGGACGCGCTCCTCAGTGGGGTAGCCCTCTGGGTGCTGGCGATCACCCCGTTCCCGCTGGCACGGCGCGTGACGTTGCTGGCCGCCTGGAGGAGTTTGAAGCCGATCCTGCTGGTCGCTGGCGTTGTGACGCCGGCCCTCTACGGCCTCCTTGCCATCGCACTGTTCACGGGCGTCTGGCAGGGCCTCGCGGAGCGCGGTCTGGTGGTCGTGTGCCAGCTGTGGATCTGCCTGCTCGCCGGCAACCTCATCAGGGTGTCGTTCGCCGATCGCGCCGAGTAGCGCTGCCCCGCGGCGGGGCAGCGGAGCTGAGGACTCCCTCAGCTGCGCCGGACCACCTTGTGGGCGGCGGCCTGCTGGATGGGTCGCATCACGATCTCGTCGAGGTTGACGTGGGCCGGCCGGGTGACCGCGAAGGCGACCACGTCGGCGACGTCCGCGGCCGAGAGCGCGGCCACCCCCTGGTACACCGCCCCCGCCCGTGCCGCGTCGCCCTCGAAGCGATTGAGACTGAAGTCGGTCTCCACCATCCCGGGGGAGATCTCCGTCACCCGGATCGGGTGCCCGGCCAGCTCCAGCCGGAGCGTCTTGTTGATGGCGTGGACCCCGTGCTTGGCGCTGGTGTAGCCGCTCCCGCCCTCGTACACCTCGATGCCGGCGGTGGAGGAGACGTTCACGATGTGGCCGCGCCCCGAGGCTTCCAGCGCGGGGAGAAGGGCGCGGGTCATCTGCATCAGGCCGAGCACGTTGACCTCCCACATCCAGCGCCAGGTCTCACTGCGGGCGTCGGCCAGCCGGTCCAGGCCCCGGGCCCCACCTGCGTTGTTGACCAGCACCTCCAGCCGGTCGATCCCGGCGCAGAAGGCGGCCACGCTGCTCTCGTCGCTGACGTCCAGCACCCTGGCCTCGGCGCCAAGCCGGGCCGCCACCTCCTCCAGCCGGTCTTCGCGGCGGGCCCCGAGGATCAGGCGAAAGCCCTCATCCGCCAGGCGGGTCGCAATCGCCTCCCCGATGCCGGCACTGGCCCCGGTGACCACCGCCAGCGCGCGGCGAGGGGCTCCGGCCGCCAGCGCGTCCGTCTGCTCGTTCACGGCGTCCCTCCTGGTGCCGCCCCGCGGCGGCTGCTCGATGGGTCAGCGCGAGTCGATGATCTCAGGGATGCATCCGCCTGTACTCGGCCGCGATGCTGCGGAGCTTGGCATCGGCCCCCCTCATGCTGAACTTCGACTACCACCATGAGGCGATCTTCGTGCCGATAGTGGACCGCGCCGACCGCTGACCCCAGCTGGGCCCGCACCACCCCTGACTTCGCGCCCTCCGCGTGCTCAGCCGCCGGTCACGGGAGCGGGCGCGCCGCGGGCGATCGAGGCATGCATGGCCTCGAGGGCGGCGGTGTTGGCCCGGGCATCGGTCAGGCCGTACTCGAGCGGAGCCCGGCCCCGGATGGCGCCGGCCAGGTGCTCCACCTCGAGCCGGTAGGGGTCGTCCAAGGGGAAGGTCTCGACGGTGGGCTCGACCCCGTCAGCGTAGATCTCGGCATCTCCCTGGTGGAGGAGGAGCTTGGTCTGCGGCTCGCGGCGCATCCCCGTCCCCGGCAGCAGCAGCCAGCCGTCGGAGCCCACCACCTCCACCTGGGCAAACGGGTTGTGGAAGTCGAAGCTCACCCAGTACGGCGCGGTCACCCGCGGGCCGAAGCGCATCACCCCCGTGACCGTCGTCTCCGTGGGCTGCCCGTCGCGCACGTCGGCAAAGCCGAAGACCTCGGTCGGCTCCCGACCCAGCATCCCCCGCGCCATGCTGGTCGCATAGCAGCCCATGTCCCAGACGATGCCGCCGCCCGCCTCGCGGACGAATCGGATGTTGGTGAGGTCGGTGGGCACGGAGAAGGCGAAGCCCACCCGGACCACGCGCGGCTCCCCGATCGCCCCGGCGGCAACCAGATCGACGGCACGCCGCCAGCGGGCCGCGTGGCGGTACATGAAGGCCTCCAGAACCTGGCGCCCGCTCCGCGCCGCGGCCTCCGCGATGAGGTCGACCTCGCCGACCGAGAGCGCCAATGGCTTTTCGCAGAGCACGTGCTTGCCCGCCTCGAGTGCCTTCACCGTCCACTCCGCGTGGAGGTGATTGGGGAGGGGAATGTAGACGGCTTCGATGGACGGCTCGGCGAGCAGTTCCTCGTACGAGGCGTAGGCCCGGCAGCCCCAGCGGCCGGCCGCCGCGGAGGCCTTCTCGGGAGACCTCGAGGCGATCCCGACCAGCTCGGACCCGTCGGCGGCGAGCAGCCCCGGGATCAGGGCGTCGCTGATCGCCGCGGTGGAGAGGACCCCCCAGCGAACGGCATCCTGCGTCATCCGGTGCCTCCGAGCTTCCCGCGGGTCCGCCCGGACCCCTGGACACCCATGGTACGGCCCGCTCCCGGCTCAGGCGGGGCGGGGGGCATCCCATCGCATGAGGAGATTGGTTCGTTACGTCCTGATCCCCTTGTGGCAAACGACTCCCGATCTGCGGTAGACTCCGCGATGCATCAGGAGCGGTCCCGCGCCCGGCCGGACCCGGCAACCTGGATGGACATCCAAGGTGCCACTCCAATTCGGGGATGTGGCCTCGTGAGAGGCAACCAAGTGTCCGGAGGCGGCCGACATGGTCATCGGATCGAGAGGCTCACTGGTCGTGGGTGCTGGGCTTGACGTGCCGCTGGTCGGCGGCGGCAGTGCCCGCTACATCAATCTCGATTACGCGGCGAGCGCGCCGGCGCTGGTCGAGGTCTGGGACGAGATCCAGGCTCTCCTCCCCTGGTACAGCAGCGTCCACCGGGGCGCAGGTTTCCGATCGCAGGTCTCCACGGCCGCGTACGAGGGCGCGCGCGACTCGGTGCGCTCCTTCCTCGGGGGACGTTCCGACGACACCGTGATCTTTACCCGCAACACGACCGACGCGATCAACCTGCTGGCGCGCTGTCTGCCCCGAAAAACAACCGTGATAACCACCCTGGTCGAGCATCACGCCAACCTGCTCCCATGGCGGCGTTACCACTCGGCGGTCGAATTGCCTGTCCCGGCGAGCCCGGCCGAGCTCCTCGCCGACGTCGACGAGACCCTGGCCCGGGCACCGGAGGAGCAGCCCGTGCTGCTGGCGGTGACCGGTGCCTCCAACGTCACCGGGGAGGTCTGGCCGATTGCCGAGCTCGCGAAGCTCGCCCACCACTACGGCGCGCGCATCCTGGTGGACTGCGCCCAGCTGGCGCCGCACCGCGCCGTGGACATCGCCGGCCTCGACCTCGACTGGGTCGCGCTCTCCGGACACAAGATGTATGCCCCCTTCGGCACAGGCGCGCTGGTCGGCCGGACCGACTGGCTGGCCACCAGCGACCCCTATCTCGCCGGGGGCGGTTCGGTGGACGTGGTCAGCGCCCAGGGGGCGACCTGGACCAGCCTGCCCGACCGCCACGAGGGCGGCTCCCCCAACGTGGTCGGGGCATTCGCACTGGCGGCGGCGTGCAGGGCGCTGCAGGGCATCGGCATGGTGACGGTCGCGGCCGAGGAGGACCGCCTGGGCACCCTGCTCCGCGAGCGACTGGCCGGCATCCCGGGGGTGGTGACCTACCAGACCTGGCCGGGGTATCCCCATCGGGTCGGGATCGCCGCCTTCAGCGTGGATGGCCGGGATCACCACGAGGTGGCCACCATCCTCAGCGCCGAGCACGGGATCGGGGTGCGGAGCGGCTCGTTCTGCGCCCACCCCCTGCTCGCCCACCTGGCCGGGGGCGGCGACTGGCGGCCCGGCTGCGGCCGGGACGTGCCGGGCGCCATCCGCGCCAGCCTCGGGCTGGGCAGCCGGGTGGAGGACATCGACCGGCTCGCCACCGCCCTGCTCGAGATCACCCAGCGCGGGCCGCGCTGGACCTACCGGACGCTCGCCGACGGCAGCGTGGTGCCCGAGCCCGACGACCGGCGGCTGCCCTCCTTCCTCTCGCCGGCCTCTCGGCCCGAGGTAGCGGAGCTGCTGGTCGGCGCCGCCGCGGGTGGCCGGTGAACGCCCCTCACGGCGACGTCTCCGCGGCTGACGAGGCCTCCAGGCCGGGTGGGGGCGTAACCGGACACGTGTATCATCGAGGCACGATGAGCGCGCAGCCCGGACGCCGTTATCTGCCCACGCGGCGGCTGTACCTCGATTTCGGTGCGCGCAACACCTGCTCCTGTATCTGAGCCTGGATCGGCCCGGAGCGGCCATTCCAGGCTTGGCGGACCCTGGTCTTGATGTCATGCCGATGACGGCGTGCATCCCACCGTTCAGCAGGAGCAGAGATGGACTCGTTGACGATCACCGACGGCGGCAGCGTGGGCGCGGCCCGCGATCCCGCCGGCGAGCCGCGGCGTGCTCGCCGTGACTCCGGGATCGCGCTCACCGAGCGGCCCGGCGTGACCGACTCGACCGACCGCGATCGCGAGCTGGTCCGCGACCTGCTCGAGCACCGCCGGACGCAGGGGGCGCGGCTGCCCTCGCGGCGGCGGGTCGAGACCTTCGTCGACTCCGCGGTGGGGCTGCTCTTTCCGCAGCACTCTGCCGACGGGAGCGCGACCGAGGAGCAGCTCCTCGCCAGGGTCTCTCTCCTCCGCGCCGAGCTCAACAGCATGCTGCACACGGTGCTGCCCCGGCAGCGCTCCACCGAGGTCGCGGACGAGCTCATCCACGCATTGCCGGACATCTATGAGCGGCTGCGCGACGACGCCGTGGCCATCGTCGCAGGCGATCCTGCCGCGGAGTCGCTCGACGAAGTGGTGGTGGCCTACCCGGGATTCCTCGCCATCGCGGTGCACCGCATCGCCCACGAGCTGCACCGGCTCGGGGTGCCCACCCTGCCCCGTCTGCTGGCGGAGGTGGCGCACGCTCGCACCGGCATCGACATCCATCCCGGGGCCACCATCGGCCGGGCCCTCTGCATCGACCACGGCACCGGCATCGTCATCGGCGAGACCGCGATCATCGGCGACGAGGTCAAGCTGTACCAGGGCGTGACCCTCGGCGCGCTGAGTGTCGCCAAGTCCGCCGCCGGGTCCAAGCGCCACCCCACCATCGAGGACCGCGTCGTCCTCTACGCCAATGCCACCGTGCTCGGTGGCGACATTGTGGTCGGCCACGACAGCGTGATCGGGGGCAACGTCTGGCTCACCACCAGCGTGCCACCTCGCTCCTTTGTCTACCACACCAGCCAGATCCGGGTGCGGAGCGTCCTGGACGCTCTCGGCAACTCGGATTATTCAATCTGATAAGAGGAATCTGCCCCATGCCGTACGACAGCATTCTCGAGACCATCGGAAAGACGCCGCACGTGCGGATCAACAAGCTCTTCGACCCCCGGGTCACGGTCTGGGCCAAGCAGGAGAGGGTCAACCCCGGCGGCAGCATCAAGGACCGCATCGCCCTCGGGATGATCGAGGACGCCGAGAAGGCCGGCACCATCGGCCCGGGCTCGGTGCTCATCGAGCCCACCTCGGGCAACACCGGCATCGGGCTCGCCCTGGTCGCCGCGGTCAAGGGATACCGCCTGATCCTCGTGATGCCCGAATCGTTCTCGATCGAGCGCCGCCGCCTGATGAAGGCGTACGGGGCCGAGCTCGACCTGACGCCCCGCGAGCTGGGGATGAAAGGTGCCATCGCGCGCGCCAACGAGCTGCAGAAGGAGACTCCGAAGTCCTGGATCCCGATGCAGTTCGAGAACCAGGCCAACGTTGACGCCCACAAGCGCACCACCGCTGAGGAGATCTTCGCCGACTTCCCCGACGGGCTCGACTACATCATCACCGGCGTCGGCACCGGCGGCCACATCACCGCCGTCGCCGAGGTGCTCAAGAAGCGCTGGCCGCAGCTCAAGGTCTACGCGGTCGAGCCGACCCTCTCGCCGGTCCTCTCCGGGGGGACGCACTCCCCGCACACCATCCAGGGCATCGGCGCCGGCTTCATCCCTGGCGTGCTGCGTCTCGACCTGCTCGACGGCGTGATCCAGGTCGACCCCAAGGACGCCGCCGAGTACGCCCGGCGTGCGGCCCGTGAGGAGGGGATCCTGATCGGGGTCTCGTCGGGTGCCTCGCTGGCGGCCGTCGCCCA
>PLNE01000047.1 GCA_003141695.1 Candidatus Dormiibacterota bacterium
ACCCAGATGGGGCGGTGCCCCACCTGCTGCGCATCCTGGAGATCGATCGGTACGACGAGCCCGCACATCTCGAGCTGGTGACCGCGCTGGCCGGCGCCGGCAGGCACGGCGAGGCCCATCGCCATTACCTCAACTACCGGCGCGCCATGGGCGAGCTGGACGTTGAGCCGGCTCCGTTCCCCGGCGGGCGCGCGCCGGTGGCGCATCCGGCGGCACCCCCACCCTCTCCATTCACACATCCTTAAGGCCACCCAAAGAGCCGCGACTAGGCTGCCGCGTCATGGAGACCTTCATGGTGCGGGTCTGGAAGCTCGACAACGGCGAGCGCTCGGATGGCGTGCGTGGGGTGGCGGTGCATCTCGGTTCGGGACGTGAGATCACTTTCTCCGAACCGGGACGGCTGATCGCATTCCTGGGCGAGGCCGCCGTTGCGGAAGACGGGTCCGCATCCATGGAGAACGCTTCGCAAGACCTGGATCAGGAGTAGAGAGCCATGAGAATTCGCANNTGGCGGCGTGCGGCTCCACATCGAGCTCCCCGACCCAGTCCTCCTCCAGTTCCACCACCGCGTCCGCGCCGCCAGCGGCCACCTCGATACCGGCCACCGCCACGGCCACCCCCACGGCGACTGCCAGCGGGCCGCTGTCGGGGACGTGGTCAGGGTCCTACACCGGCGCCTTCAGCGGCACATTCACCCTCACCTGGCAGGAGTCGTCGTCGAAGCTCAGCGGCACCATCGACCTCTCACCCGGTGGCACCGAGACCCTCACCGCGACCGTCAACGGCAGCAGCATTCAGTTTGGGTTCGTCGGCTCGGAGTCGATCACGTATACGGGCACGGTCTCGGGCAGTTCGATGTCCGGCAGCTACCAGGTCCAGGGCGCAGGCAGCGGCTCCTGGACCGCCAGCCAGACCTCCTGAGCCCGCCATCGGGGGCGGCACCGTGCAGCTGACCAGCCGCCCCCGGCGCCGGCCTGGTCCGGGGGTGGTCCTGGTCGTCACCGTGGCCCATTTATTGGGGCCGCGCGGGTCGTCGCGGGCGCGAGCTCCGACGGCCCGTCGCGGACCCGCAGCTTGACCGGCGCCGGCGGGAGGACACAGGCGCCGGGCTGTGCCGCCCCAGGCCGGCTCGCTCGATGCAGCAAGCTACGGAGATGACCGCCGACCCGGGTCGGGAACGCGCGCTCCCGGCCACGCCTCTCACCATCGCCGTGGTGGGAGCGACCGCGACCGGGAAGACCGCGCTGGCAGTCGGACTGGCCCGGAGTATCGGCGCCGCCGAGCTCGTCAACGCCGACTCGCGCCAGGTGCTGCGCGGGCTCCCCATCGGCACCAACACGCCCGGTCCCGCGGACCTCGACGGCNNGCCCTGCTGGACGGCCTCGAGCTGGACGGTGCTCCGCCCGACCCGGCCCGCCGGGCGGCCCTCAACACGAGGGCCGCCAGCCCCGAGGGGCTCGCCGGGCTGGCCGGCGAGCTCAAGCGGCGCGATCCGGAAGGTGCCGCCGGCATCGACCTCCGCAACCCCCGCCGCGTGGTGCGGGCCCTGGAGATCGTCGAGGCACGCGGCAGCCTCGCGGGCCGGCACCGGGGTGGCGCCATCCGTCCGAGCATCAGGATCGGCCTGGACGCGACGCCCGAGCTGCACCGTGGATGGATCGCCGAGCGGGCGCGCGCGATGATGGCCGGCGGCTTGCTCGACGAGACGGCCGCGGCGCTCGCGCGGGGGGTGCCCCCGAAGGCGCTGGACGGCTCCGGCATCGGCTACCGGGAAGCGCTCGCGGTGCTGGACGGGACGCTGTCCGCCGCCGAGGCCGTCGACGAGATCGTCCGCAGGACCGCCCGCTACGCCAAGGCCCAGCGCACCTGGTTCCGCGCCGACCGGAGCGTCGTCTGGCTCCCGCGGGAGAGGGGAGACGATCTCGACGAGCTGGTCACGAGGGCGGTCGCGCTCGCTGCGGGGCGCTGAACCCCGCCCTTCTCCCGTCATCCCGGCGGCCCCGAGACCGAACATACGTCAGGAACATCCGTTTGCGTTTCGGCGCCGGCCATGCTACAGTCGGGCCTGCCCCGACACGCTGAGAGGTGAGACAGACGACATGGCAGACGCCCTCAACCCGCGCCAGCGGCAGATCATCGAGTTCCTCCGCGAGCACGCACGTACCCATGCCTACCCTCCCACGGTCCGGGAGATCGGGCTGGCGGTCGGCCTCAGCTCCTCCTCGACCGTGCAGAACCATCTGAACTCGCTCGAGGCCAAGGGCCACATTCGCCGCGACCCCACCAAGTCGCGCACCGTCGAAGTCGTCGGCCACGAGCCGGCCTCGACCCGTGGCGCGCCGCGGGTGCTCACCCTGCCCCTGGTCGGTCGAGTCGCCGCGGGCACCCCGGTGCTGGCGGAGCAGAACGTCGAGGACCACATCACGCTGGGCCAGGAGCTGGCCGGTGACGACGGAGCGTACGCCCTCACCGTCCACGGCGACAGCATGGTCGATGCCGGCATCCTGGATGGCGACCTGGTCGTCGTCAGGCCACGCCGCGACCCGCCGCCGAACGGGACGATCGTCGTCGCCCGGATCGAGAACGAGGCGACCGGTGAGGGCGAGGTGACGGTGAAGCG
>PLNE01000170.1 GCA_003141695.1 Candidatus Dormiibacterota bacterium
CGCCGGCAGCGCGGCTCCCTCTTCGCCGACGGCGGCCTGCTGGAGCTCCGCCAACAGGTCGGCGCCTTCGACTTCTACGGGTACGCGATCGACGTCCGGCTGAACGCCTCGCGGCTGCGGGAGGTCGCCTCCACGATCCTGCGCCAGTGCGGCCAGCTGGACGGCAGCCTCGAAGACCTCGATGAGGACACGGCGGTCGGGCTGCTCGCGCGCGCCATGCAGCAGCGCGGGCCGCACATCGGCACATTGACCCTCAACGCGGACGACCGCGACCTTCTCGACACCCTGGTGGAGATGGGCCGCGCCCAGCGCTCGATCTCGCCCCGTTCGACCGAGAACGTGGTGATCTCGATGACCCACTCCCCGGTCGAGGTGATGGCCGGCATGTGGCTCGCCTCCCTGGTCGGGCTCGTCTCCTGGTCCTTCGGCGGCGTGCACACCAGCCGATTCGACCTGGTGCCACTGATGGAGACGATCTCCGGTCTGCGCTCCGCACCCAGGGTGCTGCGCCGCCTGCTCGCCCAGCCCGAGTACGCCCAGCAGGTGCGGGCCCGCGGCAACCTCCAGGAGGTGATGCTGGGCTACAGCGACAGCAGCAAGGACGGCGGCTACCTCGCAGCCCAGTGGTCGCTGTATGTCGCCCACCGCCAGCTCGCCCGCGTGTGCGACGAGGCGGGCGTGCGGCTCCGCCTCTTCCACGGCCGGGGCGGCACGGTGTCGCGCGGCGGCGGGCCCACCCACGAGGCCCTCCTCTCCCAACCGCCGGGGGCGGTGCGGGGGCGGGTCCGGCTGACCGAGCAGGGGGAGATCCTCCACTACCGCTACTCGCGCGAGGAGGTGGCTCAGAACCACCTGGAGCTGGTGGCCGCGGCGGTGTGGGAGGCGAGCTCGCTGCAGATGCCGCTCCCTCCCGATCAGGAGGCGGTCTGGGAGACGGCGATGGCGGGGATCGCGGCCGACAGCTACCGGCGCTACCGGGCCTTCGTGTACACGGATGAATTCGAGCGCTTCTTCACCGAGGTCACCCCGATCGGCGAGCTGGGGCAGCTCAACATCGGCTCCCGTCCGGTGAGCCGCGGGGAGTCCACGCGGATTGCCGAGCTGCGCGCCATCCCGTGGGTCTTCGCGTGGAACCAGACCAGGCTGATGCTGCCCACGTGGTACGGGGTGGGCGGGTCGCTGGTGGCATTCGCCGAGGACCTGCCCGTTGATGCCGCCGATGACTGCAACGCGCCGCCTCCCAGCGAGGTCGAGGCGCCCCTGCCGGCGGCGGGGACGGCGCGCTGGAAGCTGCTCCACCAGATGTACCGGCGGTGGCCCTTCTTCCGGGCTCTGATCGGCAACCTCGAGATGACCCTGGCCAAGACCGACATGGGGGTGGCGAGCCGCTACTTTGAGCTGGTCCGGGACCCCGGGCTGCGCGAGCGGATGTGGATCGATGTGACCGCGGAGCACGCGCGGACGCTCCAGGCCGTGCTCCACATCACCGGCAAGCGCACCCTGCTGGCCGACCAGCCTCTCCTCCAGGAAACGCTCCGGCTGCGCGACCCCTACATCGACCCCCTCTCTGTCCTGCAGGCCCAGATGCTGGCCCGCTACCGGGCTCTCGACGAAGCCGACCCGCAGCGGGCGGCCCTGCTGGAGGCGATCCTGCGGAGTGTCAACGGGATCGCGGCCGGCCTGCAGAACACCGGCTGACGAGTAGTACGCTGTCGTGCAGATGGAGCGACGGGAGGAGCGTATCCGGGGCCACGACGGGCATTCGTTCTCTGGCGCGCTTTCCGTGCCCGAGAGCGGAGCGGGCCCGGGGCTGGTGGTGGTCCAGGAGATATTCGGCCTGACCCCGTACGTCAAGGGCGTGTGCGACCGGCTGGCCGGCCTCGGCTACGTCGCGCTGGCGCCCGACCTCTACTCGCGATTGGAGCCCGACCTGGTGCTGGACGAGCATCTCCCCGAGAATCTTCCGCTCGCCTTCCAGGCGATGCAGCGGCTCGACGTGCCCCAGGCGACCGACGACGCGGCGACGACGCTGGAGCACCTGCGGGCCGTCCCCGAGGTGCAGGGGCACCGCGTGGGCATCATCGGATTCTGCCTGGGGGGCGGCATCGCATACATGGTGGCGGCGGCCGCCGACCCGGCAGTCGCCGTCTGCTACTACGGGTCGGCGATCCCCGGCGCCCTCGACCTCGCCCCGCAGGTGACGTGCCCCATCCTCTTCCACTTCGGCGAGGACGACACCTACATCAACACCGCACAGCGCCGGGCGGTGGCACACGCCTTCGCCGGCCGCCGCCACGTGGAGCTGCATCTCCACCCCCACGCCGGACACGCCTTCGACAACCACGACTCCGCCATGTTCTCCCGGCCCCAGGCGGCGGCCCGGGCCTGGGAGCAGACCACGGCCTTCCTGGAGTACCACCTGCCCCCCAAGGGGTGAGCCCAGACCCTTTGTCCGCCCGCTGTCCGGCAATCGCCCCGACCATCACCGGGACGATCTCCAGGTCGCGGAGGACATCCGGTGGCACCAGCGGCGGGACAGGGCGGCTCGAGCAGCACCCCCACCCTCTACATGGGCAGCATCACCTCCTTCAACGACCTCTCGGACGCATTCCACCGAGCGCGCGGCCAGGTGGTCAGCGCCGCGTCCGACCTCGGTGCTCACGGCTCGGGTTCCGGCGACCCCTTTGGGCACGCCTCGTCTGAGACCAAGTACGGGGAGGTGCTCCGCGAGACGCTGGCCGCGCCGGACAACCTGGGCGACGGCCTGCTGACGCTGGCACACCGGGTCGAGGAGGCGGGAACGGTACTGGTGGCTGCGGAGCACCGCGTCGCGCAGTCGATGACGCCCTGAGAGGGAGGGGGCGAGGTGATCGTCCACCAGGGATATCGGTTCGCGCTCGATCCCACCTCAGCGCAGGAGCGGCACCTCGCCTCCCACCGTGGAGCGGCGCGCTTCGCCTTCAACTGGGGGCTGGAGCAGGTGCGGGCATCGCTGGCGCTGCGCGAGCTCGAGTGGGTTATGGGTCTGCCCCGGACCGAGTCCCTGGGCTGGAGCCTGTACGCCCTGCGTCGGGAGTGGAACGCCCAGAAGCAGGGGGTGGCGCCCTGGTGGGGCGAGAACAGCAAGGAAGCTTACAGCTCCGGGTTGGCCGCCCTCGCCGCCGCGCTGGACAACTGGTCGCAGAGCCGGAAGGGCAAGCGTGCGGGGCCCCGGGTCGGCTTCCCCCGCTTTCGCAGGCGCGGCCATCCGATGGGCTGCCGGTTCACGACCGGGGCCATCCGCGACGACGAAGAGCGCCATGTCACCCTGCCACGGATTGGCCGGCTCCGGACCTCCGAGGCCACGACCGCGCTGCGTCAGCGGCTGACCACGGGGACGGCGTGGATCCTGAGCGCCGTCAGCAGCTGCGAGGCCGGACGCTGGTACGTTGCGTTCGGCTGTGAGGTCCAACGGGCGGTGGTGGAGAGCAACGGCCACGACGACACCGTGGGCGTCGACCTGGGCGTCATCACCCTGGCCACCCTCTCCACCGGGGAGGTGATCGCAGGGCCTCGCGCACTCCGAGCGGGGCTGCGCAAGCTGCGCCGGCTTTCCCGGCACCATGCGCGTTGCCGCAGGGGCTCGGCGAACCGGGGCCGGGCGGCGCGCAGCTTGGCCCGGCACCACGCCCGGGTGGCGCACCTGCGCCGGGACCACCTCCACCAGCTGACCACGCGTCTGGCCAAGAGCCACGGCCGGATCGTGATCGAGGACCTGAACGTTAGCGGGATGACCCGTTCCGCTTGCGGCACCGTGGCCACCCTGGGGCGCAACGTGAGGGCCAAGGCTGGCCTCAACCGCAGCCTGGCCGACGCCAGCTTCGGGGAGTTCCGCCGCCAGCTCGAGTACAAGTGCCGCTGGTACGGATCGGAGTTGGTGGTCGCCGACCGCTTCTTGCCCAGCTCCAAGACCTGCTCTCGCTGCGGAACGGTCCGGGATGGCCTCCGTCTCGAGGAGCGGGTGTTCGGCTGCATTGCCTGCGGGCTCCGCATCGACCGCGACCTCAACGCCGCGATCAACCTCGCCGGGTGGGCTCGCCCGGACGTCGCCCCCAGTGCGGGGGAGACGGAAAACGCCTGTCCGAGGGGCGGTCAGCCCGGGCCTCGCCCGGCACGCCCCGTTGACGCAGGAACCGGGATCACCCCGGAGTCCGCCGGCATGACCGGCGGTCGCTGTCATCGACCAGGACTCACTCCTGCGTCATGAATGCGAACGGAATCCACTCATGGGCCTAGGCTGGTTGCCCGGCCGGCCGGGCGGCAACCCGCAGCGGCTCACTCAGATCGCCGACGCCTGGGACGCCCTCGATACCGGCCTGCAGGCCGCCGAGCGGCAGCTCGCCCCCCGTGCCGAGGACATCTCGGCCTGGTGACGGGGGCAGGCCGCCACCGCCTACACCACTGCCTGGCACGACTATTCGGCCGGCGTGCCCCCGCTCCACCGGCAGATCCAGGCGGTGTCGGGGACCCTGCACGTGGCTTCCGTCGCGATCGGGAGCGCCCAGGACCAGTACGACCACGTCGTCGAGGTGGTGGTGGGCGGGGCCGTGGTGCTCACGGCCGCGGCCTTCTTAACCTTTGGCCTGTCGGAGGTCGGCGAAGCCGGCATCGTCTCCAGTGCTCTGGCGACGGTCACGGACCTCCTCGCCACCCTGGCCGAGGCCCTGGCCGAGATCGCCGCCGCCATCGCCGAGGCGCTCGCCGCCATGGCCCGGATCGCGGCTCAGTTGCTGCTGCCGTTCAGCGGGGTTGCGGCCCCCGGGGGTGGGATGTCCTTCGCCCTTGCCGGAGGCGGCAGCATGACCGTCGCGACCACGTCGGCCGGCGCCGAGCTGCTGGCGGGGACGGCGGTGGTCGCCGTGGGTGCGACGGCGATCGACGCGCTGCTGGCCAAGGCCCTCAGCGGCGGCGGACAGTCGGGCGGCTCGATCACCGGCCCGCAGGGCGGCTCGGCACAAGGAACCTCTCCGTACCCCCCGGGGGCGCCTCGTGAGATCGACGGCTACACCCAACACGGGCTCAAGCAGGTGATGGGACGCGACGGTGGCGTCGGCGTCTCGGATTCCGCTATGAATGACGCCGTGGAGGATCCACTGAAGGTCGACGTCCAGCCGGGTGCAAGGTTCAAGTACTACGGGAGGAGTGCCGTGGTGGTGCTTAACGATCAAGGGCAGGTTGTCACCGCCTGGGCCAAGACCAGTGCGGCGTGGAGGATCGTCCCGTGAACAACACGATCGACTCGCTGTCGGCGTCGGAGCGATCCCTATTCATCGACGTGGTCGGAGCCCAGAATGAGGAGCTTCTGTCGGCTCTACTCGCGTCCGCGGCACCCGGAACCGAGCAGCGAAGGGCGGTGCTTGACATCTTGTCAGACGCGTTCTCGCTCGAATTGCGGCCTGACGACGAACCCACGGAGAGAGGCGTGCAGATCGACAACCTGCTCGGCGCCTTCCTCCTTCGGTGGCCCATTCCCCCCGAGTAGGAGCCGGGCGTTCCCGCTACCGCGCCATGGAAGATCCGTGAGGAGAGTCCCTCCGTCTCCCGGGAGGGCAAGCGAACCCCCTCGAACGGCCATGGCGCGGTTGGCCTTCGTTTGTCCGCGACATGTCCGCCAGCTGTTCATAAGCTCGACTCAGTCCAACAGCAGGCCGCGATTAGCGCCGACAAAAGGGGAGCGCGCGTGCTCGGCGGCTGAGTCGCAGGGAGGTCGAACGGGGCCGTGGCTGCCAGCAGGACCGGGGGCGACCTGGGTACACTGCCGATCGCATCACCCGCGTCTTGGGAAGGAAGGACTGTGGGCATCCGTCTCCCCTCCCTGCCTAAAACTTCGGCGCCACCCCGTTTGGCTCGTTCACGCCGATGGCTGGCGACCCTAACCCTGCTAGCCAGCCTGGCAGCCGGCTGTGGCGGAGGCCAGGCAACTGCCAGCCCGTCGGCGACGCCGCCGAAGACCTCCAGCACCGCCCAGGCGGCCGGGACGACCCCGAGCGCTAGCGCGAGTGCCACTCCCACGTCCTACTGCGACGCGCAGGACACCACCATCCCGGGAGCCGCCGCGTACCTGACAGGTGGACCTCAGCCGAGCACCCTCACCGCCGTCCAGCAGGCGTGGCTCCAGATGCAATCCAGTATGGTTCCGGCCTGCTCTGAGATCGTGCCCGATGCCCCTCCCGTGACGACGCAGAATCTCACCAATGGCGAGTTGAGTAGCGCCGACTTCCAGACCTGGGTGACGGAAGATGCAGAGTGGTGGACCCTCGTGGAATGGGCGGGGCAGCACGACCAGGCGAGCTTCATCACCTATCTCCAGGGCGGCTCCGGCAACACATTGACCAGTTTCGTTCGCGCCGGTGGCAAGGTGGTCGATAGCCAGATCTGCGAATTTCCGGAGAAGGCCGATGCTGTCAGTATCACCGCGGAGCAGATGTCAGCTCTGACTGACAACGTTTCCCAGACAGCCGGCGTCGTGTACGTCATCGCTGCGGTCGGACCCTGTACCAGCGTCTGGACGGCAGATGATGGGACCGTCACCGACAAAGGATTGAGCGCGGGCCAAGAGAGTATCGAAGTCGACGTGACCACGACGGAATCCAATGCGGCTTTGGGCCAATTCGAAATAAAGACCGCCGGCTGGGACCAGGGCGACAGCGCAGCTGCCGACGCAATCATGGAGCAAGTCGGCATATGAGCCGAAGGCGCTGGCGTCACATCACAGTGCTCACATCCGTCGCCGTTCTAGTCTCTACGGGGGCGTTTACAAACGTTCTGGCGGGCGTGGGTACGGTGGGCGCGGATGCGCCGTGCCAACCCGCTGCCGGACTGAATCTGGCGGTCGGTGAACCTCCACAGCCGGGAAGCGTCGAAGCGGACGGCACGCTGACCCTGTACTGCCGAGGCACAGGAACCAACTCGCGTGATGGAACCTACACGCCGGGGGCCAACTTCGACGAAGGCACGCCCACTGTCGGCGAGAGTTGCAGTGTAGACATCCAGGACGAGGGCGCTCAGGTACTGGGACAGTCGTCCCGGGAGTCGGAATACGAACCCGGCTCGGTGACGGTGTTCCCCTTCGCCTTCTGGACCGGAACGATCAATGCGGACATCGTGCCCGCCTCGGGCTATTCCGGCGACTTCTGGGGCAGTGTGACCGACACTGCACCGGCTGCGCTCGGGGTCAATTGGGCAGCCGCCTCCCGGTACGGACCCGCACCACCAAGTGCGCAACCGAACTCGGGTCTTGCTACCGGGGGGTTGGTCATGGCACTGGAGAACGAGACCCTCGAGGTCTCGGTCACGACCGTGCCCGGCGACTCCGGAAAATGGGAACAAGGCTCCAACGGCGAGTGGCTGTGCGATGGACCCAGGCTCAGCCTCACCGATAAACCGGTGGCGGACGGAACCGCTGCACCCTCGGCCACGCCACCCGTAGAGCCGTCCTGGGCACCGCCGACGGTGCAGCAGGCGATGGCTTCGGCTGGCGTCACCGCCGGGGTTGTGCAGACCGACGCCCCGGACAACTACGTGGTCTTCGCGCCCACGAACTTCTTGATCAGCCCACAGCCCCAGGGGCCTGGCGTCCCCCCCACGGTCATGAACGTCATGGGCGATCCCGACGCCGAAGGCGAATCCATCGTCTTCACCTATTACCTCGACGTGGCTCCATCCAACATGATCAACTGGGATTTCGGGGACGGCACGACCGGAACGTCGCAAGTGGAGAGCTCGGGGCCGGACGAAGCGGGGGTCACCCACTACTACAAGCAGATCAGCGGTGAGGGGAGCGTCCCGGCCGCAGGCCCGACGGTGACCGCCACTCAGGACGTGACCGTCACCGCCTTCGTGGCCTGGGTCGACTGGAACGGAGACGCCTACTACGGCTGTGTCACTCCGGGCGGCGGCCTGAAGGGAGTGTTCCAGTACACCCAGGCCCAGGCGGTTGCCGCCTGCAGCACCACCTACGCCAACGCGCTCGTCGACGGCGCGCTCCCACCCAAGCCCGTATACCAGGTCCGGACGATCCCGGTGGCCTGAGGTGGGCGGGGGGCGAGCACGACGACCCCGACGCGGGGGGCAGTCCACCGTGGAGTTTGCCCTCGTCTTCGGACTCTTTCTCGTGGCATTGATGGCGATCCTCGACACGTGGATATGGACGATCGAGACCGATGCCGCGGACGCCTCCGTCGAGCAGGGCATCGGGGTGGCGATGTCGGCGCAGGGTTCTGCCACCAGCCTCACTCCCGCGCTCACCGATGTGTACGCGAGCGTGCTTCCGCTCCTGCGGGAGCCCCTGCTGGGGACGAGCGTGGAGGACTGGTACGCGCCCAACCTGGCCACTCTGCGTGGCGAGATCGGACCGAATGCCTGCCCCACCGCAGACCAGGTGGCCGACTACTTCGACGCTCTCCATTCGGGCTATGACGGGGTGGGTCATGTGATCGTCTGCGCCGTCGACGACGGCGCCGGCCATGTCACGGTCGCGGTCACCGGCTACGCCCTCTCCATGGTTCCGCCCGGCTTCGGGCCCCTCAACTGGCGCGGTTGGGGCCTCCCGATCTCCGAGACAGCTTCCGTGAACGTGGACACGTACTCACCATGAGAACCGGGCGCAGGGCACGGGTTGGCCAGCGGGCACAGGCGGCCATCGAGATGGCGCTCGTGCTCCCCGTCATGATCGTGATCGTCTGCGGCTTCGTGGGGATGATGCTCGAACTGCGAGCCGAGAACGAATTCCAGACAGCGGTGGATCTCGCCGCCCAGGCCGCGCTCGTGCCCCCACTCGGAGATCAGGCGGCCAGCCAGGCCGACTCCGCATATGCGTTCTCGCACACCCTCAACCCGAGCGGCAGCGAGAGCGGCTACATGACGGTGACCACCCCGATCAACTGTGCAGGCCCGTACCTGCAGGGGGAGATCGACCTCAACGCCCGGGGCATCCCTGCGCCCGTGACCTGCACGGCCCAGGCGGACCTGGACTTCTCAAAGACGCCGGTCGGCATCTTCTGGCTCTGGTCGATCCAGCTGAGTGCCACCGCGGACGCGTATCCGCCGCAGTACCGGCAATGCCAGACCACGTCGGGCTCGAAGAGTCCCTTCCAATGCTGAGCAACCGCCGCGGAAGAGCCGGACAGCGGGGCCAGATACTGGTGATGTTCGCCTTCTCCATGCTCTTCCTCATCATCGGCATGATCGCCGTGGCCGTCGATCTCTCCCAGCTATACGAGGCCCGGGTGCGTCTCCAGAACGCGGCGGAGCAAGCCGCGACAGCAGGTGCGAGCCAGGTCGACTACGTGGCTGCGGAGAGCGGCGATGCCTCGCTCCTCCCGGCCTTCGCCTCCGCCTGCAGCAGCGCGGGGGACACTTTCAGCGGCGTGGTGGGATCCACCAGCTGCACGAGCCCCGAGGGCACCGACGAGGTGGTCGCGACCGTCACGATTCAGGCCTCGGTGGCGATGCCGCTCCCGATTTTGGGGGGGACGTTTACCATCACCACGACCTTCACGTCCGCGCCCGTAGTGGGCGGGCTCACGCCGGTGGGATAGGCAGTGCGGATCGCGGGCGAGGTGAGCCAACTGGGGCGTGCCCGCCGCGCGCCACCCCCGCCGGGCTCAGCCGGCCAGGCGGACGAGCCTCTGGTGGAGCACCTCGACGAAGTCCTCGTGCTGGGGCTTCATGAGCACGCTGCGCAGGATGCGCACGGCCCCATCCCCTGCCTCGATGTCGGGATGGCGGCGGCGGAGGCTCTCGGCGGTGACCCGCGCCACGCTCAGGTAGACGGGGTCCTCGGCCGCCATCGCGCGCTCGAAGAGGCTCTGGCTGGCGGCGTCGACATCGACCCCGGTCATCCCTTCCCTCCAGGGGAAGTAGCTGACAATGTCCAGCTCTGGCTCCTGATAGACGCGCAGGTGCTCCGACTCGCCGATCAGGCCAGCGAAGCTCAGCGCAGCGCGGCGGCAGGCTCCCAGAATCGCGCCCAGCCCGTCGGAGGTGAGCGGGAAGAGCTGGAGAGTCGTCCAGAGCGCCGCGGCCGCCGCCCCGGCGCGGGAGCACTCCAGCGAGATCTCGCCGAGGTGCAGCTCTGACGAGGTGAAGTAGGTGTAGGGGGAGTCGTGGACGTAGAAGCGGCCGACCGACGGGTCACGGAAGAGGACGCAGCCGCAGCCGTAGGGCTGGAGGCCGTGCTTGTGCGGGTCCACGACCACCGAGTCGCACTCCGCGATGGCGCGGAAGGGGGCGGCCGGAACGCCCTCGGATCCGGCCCAGCCGAGGATGCTGTAGAAGCCGCCGTAGGCGGCGTCGACGTGGAGGCGCACCCCGTACCGCTCGCGCAGCGCGAGCGCCTCGTCGATCGGGTCGACGGCCCCCAGAGCGGTGGTCCCGGCGGTGAGCACCACGGTGCCGATGGTGTCGGTCCGCAGCAGGTGCTCCAGGGCGTCCAGGTCCATCCGCCCGCGGGAGTCAGCGGGCACCCGAACCCCGCGGACGCCGAGCAGCCGGCACATCCGCTCGTGTGTGTAGTGGGCCTCCTCGCTGAAGGCGACGGCGACGCCGGGCCTCAGCTCGCGGGCCACGAAGAGGGCCTCCAGGTTGGCGATGGTCCCGCTCGAGGTGAGGTGCCCGAGGAAGTCAGCGGGGTAGTGGAACATCGCGGCGATGGCCGCCACCGCCTCCCGCTCCAGCGCGGCGGTCGCCGGCCCCCCGTCGAGGGCATGATTGTTGGGATTGATGAGCATCGCCATCAGATAGGCGGCAGCCGCCGCCGGGTGGGGCGGCTTGAGCATCTGGCCGGCGTAGCTCGGGTGGAAGAAGGGGTAGTTGTCCTCCAACCGCCGGCCCAGCTCCTCCAGCACCTGCTGCGCTCGCTCCGGGGTGACGGTCACGGACGGGTGAGGGGTGAGGGCGGGCCAGCCGGCCTCCCAGCGCCGCACCGTCTCGACGGCCTGCAGGCTGGCGGCGTCGAGGTCCATCAGAAGGAAGTCTACCCGGGCCTGACGGGGGTCACCCCCGAAGCGGGGGTCCCGCGACGCCAGTAGGTGGCCATTTTCAGCACCATGCTATAGTGCGTTACGCAATATGTCGCCGCGCATAGGAAGACCACCGCAGGGGACCATCGCTCTGAC
>PLNE01000208.1 GCA_003141695.1 Candidatus Dormiibacterota bacterium
TCCGGTTGCCGCGACCGCGCGGATGAGAGCGTGATCGACGAGCTCGAAGGAGGCGATCTTGAAGCACGGGACGTCGAGCTCGAGCAGGAACTCCACCGCGTCGATCTGGCACGGGGTCGAGAAGCACTGGAGACCGCGTGCCTCCGCCAGGCTCTTGAGACCGGCCTGCCACTCCCATGGCATCGACCCCTCCAGGTAGAGGTCGTGGAGGCGGCGGCCCGACCACGGGGTGCCGCTTCCCACCAGGAACGGCGGTTCGTCGCTGTCGAGCGTGAGGCCGTCAGCGGTGTAGGTCTGGAGCTTCACCGCGTCCGCTCCGGATCGGGCAGCGGCCTCGACCAGCTCGGCGGCGCGAGCGTACTTGCCGGCGTGGTTCGCCGACAGCTCCGCGATGATGTATACGGGCTCCCCGCTGCCGACGCGGCGGCCCCCGATGCTGATCACGGGCGCGCCCGCCTTGGAGGTCGCGCTCACGTCGGCGTCAGGTCGATCAGCGCCGGACATCCAGATCCTCCTGCCGCAGCCGCCACCTCGTCACCGGCTCCCCTCCGGGCCCGGCAACCGTGGCCNNACCGTGGCCTCGATCGGCTCGAAACCGGCGGCCTCGAATGCTCCCATCGAGAGCGCGTTGTCGACCTTGACCACTCCCACGACCTCGCGAAGGTCTGCCCAGTGACCGAAGGCATGAGCGGCGCCGACACGGACGAGCGTAGCACCGTAGCCTTGGCCGCGACGATCGGGGGCGAGGCTGACGCTCACCTCCGCCACCGTCCCCGCTCTCTCGAACCGGATCTGTCCCACCGGCTCTCCGGCGTCGTCGCTGCCGACGAGGAGCAACGACGTCGGGGCGGCAAGGTGAGCGCCGAGCCACGAGAGGTGATCGCTCCACAGTATCGGCGCGGTCGAGAAGGATGCCCGGCGCGTGACGGGATCATTCGCCCATTCCCAGAGCAGGCGGGCATCGCCCGATGCGGCCGGGCGCAGGGCGACGCGCGGCCAGAGTGCGTCGACCACCCTCGCCGCACCCCACCCATCGACGAGGGCCATCGCATGGGCTGCCATGGCGGCCCGGCGGCTGGCGTCGCGGGCGAGGCGCTGAACCGCCTCCACGATCCCCGTTTCGGTGAGGTCCTCCCACCAGCCCAGATCGATCGCCGCCCCGGCACGCTCGATAGCGCGCGCCACCGGCACCTGATTATCCGCGACGGAGGCGAGCAGAGCCGGGAGTCCCGCACAGCAGATCTCCCACGTCGTGCTGCCCGCGGCGGCCAGGCAGAGGTCCGCCTCGCCCATCTCGGACGCGACATCGTCACTGAACTCGCGCCAGCTGGCGCGCTTCCCGGTGCCGTCCGGCGCCGAGCCAACCACGCGCACCTCGAACCCCCGCCCGGCGAGCAGCTCCGCGGCGCCATCGACACGCGCCAACCACGCGGCCCGAGGCCCCCCGCCGAGGGCGATGAGAACCCTGGCCACCGGTCCGCTCCGATCCCTGCGACCGCGCCCGGCGAAGGCGGGGTCCACGATGGCAAATCGGTTGCCCAGCAGCAGCCGGCAGCCGGCTGCGCGGTCTGCGTACTCGGCGGCGTCGGCGTCCACGTTCTGGTCGAGGACCATGGCCGCCCCGCCCGCGCCCGTCAGGGCGTGGTCGTCGACGACCAGGAGCGGGGCGGACTCGCCGACCGGCGCCTGGAAGGCTGCGCCGAAGTGGTAGCCGTCGGCGACCACCCACGCCGGCGCGGTGCGCCGCACGCGGTCCACCACCATCAGGGCGTCGGCCCTGCCTCCGGGCAGGAGACCGGTCACCGGTGCGAGCACCTCGATCCCTACCGCGCGGTATCGCTCGTAAACCACGTCGGGGAGACCGGTGGTGAGCACCTGGACCGCACCTCCGCGTCCGATCCATTCGCGGGCGAGGTTCAGACAGCGCATCGCATGCCCGATCCCGGTGCCGCCGGGCGAGCGCGTCGCGTCGACGCGGAGCAGCAGCAGCGGTAGCGCGCCGCGCTCTACGGTCGGCATGACGCGCTCACAGCCACGACCCGACCGAGCGCAGCTCGCGGCGCTCCTCGGGTCGCAGCGACCACCGCAGCGCGGCGCCGCAGTAGACGGCCCCGCCCACCAGGGCCCCGATCACCAGGGTGGTGATCGCCCCCGAGCGGAGGGCCAGCACGGCCGCCAGGGTCGCGACCAGCAGCGCGGCCGGGACGAGCACCGGCATGAGGCTCCGGCTCACGAAATCCCGTGGCGTGGCGTCGACCTCGTTGAGCACCGATCGCATGAGTGGAAGGATCAGGCATGCGGTCCCCACCAGGGTGCCAACAAAGGCGCCCGCCACACCGATCACCAGCACCAGGACGATGCTCGCCCCGAGGTTGACCACGGTGGCGACGGCGAACGGGCGGAGTACGTCGCGAGCCCTCCCAACGCCGGTCAGCATCAGCGAGCCGACCTGCAGCGGAGACACCATCAGCATGTAGATCATCGCCAGCGGGATCAGAACGCTCGCCTCAGAGTAGCGGTGGCTGACCCACACGTTGACCAGCGGGCCGGCAAGGAAGGCGGCTCCGATGATGAGCGGGGTGGTCGCCAGGACGGCGTACTTCGTGC
>PLNE01000165.1:0-152 GCA_003141695.1 Candidatus Dormiibacterota bacterium
TCCACGTCGTCGACGGCAACCACCGCCGCGTCGACAGGACCGGTCGCGAGCGGGGCCGGTGAGGACGTGGATGCCGACGCGGTCTGGACGTCGATCACCTCCACCTCGTCACCGGCAGCGATGCTCGGCGGGTACGAGCCCAGCTTGGCGTT
>PLNE01000165.1:232-2724 GCA_003141695.1 Candidatus Dormiibacterota bacterium
AGCACCAGCACCAGGCCGACGACGAGCAGCGACGGGCGGGGCCGCCAGGGACGCGGGGCGATGCGAGCGGCTGACCGCCCACGGGGTGTGTCGGTGAGGGGAGTGGGGAGCATGGGTGTCTATCCCGCTGTGATGACGCTGGCGATCTGATCCACCGTGATCTGCTCGGTCACCGTCGGGCCCGGGACCAGGCCCAGGTCACCAGCCGCGCCCCCAGCCCCAGTGGAGGTCCATGTCGCGTGGTACCAGACGGTGGCGGAGAGGGAATACGTGCCCCCCGGCTGATCGGCGGACGTGTCGGAGTACGTGTACGTGCAGGCACCGCTGCCGGCCGGCGCTGGGCTGTTGCCCCACGCGCTGTTGTA
Source organism: Candidatus Dormiibacterota bacterium (assembly GCA_003141695.1). Classification (GTDB taxonomy): domain Bacteria; phylum Chloroflexota; class Dormibacteria; order Aeolococcales; family Aeolococcaceae; genus Changshengia. Next base: position 598 of record PLNE01000165.1, read on the forward strand.
CGGGACCCCCTCGCCAGGGCAGGTGACGCTGTCACCGTCGGTCGTCCAGACCACCTTCACCGGAGTGGCCACGACCGTTGCGGAGACGGCCCCCCCGGGCACTGTCGCTGTCGTCCCGGTGGCCTGGTACGCGCCGGAATTCACGTACAAGTACGTCGGAAGGTCCACCACCGCGGCGGCAGACAGTGGGGGCGACGTACCCAAGCTCGGCGGGGTCCAGGAGACCTGTGAGTACGCCCAGATCCCCAGCACGTTGGCGGCCGTGGGGGTGATCCCGGTGCCCACGAACCCCACCGAGACCACGTCCGGGTCAGGGCAGAAAAGGATGTCGGCGGTGGTGTAGGGGGCGGTGCCCGCCCGCCACGCATCGTTCGCGGCGGTCCAGGCCAGGTACGACGAAGCCTCGGCGTCAGAGAGCCCGACCGGAACGGCCGGCTGTGAGGGCTCCGGGGTTGGAGTTGGGGTCGGGGAGACGGGAGGGACAGCGTCCGCGGGCTGGTACGCGTCGAGGCCGGCAGTGACCTGGCGTTCCCCGAGCAGGATCATCGGAAACGGGTAGTCGCCCCAGGTGCACGAGCCACCGCCCCCAGAAGTGCCCGGAGTCGACGTCCCCCCGCCGGCGCCAACGCAGATTCCACCGGGGCAAGTACCTCCGCTCGCGGTGGGACTGGGCCCGCCGTAGCTCGCTTGCACCGTCGACACCCCGACCGTACCCGAATGGCCTGTCACAAACAGGCTCGCGGCCAGGACGAGGAGCACAACAGCAGCTGCGCGTCTCAGTACCCGGTGCAATTCCCCACCTCCCAGTCAGGGTTCTGCGACGCCATCCACTTCCCCGACACCAGCGTGAAGTCGACCTGGACGCCATCTCCTGTGGGCTGGGTGCCGCCGGGTTGGTTGGGAACCGGCTCAGCGGTGAACCCGTTGTGCGCCGCGTACCACTGGACGGTCGTGTCCCAAACACAGTCAGAGACGACCGCGTCACTGCCCGTGTTGGAGATGACGCTCGGGTGCTGGGGGGTGAAGGCACCCTCTACCTCGATCCCCTGCGCCTCCGACTGCATCAGCTTTGCTTGGAACTCCTGGAGGAGGGGGTTGACCATCGTCGCGGCAAGCACAGGCAGGTTCCACGCCCCCGGGCTTGAGGTAGCCGCGTCAGCCTGATTCAGGGCCGCGATGTACGCGTCGTAGGCGGCGAGGACGGCAGCGTGACTCGCATCGGGGGTGGGCGAGGCGCTCGCCGACGGGGTGGGGGTGCTCGTGGGTCGCAACGTTGGCAGGGCGTGCGCCGAGGAGCCGCAGCCCGCCAGGCCGAGGGCCCCGGCGGCAGAGAGCAGCGCGAGGAGCTGAGGAACTTGACGACGCCGCACCGAGCGATGGCGTTGCGGAGCCGCACAGCCACGAGCGCGGTTCACGATGCTCCTCCCTTGCTCCNNGACACGAACCCTACACGGAGGCGCAAACGCGGCAAATGGTGCGCGCCATCGTCTGCCTAGGTGCACTTCGTCCTCCTCCCTTGTCCCCGGCTATCTAACCAGATGGCCCACGGGGTTTGATAGATGCAGCTGTCTCCGGCTGGTTAGCCGTTTGCATCCCCCCGGACTGCCGTTTGCTTCCCAGCGGACGCAACCGGCGTCGCCGCCGCCGGCACAAGGTGGAGCTCGTCGTCGGCGACGCCGACCAGGACCACCTCGAAGAGCTCGAAGAAGCTGGCCCCGAGGCTCGCCATCAGACGCCCGCGCATCTCGGGGCCGGGATCACGCGAGCCCCCCTCCATNNCGCCAGGTGGGTGGCCCGAATGCGGATGTCGACGGCAGCCGCTGATGCCATGACCCGACTATACGACAAGCGCGTAGGTCGGCGCCAGCAAATCTACTAGCGCGATTCGGTGGCACCAGGCCGCGGCGGACCCCACCCTGAGCTGGGGCCCGGGGCTTGCACCTTGTCCATGGGTCAGTGGCTCATCAGTGCCCGGCGTAGGGTCCACGGCGCCGGTTCGCTGGCCCGACGCAGTCGTATTCCGGCGCCGAGCAAGCCGGCTCTGGCCGCTCCGTTGCCTACGCCAAGGAGAAGCGCGATGTGGACGATGGCGAGCCCTATCTCCTCGTACAGCTCCCTCAGCAGCTC
>PLNE01000146.1 GCA_003141695.1 Candidatus Dormiibacterota bacterium
CACCCCGACTTCGGCCGGCGCCGGCGGCGATGGAGCAGCTTGACGATGATCCTCAACACTGATCTCTGCCGGTTGCTCAAGCGCTGACCGACGGCTCATGCCGATGAACGCGCCCTACAGCTGCTTTCGCACCCCCTTGCCGATCGAGATCGACGGGCACCTCGACAAGCCGGTCTGGCAACGAGCGCCCAGGTCGCCTCGCTTCGTCGACATCATCAGCGGTGTGCCCGCGTTGTACGACACCCGGACAGCGGTGCTGTGGGACAGTGAGAACCTCTACATCGGCTTCTGGGTGGAGGAGCCGTATGTGCGCGCGGATCTCACCGAGCGGGATTCGATCATCTTCGCCGAGAACGACGTCGAGGTCTTCGTCGACGGCATCGATGCCTACTACGAGCTCGAGCTCAATGCGCGCAACACCGTTTACGAGGTGTTCTTCATCTGGAAGGACGCCTATCGGGCCGGGGGTGTCTTCGACACCCCCGAGTTCGACCTCCGCACCCGTGATGCGCACTCGTTCGGCGGCAACGACTACCTCACCACCCCGTACTTCTGGAGAGGCAGCCACCCACGGGGCCTGCGCTGGGCCTTCGTGGACTGGGATCTTCCCGGACTGCGCACGGCGGTGGCGATCGATGGCCGGCTCAACGACCCGACCATGGTCGATCGCGGCTGGACAGTGGAGATCGCCCTGCCCTGGGCTGGCATGCGTCCGCTGGCGCACGGGAGGCCGCTGCCTCCCGTGGCCGGCGACGAGTGGCGTTTCCAGTTTGCCCGCTACGAGAAGCTCCTCTCCACGGACCAGCACATCGGGTGGGCGTGGGACCCGGCTGGTTCGCATGACAACCACCGCCCCGAGACCTTCACACGGATCCGTTTCGAGGATCGCGACGTGGAGGCTCTGGAGGCGCCCTGATGGGGCCGTCAACGCACCATCGGGCGGGGGCGGCCCGCTGCCAGAATGCTGAGATGACAGACCTGGAGACGGGCGCCGTCAGCGAGCTGGAGGGCGCCTTCGGGTCGGGCACCCCTGCCGCGAGCGGTCTCGCTCCAGGTCGGATCACGCTGCTCGGGGAGCACGTCGACTATGTGGGCGGCCGGGTTGCCTGCATGGCCATCGACCTGACCCTGGCGGTGGCGGTGCGGCCGTCGGCCGACGGTCGTTGGCGAGTGGTCAGCGAGGGGCACCGTGTGGAGCGTGACGGTCCATGGATGGCCCGGGACATCGGTGACCGCGTGTTCGCGGCCGCCTCCGCGCTGGGCAGGTTCGGTGTCGTCCTGCCCCCCCTCGACATCGGAGTCGCGAGCCGGGTCCCACGATCCTCCGGCCTGAGCTCGTCCGCGGCGCTGATGACGGCCAGCCTGGTGGCCATGCTCCGCCTCGCCGGCGCCCACCTCAGCTCGGACGACCTGGTCGCCGCCGCGCTGATCGGCGAGCGCGAGATCGTGGGCGTTCCCTGTGGCGACCTGGACCCGCTGGCAGTGGTCCACAGTCGAAGCGGTTGCGTGCTCCTCCTGGACTGCGCCACCGGATCCCGGGAGACTCGCGGCTGGCCCTGGCCCGAGATCGGAGTGGTCGTGGCCAGCAGCGGCGAGAGGCACGACGTGCAGGGGGGCGAGTACCGGGCGCGCCGCGAGCTGGCCGAGCGGGCCTGCGCGGCGCTCGGGGCAACCGGCTGCCAGGAGATCGGGGATCGCTGGCGAGAGCTGCCAGCTGAACTCCGAGCGGCCGGCCGGCACATTGCCACCGAGACGCGCCGGACGGATGCCGCCATCGCCGCCCTGGAGGCGGGTGACCCTCACCGGCTCGGGGTCCTCGTCAACGAAAGCCACGAATCTTTGCGCACGGACTATCGGATCAGCACCGAGAGGTTGGATGCGATGACGGTCTCGGCGCGCCGCGTTCCCGGCTGCTACGGCGCCCGGCTGGTTGGCGGCGGCTTCGGGGGCAGCGCCCTGGCCCTCGTGGACCGGAGCGCCGCCGATGCCTGCGCCGCGGCAATGGCCGCCGCGGCGATCCCCGACGCCGGAACCTGGCTGATCGAGCCGTCCGCGGGCGTCGCGGTCCTCGCGCCTGACGTCGTCACCTCGCCGACGTGACGCCGGGGTGCCAGCAGTCATGATCGACCACCAGGCGGAGATGCCGCCCCATGGATCCCCCGTCGTCGGCATCGACCTGGGAGGTACGTGGCTGCGCGCGGCGGCCTTCGATCCGGCCGGAAGCATCGTCCGGCGCGGAAGGGTCACCACCGACCGCGACGCCGGCCCATCCCGAGTGGTGGACCAGATCGTGGCCCTCGTATGCGAGGTGGTGGTCTCTCCCACCGAAGCCGCGGCGGCACCGTCGGTCGCAGTGATCGGTGTCCCGGGAACGGTCGACCCGCGCAGTGGTGTCGTCCACGCGGCTGCGAACCTTGCCGAGTGGAAGGAGGTTCCGCTCCGGCAGATGCTGGAGGCGCAACTCGGGTGTCCCTGCGTGGTCGAGAACGACGCCAACGTGGCGGCTCTGGCTGAGTACCGCCGCGGCACCGGGCGCGGCGTGGCGAACTTCGCCTACATCACCGTCAGCACCGGTATCGGGGCCGGTCTCATCCTCGACAACCATCTCTACCGGGGCAGTGTCGGTGGAGCCGGGGAGTTCGGCCACATCGTCACCATTCCGGATGGCCCACTCTGTCACTGCGGCAACCGGGGATGCATCAACGCCATCGCCTCCGGGGACGGCATCGCCAGCGCCGCGGGAGCCGAGAGCGCTGAGGAGGTGGTGCGCGCCGCCGCCGCGGGCGACGCGAAGTCGCAGGGGGTCCTGGATGCGGCGGCGCGTTACCTGGGGATTGCACTTGGCGGCCTGATCAATCTGCTCGCTCTGAATGCCGTCGCGCTCGGAGGAGGCGTCTTCGGCGCCGGCGACTCCTTCTGGAACGTGATGGTCGCGGCGGTGGCGGAGGGAAGCTTCCCCGCCACGCGTGCCCATTGCCGGATCAGGCGAGCGGAACTGACCAGCGATCTGGGTCTGCTGGGTGCGTTCGAGCTGACCCGTGAGGGGCCACTCACAGGGGGTGAGGACCGCGGGGCCTCGGGATCCGAGGCATGATCTCGCTGCCACGACGTCCACGCTCACTGCGGCATGCACCGGTCGCCGCCTGGAGCGAACCGGTGGTCATCCCGACCTACCCGACCCCGCCGGCGGACCGCAATCCGATGTTCCTCGAGAACCGCGTCTACCAGGGTTCCTCGGGGCGTGTCTACCCGAACCCGGTCATCGACACCGTGTCGAACCAGTCGGTGGACCGGGCCTGGACCGCCGTGCACCTCGAGAACGAGTACCTGCGGCTGATGGTCCTCCCCGAGATCGGCGGCCGTATCCACGTGGGGATGGATCGCACCAACGGTTACGACTTCTTCTACCGCCAGAACGTGATCAAGCCGGCGCTGGTGGGGCTGCTGGGCCCGTGGATCTCGGGGGGCGTCGAATTCAACTGGCCGCAGCATCACCGGCCATCCTCGTTCATGCCCGTCGATTGGGCCATCGAGGAACTGCCCGACGGTGGGCGGACGGTCTGGTGCTCGGAGCATGAGCCCATGGGCCGCATGAAGGGCATGCACGGCGTGACCGTCCGCCCCGGATCTTCGGTTCTGGAGATCCGTGTCCGTCTCTTCAACCGGACGCCGGAGACTCGCACGTTCCTCTGGTGGGCCAACGCCGCCGCCAGGGTGCATGACGGCTACCAGTCATTCTTCCCTCCCGACGTCACCTCGGTTGCCGATCACGCCAAGCGCGCGATGTCGAGCTTCCCGGTTGCCCGCGGTCGGTACTACGGGGTCGACTACGGAGCTCGGCACGAGCTGGAGGCGGACCTGACGTGGTACCGGAACATCCCGGTCCCGACCTCGTACATGGTGGTGGCGACGGAGGGTGACTTCTTCGGCGGCTACGACCACGTCGCGGCGGCCGGCTTTGTCCACTGGGCCGACCACCGGATCTCGCCCGGCAAGAAACTCTGGACCTGGGGAAAGGGCGAGGTCGGCTACGCCTGGGACCACCAGCTGACCGATGCCGACGGCCCCTATGTCGAGCTGATGGCCGGCGTCTACACCGACAACCAGCCCGACTTCAGCTTCCTCGCGCCCTACGAGACCAGGACGTTCAGCCAGTATTGGTATCCCATCCAGGAGATCGGTCCGGCGCAGGCAGCGACCCTCGACGCGGCGCTCAGCCTTTCCGTAAGGGACGGCCGGGCGCGTCTCGGGGTGGCCGTAACCTCAGCGCGAAGCGGACTCACCCTGCGGCTTCGGGCCGGCGACCGCGTGCTCCTCGAGAGGACCGCCGACCTCGTTCCCGGGCAGCCGCTCGTCGTGGAGAACGTCACCCTCCCCGCCGGCGTGGCTGAGACCGACCTCCAACTGGCGGCGACTGCCGACGGACGCGAGCTGGTCTGCTACCGGCCCCCACGCCTCATGGCCGTTGAACCGCCCTCTCCGGCTAGCGAGCCGCCGCTGCCCGCGGCCGTCGAGTCTCTGGAGGAGCTCTTCCTCGTCGGCCAGCATCTTGCCCAGTACCGCCATGCGACGAGGCAGCCGGAGGACTACTGGCAGGAGGCGCTCCGGCGGGCGCCGGGTGACGTCCGCTCGAACACCGCCATCGGGTGGTGGCACCATCATCGCGGCGAGTTCGACCGCGCGGCCGTCTGCTTCCGGCGGGCGATCGTGACCCTCACGCGGCTCAACCCCAATCCCTACGACGGCGAGCCCTTCTACGGCCTGGGGCTGGCCCTGCGCTCCGCGGGGCAACCCGCCGAGGCCGAGGAGGCATTCGCCAAGGCAGCCTGGAACCAGGCGTGGCGGGGGCCGTCGCAGTTCGCGCGGGCCCAGCTCGCCTGTGCCCGCGGCAGGTTCGAGCAGGCACTCCAGCTGCTGGACGAGGTTGTCCAGGGCGACACCAACCAGGTGGCGGCACGCGCTCTCCGAGCCGCCGTCTGGCTGCGCCTGGCAGAGCCCGATCTCGCGGCAGTCGAGGTCGCCGCGGTGCTGGCCCTCGACCCGCTCAACGCGGGGGCGCTCGATCTGCACCGCCGGCTCGCCCTCATGCAGGAGGCGGGCGCCGCGGCGATCCGTCGACCCGCCGAACGTCTCCCGGGCGGCGTCCAGACTGCCCTCGACGTCGCCCACGACTACGCGGTGGCCGGCTTGCTGGAGGAGGCCATCGACGTCCTGCGCCAACAGCTCCCCGACGACGATCCCGCCGGTCCCGTCCATCCGATGCTGCACTACACGCTCGGCTGGTTGCTCGGTCGGGCCGGCCGTGCCAGTTCGCTCGAGGAGTATCGGCGCGGCGCGGAGATGCCAGTTGAGTACTGCTTCCCGGCTCGCCTGGAGGAGATCGAGATCCTGCGCGGGGCCATGGCGGCGGGCCCTGAGGATGCCCGCGCACCCTACTACCTCGGCACTCTCCTCTACGACCGCCGCCGCTACGGAGAGGCGATCGCCGCGTGGCGCCGGGCCGCTCGCCTAGACCCCGGATTCCCGACCGTGCATCGCAACCTCGGCATCGCCGAGTTCAACGTACTCCGTCGCCCGGATCGAGCCCGGCTCGCCTACCAGAGAGCGATGCGCGCGGATCCCTCCGACGCGCGGCTGCTCTACGAGTTCGATCAGCTCCGCCGGCGGCGCGGCGAACCGCCCGCTGATCGGGCGCGCCTCCTCCGCCAGCGCAACCGGCTCGTCGAGCAACGCGACGACCTGACCATCGAGTACGTCACCCTCCTGAACGAGCTCGACAGTCACCAGGAGGCGCTCGCAATCCTGGGTCACCGGCCGTTCCACCCATGGGAGGGCGGCGAGGGTCTGGTGTCGGCACAGTGGGTGCTGGTGAACCTGCGGCTCGCCCAGCACGACCTGGAGGCCTCCCAACCAGAGCGCGCCCGCGAGCGGCTGGAGGCGGCGCTGCACCGCCCGGAGAACCTGGGAGAGGGCAAGCATCCCCTCACCGCCGAGAACGAGATCCACTTCCATCTCGGCCTGGCGCACCGGGCGGCGGGCGATGACGAGGGTGCCCACGCCTGGATGGCCCGTGCCGCGACCGCGCAGAGCGACGTCGGGATATCCTTCGCCGAGCCCGCCTACTGGCAGGCTCAGGCGCTGCGAGCCCTCGGCGACGAGGATGCGGCCACCGCCCTCTTCCGGCAGCTGCTCAGGTCCGCCCGGATCCGTGCCTTCGAGCCGCAGCGCATCGACTACTTCGCCACATCGCTGCCCTCCTTCCTCGTGTTCGACGACGATCTCGATCGGCGAAACCGGATCGAATGCCGCTACCTGGAAAGCCTCGCTCTTGCGGGGCTGGGCCGGGCGCGCGCGGCTGTCCGGGGGCTCAGAGACGTGCTCGCACTCGACGTCGACCACGTCCGCGCGGCCTGGCACCTACGAGGCCTGACGAGCGGCGGGCGAGACCGGAGGGACGGCGCGGCGCTTCCGCGGTAGGCGGGCGATCCCGGCGGTGCCGGCGCCGCGGCATCACTCCTGGACGGACGGGCCTGGCTGGTGACCGAGCTTCCCCGGGTTCATCACCCCGTTGGGATCGAGGCTCGAGATGACCCGCTGCAGGAGCGGGAACCCGGTGCCCAGCGCCTCTTCGAGGTACGAGAGACGCACCAGGCCGATGCCGTGGTGGTGGGAGATCGCCGCCCCGTGCTCGAGCGCCGCGCGCATCGCCGCCTCCCAGATCCGGGAGAGGAGCTCCTCGGCGGCGGCATCGTCCGCGACCTGCCCCAGCAGGATCAGGTAGAGCGACGTCCCCTGAGGGTAGACGTGAGAGAAGTGTCCGAGCACCTCTCGTGCGTAGGGCGCCAGCGCGCCCTTCATCGCCGTGTAGGTATCCAGGATCTGGTCCCAGAAGCCGGCGATCTCGATCGTCTCGGCGAGGCCGCCGGGTGCCAACAGCACGTTCTCCACCGCCGAGAAATCGAAGCGACGATCCATCCATGCCTCGACCGCCGCTGGCCCCAGCCGGTGACCCCCCTGCCGCTCGCAGATCTCCAGGGTGGCGTCGAACTCCGCCGGGGCAACCCGCGCGAGCCCCTCCACCCCGACGAACATGGCGCAGCCGTCGAACGCCGGATCGACCATGGCGTAGCGAGCCTCGTCCTCATCGTAGAAGCGGAGCAGGAAGGGCCGGAGCCCGGCCCGCGTGATCTCGCGCATGGCGCCGACCCCCTCCGCCACGGCCTCGAAGTGGAGCGCCTCCAGGAGGCGCAGCTCGGGCAGGGGAAAGAGCTTCAAGGTCACGTCCACGATCACCCCGGTCGTCCCCTCGGCTCCGATGAAGAGGTGCCGGAGATCAGGTCCCATCGCGGCACGGGGAACCATGGGTGTCTCGACCAGCTCACCGGTCGGGAGGACTACCGACAGGGCCACCACGAGGTCCTCGATGCTCCCGTAGCGCGACGAGAACTGGCCGGTTCCGCGCGACGCTACCCAACCGCCGACCGTGGAACGGTCGAGGGACTGCGGCGAGTGCCCGAGCGTGAATCCGTGAGCCTGCATCTCGTTCTCGAGCTCCAGCCCGAGCTTCCCAGCCTGGACGCGAACCATGAGATTGGTCGGGTCCAGGAAGAGCACTTTCGACATCGAAGTCATGTCGAGGGCCACGCCGCCGTGCAGCGGCAGGGGCGCTCCTGTCACCGAGGAGCCGAGACCCCAGGGGGTCACGGCCACACCTCTCTCATTGGCCCATCTGACGAGGCGCGACACCAGCATGGCGGTGGTCGGCCGGACCACCGCGGCGGGACGGAACGGCTGCTTCCGTTGCTGACGCCACTTCACGGCGACGGGCCAGGCGTCGAAGCTGTGCAGGGCGACGTCGTCACTCCCGACCGAGACCATGCCGGGACCCAGCAGTCGCTCGAGCTCGCCAACCCAGGCCGGTGCGCCCATCACCGGGACCCGGGGGCGCGCTGATCCGCGGGGAAGTCCGCGGTCCGGGCGATGATCAGGAGGCGCACCCTCTCCTGGAGCGTGGCCGTCGCTTCGGGATCGATCCCGTCGTCGGTGATCAGCGCGTCCGCTGCCGAGAGGTCGCTGATGCGGCTCAATCCGATGGTCCGCCACTTGGTGTGGTCGGCGAGCACGACCACCTGGTGGGCATGGGCCACCATCAGGCGGTTGGTCTCCGCCTCGGCGAGGTTCGGCGTGGTGAATCCGGCGTCGGGATCCATGCCGTGGACCCCGAGGAAGAGCAGGTCCACGGAGAGAGAGCGAATCGAGGCATCGGCCATGGGTCCGACGAGGGCCGCAGAGGATGTCAGCGCCCCACCGGTGAGGATCAGCTGCATGCCTCCGTTGCGCGCACCGGCCAGGGCGTCCGCTGCCTTCAAGGAGTTCGTCACCACGGTGAGGTCGTCAACCTCCGAGAGGCGGCTCGCCAGAAACCACGTGGTGGTCCCGGCGGAGAGGGCGATGGAGGAGTGCGGCTTCACGAGGGCCAGTGCCGCGTCGGCGATCGCCTTCTTCTCCGAGCGCTCCCGGAAGAACTTGGCGTCGAATCCCGGCTCCTCGGCGCTGCGGCTGAGGGCCACGGCCCCACCGTGGACCTTCTCCAGCACTCCCTCGCGTTGAAGCGCGTCCAGATCCCTCCGGATGGTCATCCCCGACACCTGGAGGAGGGCTGTCAGCTCGCCGACGCTCGCCGCGCCCCGTCGTCGGACCTCCCCCACGACCACCCTCTGACGCTCTCTGGCCAGCATCTCCAGCTCCTTGCCCGGTGCAACTGTGGACGGGCGCAGCCTACTCCGGGCTCTCCAGGCTAACGCACATATATGACCCGCAGTGAACAGAACATATCAGAACCTGCCCGGAGGGTGCCAGAGCGGGCGTTCGCAGGTTCGCCCGAGTGAAAGCCTCACTTGACACTCGGCGGCCAGCCTGGATACCATCCCAGAGTCTGAGCGATAACGTTCTGGTCAGTTCATTTATGTTATGGAGAGCAAGTGGCTGGGTTTCTTGGTGCGCTTGGCGTTGCTGACCGGCTGCGCGGTCGCCGCACGTCATGACGGCCATGGCAGGGCTCTTCCTCGGGATCGACGGAGGAGGCAGCCGGATCAGGACACTGGCGCTGGACCTTGATCAGGGCTCCCGTAGCGCCGGCGAGCGCGACATCCCAGCCGATTTCTCGTCCGTGCCCACCGCTGCCGTGCTCGACGCCCTGGACCAGGCGGCCAGGTCCGCGCTGACCCGGCAGGGCCGCATGGCGGATTACGCCTTTGCGGGGATCGCCGGATGCATCACCCAGGAGCAGCGCGACTCGGTCGCCTCACGCCTGCTGTCGACGGGAGTCGCCAGGTCGGTCGCGGTCCACCACGACGCGTATACGACGTGGTTCGGCGCCACCGGTGGACGTCCGGGGGTCATCGTCATCGCCGGCACCGGTTCCTCCGTCTTCACCGTGGACGGGAGCGGCAGGGAGCTCCTGGTGGGTGGTTTCGGCGCCGTGTTCGGCGACGAGGGCAGCGGCTCCGACCTCGGCCGGGAGACCTTCCGAGCGGCGGCGGCCGCCGAGGACGGCTATGGACCCGGCGCGGACCTCCGCATTGCGGTGCTCAAAACCCTGGGCATCGGGTCGATGCGCGAGGCGATGGACGTCCAGCACACGAGCGAGGCCGGGTGGCTGGCACGCCTGGTCCCACCATTCCTCGACCTGGTCGGCGACGGTGACCCGGTCGCCCGGGCCATTCTCGGGACACGGCTCGGATACCTCGCCGATCAGATCGCCGTGGCAGTGGATGCCTGTGACGCGTCGCCTGCCACTCCGGTGTTCGGCGCCGGTAGCCTTTTCATGAACGCGCGGTACCTGGAAGCGCTCGCCGCCGCCGTGAAGGAGCGCAGGCCTCGGGCGAGCCTGCAACGGTCAGACCGGACCCCCGTCGAGGGCGCGGTCCTGGCTGCGGTGGCCCGGGGGACGGGAACGGACAAGGCGGGATTGGATCGCGCCCTCGACCTTCTGGCAGCGCCGTGAGGGAACTGACGGCGATCGTCCCCAACCCTTCCATGGACCGGGTGGAGGTGGTCCCCGAACTCTCCTTCGGGCGGCCCCTGCGCGCCCAGCAGAGCCTGGAATGGCCAGGGGGTTCCGGCACCCACGCGGCTCTCGTGGCGCGCAGCCTGGGGGTGGCCGGAGTCACCGTGGTGGCTCCCATCGGCGGTACCGTCGGCTCACGCTGGGTCGCAGCACTGCAGGAACTCAGCATCCGCGCCGTCACGGTGGCCATCGCCGGAGCCACGCGGAGCAATGTCTCCGTGCTCGACGCACGCGGCCTCGCCCAGCTCGAGGTCGTTGAACGTGGCCCCACCCTCGACGGCGACGAAGCCGCCCGTTTCGTCAGCGTCGCACTCGCGGGCGTGACGGATGGCTCGGTGGTCGTCCTCAGCGGGAGCCTCCCCTCCGGTCTCGACCCCTCGCTCGTGACCCAGGTGGCCGACCGAGCGCACCAGGTCGGCGCCACGCTGCTCTGCGATCTGGGTGGAGTGGCACTCGGTCTCGCGCTCGAGGCGCGGGCCCACTGGGTGAAGGCGAACATCGACGAGGCAGGCGCCTGGTGGGCAACGGCCGATGGGCAGCGAGAGGGGCCCCCCACCCCACCGCCCCCACCGGGAGCCTGGCATCGCGTTGCCGCCTGGCTCGAGGAGCTTGCCCGAGGTTTCCCCACGACCAATATCGTCCTTACCATGGGCGGCGAAGGGGCTCTGTGGCATGGGCCCAAAGGCACCTTTCACCTGCCGGCGCCGAAGGCGACCGCTTTCAACCCGATCGGATGCGGTGACGCCATGGTGGGCGCGATGGCAGGGGCGCTCTGCGCCGATCTGGCCGGTGACGAGGTGACTCGCTGGGGCGTCGCAGCGGCAGCGGAGAACCTTGCCCACGCCGAGCCGGGAACCATAGACCGGCAGCGCTTCGCTGGCATCCTGGACAGCGTGACGCTCGAGCCCATTGTCCAGGGCACGGACGCGAACGATAGGATGGTGGCGACATGAACCTGGGAAAGCAGCTTCGCATGAGCCGGATCGTGCGCTCCGACACTCAACGAAGCCTGATCGTCGCCTACGCACACGGCGTGCTGATGGGCCCACTGCCCGGCATGGCCACCCAAGCCCAGATGGACGTGCAAGCGAGATCCCTGCGCGGCGCCGATGCGGTCATCGTGCCTCCCGGGGTGGTCCGGTTCGTGCCCTCCCTCTTCGAGGGGCGTGACGCACCCGCCCTCATGATCCTTGCCCGCTGGCAGAACATCAGCCGGACCTCAGAGCAGCTCGGATACCGTGCCGGCAGCACCGCCGCTCTTGCCTCCATCGAGAAGGTGGCCGCCCTCGGGGCGGTGGGCATCATGAACTATCTCTACATCGGATTCGAGGACTCCCGCGAAGAGGCACGCGAGATCGAGGCCGCGGTCAAGGTCGGAGAGGAATGCGATCGCTTTGGACTGGTGCACCTGGTCGAGACCCGGGCGGTCCGCGATGAGCGCAACTCGGACGGCTCCTACAAGCTGGACCTCATACAGCTCCACACCCGCATCGCGGCGGAGATCGGCGCCGACCTGATCAAGACCAAGCAGCCCGCGACGGTCAGTGAAGTGCGCGAGCTCACCGACGCCTGCCCCTGTCCCGTCCTGTTCGCAGGGGGACCGCTCCGCGCCAACCCGGACGACGCGTACCGCACGGCTGCCGACGCCATCGAGGGAGGGGCGGCCGGGCTCGTGTTCGGCCGCAACATATTCCAGCAGCCGGACCCGGCCGCTGCCCTCGCGAAGTTCTCGAGCATCGTCCATGGCCGGCAGTAGAGGTTCGGTGATGAACAGCTCGGTCCTCAGCACCCCCGACTCCATGGGGCGCATCGACCAACCCACCTCCGTCCGGCAGGTACGGGTCAGCGATTTGAAGGGGGTGTTCACTGACGAGCCCGCGTGGCAGCGGATGGTGGCGGATGGAGACCCGCTGGTGTACGAGGTCTACCTGGTGGAGCCGGCGACACCGTCAGGATGGGATATGTCCTACGGCACGACCATCCTCCATCCGGGGCGCGTGGGTGACGAGTGCTTCCTCACTCGAGGCCACCTGCACGAGCCCAACGACCGGCCGGAGCTGGCCTACGTCATGAGCGGTGAGGGCGTGATGCTGCTCGCCGAGGTCTCCCCCGGCGGCACCAGCGCGGCAACCACTGAGAACGTCCGGCTCTCGCCCGGACTGGTCGCCTACGCCGAAGGCCGCTACGCTCATCGAGTCGTGAACACGGGGTCCACGGACTTGATCTTCTTCTCCGTGTGGCCGTCTGACACGGGACACGACTACGACACGGTGGGGCGGCGCGGGTTCTGGTCTCGCGTCACCGGCTGACCCTCTCACCTTTGGAGAGCGCCGACGGATCCCTGGAGACACACCGCCTCACCCCCGGGATGACCGCTCGAATCCCCTCCGGTCGCCGACATTGCTTCACCGCCCTCGAAGATGCCGACCTGTTGGAGGTCTCCTCTCCGGAGATCGACGACGTGGTCCGGCTCGAGGACCGATACGGTCGAGAGGGAACGAGCGCCCCCTGAACCCTTTCCGGGGAACCGCTCGTGGTCGATCAGCGGGCCGCGGCTCCGCGGGCGGGAAGCTACGGCCCTGCCCCTGGATTGACGGCGTATTGCCACGGCACCAGGCGGGGTGCGCTGTCACTGACACGGCTCAGGGCTCCAGGTCCCAGAGAAGCCGGTAGTAGCGCGTGCGCTCGGGATCCGGCTCGATACCGTAGGCGGCGAGGAGCGGCTCCTCCCAGCCGGGGCCGTAGTTCCAGCAGCTGCTCCAGGTGGCGACGGCCAGGTCGGCCCAGCGGTCGGCGACCCCGAGGGAGCCGAGGTCGACGTGGCCCGACCACCGTCCCGCGTCGTCGATGAGGGTGTTGGGCGCGCAGGCGTCGCCGTGGCAGACGACCAGACGGTCGACGGACGGCGGCTGGGCGAGCAGGTCGAGGGCCCGGGGCACTGGGAGCCGGCGGTGCTCCTCCTCCCACTCCCCGAGGTCGCGCACCCCCCCGCGCAGCCCGGCCAGCCGGCCCTCGGGCGACCATGAAAAGGGGCAGGCATCGACTGGGAGGGCATCGTGCAGCGACCGCAGCCCACGGCCGATGGCCGCGACCGCCCGGGCCGGGTCGGCCCGCCAGCGCCCACTGACCGCGGTCTCGCCGGGCAGCGCCGCGGTCACGAGCCATGTCCCGGCGGCGTCGCTTCCCTGCTGCAGCACGCGGGGCACCGGGGTGAAGCTTGCCGCCCACTCCATTCGCGACGCTTCGCCGCCGAGGTCGATCGCCGCGGTGCGGGGCGACCACTTGACGAAGCGGCGCCCCGGGCCGTGGCCGAGCTCGAAGGTCATGCCCCCCAGCGCGTTGGTCCAGGCCAGCCGGAGCGACCGGCCACCGGCTAAGGCGAGCACGGCCGCGGGGACGGCAGGGTCATTGCCGGCGGCAGCCCCGCTCGCCTCCGCGAAGAGCCGCCGGGATCTGGCCCGGACGGCCCACTCGGGTCGGGTCAGCACGTACATCAGGTCGCGCACGGCGCCGCGGCGGCCTTCGGCAGGGACCTGGACCTCCCGAGCGAGGCGCATCCCGAGCCGCTCGGCCACCCGGATCGACGGCCGATTGCCGACCTGGATCAGGGAGCAGACCTGATCCAGGCCCAGGGTGGTGAAGGCCTGCTCCAGGGCGGCCCGGGCACCCTCGGTGGCGTAGCCGCGTCCCCACGCCGCGGGATCCAGCCGCCACCCCACCTCGACGGCGGGGAGGATCTCAGGGAGGAAGGTCGGCACGCTGAGCCCCAGGCAGCCGATGGTCCGGCCTGTGGCCCGTTCGACCGCCAGCCAGAGCCCGAAGCCCAGGGTGTCCCAGTGGCGAATCTGCTGATCGAGGAACGCTGCCGTCTCCTCGAAGATCTGGGACAGCGCATCGAGGTCGTCGGGCCGGAGACGCCGCAGCTCCAAGCGCTCGGTGGTCACCTCGCCGAGGGGGGCGGCGATCATTGGAGCGCTGAACTGTGGAGGCGACGGCACCGCTCCTACGCTAGCAAGCCACCCTCAGGTGCCGGGGCCGACGTTCTCGTGGGAGACGAGGCTCGAGCTCGCGACCCCTACCTTGGCAAGGTGGTGTTCTATCAGCCATGCACCCGCTACGCGATAGCCCGGGAGAACCTCCGTGCTCCGATGGCGATCCCCACGATGGCGAGCGCCGCCATGATCGCAAGTCCCTTCCAGACGTCCGGCGAGCCGCCGTTGCCGTTGAAGACGTCGCGGGCGGCGGTGACGGCGTAGGAGAGCGGGTTGGCCTTGGCGATGTCCTGCAGCCATTGGGGCGCGAGCTGCAGGGGCAGCAGGACGCCGCTCAGCAGCAGCAATGGCAGTGAGAGGGTGAAGACGAGCGGCGCGTACGAGTTCTCGTCCTTGAGAGCGAGCGCGGCGGCGTAGGCGAGCGAGGACATTCCGAGGCCGATGAGCGCGACCAGGCCGAGCATCACCACCACGCCGAGGAAGGTCGGCTGGAGACCAAAGGGGATGGCCAACCCCATGAGGATCAGTGATTGGATGAGCAGGGTGAGGATGTCGCGGCAGGCGCGCCCGAGCAGCAGCGCCAGCCGGCTGACCGGGGTGACCCGGAAGCGCTCGATCACCCCCGAGCGCAGTTCGTCGATCAGCCCGAAGCCGACGCCGCTCGCACCGAAGAGGCCCAGCTGGATCAGCAGGCCGGGCACGAAGACGTTGTAGGCGCCGCCCGGCGGGAATCCTGGGATGTGCACGATCGACTTGAGCAGAGGGGCGAAGAGGAGGAGGTAGAGGACAGGCTGGATGACGCCGATGATCACCCACGCTGGATTGCCGATGAAGATGAGGAAGTAGCGGACAAACATCAGCCAGGTGTCGCGCAGCAGCTTCACGATCTGTACTCCATCTGGAACGCAATCGCCTCGGTCATGGCGCCGTCTCGCGCAGCGAACGCCCGGTCTTGCGGAAAAACACGTCGTCCAGGCTGGGACGATGCAGTGAGAGGGTGGCCAGGTTAATGCCCGCGCCGTCGAGCAGCCGGATGATCTGGGGCAAGGCGGTCTCGCCGCGGTCGACGTAGAGGCGCAGGACCTCGTTCTCCACGGTCAGCTCCCGGATGAAGTCTTGCCCCTTGAGGATGTCGCGTGCCTTGTCGGGCGACCCCTCCGGCCCCACCAGCACCACGTCCCCGGCGATCTCGCGCTTGAGCTCCTCCGGGGTGCCCTCCGCGACGATCCTCCCGTGGTCGATGATGGCGATGCGGTCGCAGAGCGCGTCGGCCTCCTCCAGGTAGTGGGTGGTGAGGAAGACGGTGGTGCCTGATTCGCGCAGCCGCCGGACCTCGTCCCACATCCGGGCCCGGCTCTGCGGGTCGAGCCCGGTCGTGGGCTCGTCGAGGAAAAGGAGATCGGGCAGGTGCATGAGCCCGATGCCCACGTCGAGGCGGCGCTTCTGCCCGCCCGAGTACGTCTTGGTCTTGCGGTCGCCGCAGTCGGTGAGCTCGAGGGTCTCGAGCAGCTCGGCCGCGCGCTTGTCGGCCACCGCCCGGTTCATGCCGTAGAGGCGCCCCTGCATGGTCAGCTCCCGGCGCCCGGTCACCTCGGAGTAGCTGCTCCCCTCCTGGCTCACGTAGCCGATCCGCTCCCGCACCTTGGCGGGCTGGTGCCGGAGGTCGCAGCCGGCCACCGTGGCCTGGCCGCTGGTGACCGGGAGGAGGGTGGAGAGCATCCGGAGGGTGGTCGTCTTGCCGGCCCCGTTGGGCCCGAGGAAGCCGAAGGTCTGACCTCCCAGGACATCGAGGTCGACGCCGGCAACCGCCTCGACCGCCCCCCTTCTCCCTTTGAAGGTGCGGCGCAGGCCTTTCGTATGGATCATCGGTGGGCTCTCCCTCTGGACGGCTATGACTGCTCGGGGTCGGAGACCGGCCCGCGGTGGTGTCGTCGCCGGGCGTTTTCATGATCGTGCATGGCGTCGAAATCGGCGCTCAGGCTCTCTGGGCTCCAGGCGAGGCGGCCCGAGCGGATGTCCTCGAGCAGGGACAGCACCCAGCGCAGCTCGGCGTCCCGCAGCGCCCGCTCGTGCTCGTCCTCGAGCAGGACGACCCGGGGGAGGTGCATCTCCTGCTCCAGGGCGGTGGACGCCTCGTCGCGGGCGGCCAGCTCGGCACGGAGCTCGACGGCCCGGTGCTGGAGCGCGCCCATGGCGCGGTCCTGGGGGAGGTAGGCGAGGAGACCCACGCCAGCGGTGAACACCAGGTGCTCGCGGGCCGGCTTCTCCAGGATGTCCTGGAGCCAGTCCTCGAGCGCCTCGTGCCCCTCGGGGGTGATCCGGTACACGGTCCGCTCGGGGCGGCGCCCCTCCCGGGTGGTTTCCGCGGGCTCGACCCACCCGGCCGCTTCGAGCTCCTCGATGGCCCGGTAGAGGGCGCGCATCTTGCCCTCGGCATAGTCCTTGCGCCGGTCGTGCATCAGCCGCTGCATCTCGTACGGGTGGAGGGGCCGCTCGGTGAGCAGGGCGAGCGCGGTCAGAGCGATGGTCCCCTGCGG
>PLNE01000099.1 GCA_003141695.1 Candidatus Dormiibacterota bacterium
AAGGCTACTGCCGCCGCCACGCCGGCACCGTGGCCGCCCTGGGCGACAAGGCGAGGGACCCTCGGGCGCTACCCGCCGTCGACCATCGGGGCGCGTCGCTCGTGAATTGGATCTGCATTGAAGGCTACTCCACGCTTCACGGGGCGGTCGCCTCGGCACTCAGGCCGGGGGAGGTCATCTTCGAGGACCGGACGGTCAACGTGGTCCGCCAGTCGGACGGCAGCCGGCGGTGGGAGCGGGGCTGGCGCATCGGCGACCGCAGCGGCCTCAAGTCCAAGATCCTGGTCTGCGTCAACGAGAGCGACGATTCCCTCGTCGTGCTTGCGGTCAACGAGAAAGTGGTCGCCGTTGCCGTGCCCCCGTGGATCACCCGGCGGCGGGCCAATCAGGCTGTGACGGCGGCCCTCGACGCCAGTGACAGGAGCCAGTTCTACGGGTTCCTGTTCGGCCACATCCAGAGTGCGCTGGCCCTTCGGCCCTGAGCGCGGCGCCGGAGCAGCCGATCAGGGGCTCGGCGGGAGCCCGGCGGGGTCAGGGCGCTGGGTGGCGAGCACCAGCTCCACCACCGCGCGCGGCGTCAGCGTCGCCAGCTCCAGGCGCCGGCCGCTCCGCAGCCAGGCGACCTCCACGGGGGTCAGATCGGCCTCGATTCCGGCGGGCATGCGAGCCGGGGCGCCCTCGATGACCTGGAGCCCGACGTCGGAGGCGGGGGGACGGAGACCCGCGTCGGCGAGATCGGAGGCACCGGCCCGGCGGAGGGCGGCCGGCAGCCCGCAGCCGGCGGGGTCAGCGTCGTGGACGGCCACCAGCCGGCGGCCACGCAAACCGGGGGCCAGCTCACCGCCGTCGTCGGTCATCAGCGCGGCAAGGGCGGCGACCTCGGTGCCACCCGGGAGCCAGCCGGCGTTGGCCGTCAGCAGCGCAGCGGTCTCGCCGCGGTCGCAGACGACGAGGGGGCCGGAGGCGGGCTGGCCCGCGAGGTGGTCGTGGGCCGGGGGACTGTCCCCGTGCGCGACCCCGGGGGAGTCGGTCCCGCCGTCCACCGATGGGGGGCGTGACACCAGGGCGGTGAAGGCCTCGGGCCGCAGCCGAATCGCCTCCGCCAGGGGCCCGGCGAGGAAGTTCGGGTAGCTGGTCGCGAGGGTCAGGCTGCGGTGCGCCCTCCGCAGCTCACGGTTGCGCTCGACGCGGGCGTTGAGGGGAGCGGCGAGCAGAATGGCCGCCCCGATCACGGCGAGGATGGCGGAGAGGGGGATGGTCTTGACCCAGAGCATGGCCCCACTGAGCACGATCAGCATCGCTCCGAGGCCGATGAACCCTCGGGTGACCGACACCGCCGGCCGCTCCACCGCCCGGCAGGCGGCGTAGTAGAGCTGGCGAGAGGAACAGCGGTGGCCCTCGTCACCGAGCCGCTCCGCCTCTTCGACGAGGACGTCGGTCGTGATCGGGAGGAGCACCGGCCGAGTGTGCCATGAGTCGGCGCGCGCCGACACGCCGTCGGTGCCCCGCGACGCCGGGCAGCGATCGGGCCCGCGGATGCACGGCTCGACCGGCACCCGCCCATGTGACAATCCCGCCGTGGTCGAGGCGGCGTCACTTCCCCACGCCAGGCTCGGTGGCCACCGCCCCGCGGTGCTGCCGCTTGCGGCATCCGTGGTCGGGGTCGTCGTCGCCCTCCTCGCGCTCACCGCCGACCTGCACCATCCCGGCAGTGAGTCGGCGGCGGCCATCGCCCTCCACGTCGCGGGCGGACTGACCTACGTGCTGGTGGGCGGCGCGGCATGGTGGCGTCGCCCACACAACCGCACCGGTCAGCTCATGGTGGCGGTCGGCCTGGCCTGGTTCGTTCAGGACCTGACCCATCTCACGGCCCCGCTCCCCTTTGCCCTGGGGGACTTCTTCTTCGTCGCCTACTTCGGTTTTCTCGGCCACCTGGTCGTGGCCTTTCCGAGCGGCCGCCTGGAGACCGGGGTGGATCGCGTGGTGGTGACCGCCGGCTACCTCTGGGCCCTGGGGGGCAACCTCTTCACCCACGTGCTCTTCGCCCCGGCAAACAGCGCCGAGCTCTTCGTGCTCCACCGGGACGCCACCCAGTACATGATCGCCGACGGCATCCAGCAGGGGCTCGACGCGACCCTCTGCGTGATGCTCGTGGGCCTGGTCGCCCTCCACTACGTCCGGGGCACTCCGCCGGCTCGGCGCGCCATCGGTCCGGCACTCTGGGCCAGCGGTCCCATGCTGCTGGCGGCCATCCTGCTGTCCCTCCCCGGGGTCATCGGCTTGGCTCCCGGGCTGGAGAAGGCGGTGCCGGTGTTCACCCCGATCGCGCTCGCCTCGCTGCCGCTCGCCTTCGTATTTGGCCTGCTGCGCAGCCGCCTCGCCGTCGCATCCGCCGGCCACCTGGTGGTCGAGCTCGGGTCGTCACCCCCACCGGAGCGCATCCGCGATGCGCTGGCGGAGGCCCTTCACGACCCCTCCCTGGCGCTCGCATACCAGGTTCCCGGCCGGGAGGGATGGGTCGACAGCGAGGGGCGCCCCCTGGACCTCCCCGACCGTCGCTCCTCGCGCAGCTTCACCATCCTGGAACGGGGAGGTGTGGCGGTGGCGGCGCTGATCCACGACCGGTCGTTGGAGAACGACCCCAGCCTGGTGGCGGTGGTGGCCGGAGCCGCGGCGCTCGCCATCGAGAACGAACGTCTCCAGGCGGATGTTCGCGCCCGCCTCGCCGAGGTCGTGGAGTCGCGAGCCCGACTGGTGACCGTCGCCGACCAGGAGCGACGGCGTCTGGAGCGCGACCTCCACGACGGGGCGCAGCAGCGGCTGGTCGCCCTCGCCCTCACCCTGAGCAGGGCCGGCGAGCGCATCGACGAGCGCCCCGGGGAGACCCGGGATCTTCTCGCCGACGGCGAGCGGCAGCTGAGGAAGGCGCTCGAGGAGCTGCGCGGGCTGGCCGCCGGGATCCGGCCGGCGATCCTCTCCGACGCCGGTCTGGGAGCCGCCCTCGAGTCCCTGGCGGAGAATGCGCCCGTCCCGGTGACGCTGCTCGCGACGGTGGACTGCCGCCTCCCCGACCAGGTGGAGGCCGCCGCCTACTTCGCAGTCTGCGAGCTGCTGACCAACGCGGCCAAGCACGCCCGCGCCACCTCTGTGACCGTCACCGCCAGCCTCGAGGACGGCCGCCTCCAGATCGAGGTCAGTGATGACGGCGCTGGCGGTGCCCAATTCGGCGGGGGAAGCGGCCTGAACGGGCTGGTGGACCGGATCTCCGCCCTGGACGGGCACCTCACCTTGGACAGCCCGGTGGGCGGCGGTACCCGAGTGGAGGTCGACCTGCCATGCGCGTGATCCTTGCCGACGATTCGGTGCTGCTGCGCGAGGGATTGGCTCGGATGCTGGTGGAATCAGGCTTCGAGGTGGTGGCCCAGGTGGGCGACGCCGCGGCCCTGCTCGCGGCCGTCGACGCCGACCCCCCGGACGTCTGCATCGTCGACATCCGGATGCCGCCGACCAACACCACCGAGGGCCTCCAGGCGGCACTGCACCTGCGTGTGCATCACCCCAGGGTGGCCGTGCTGGTGCTCTCCCAGTACGTGGAGACCCGGTATGCGATGGAGCTGCTCGCCCAGGGCGCCGACGGAGTCGGCTACCTGCTCAAGGATCGCGTCGGCGATGTCTCCGAGCTGCTCGCGGCGCTGCGCTCGGTGGTGGCAGGCCGGTCGGTGATCGACCCCACCGTGGTCAGCCGTCTGGTCGGACGCCGCCGCCAGGCCGACCCGGTGCAGACCCTGACCACCCGCGAGCGCGAGGTGCTGCAGCAGATGGCCGAGGGAAGATCGAATCGCGCCATCGGAGAGCGCCTCTTCCTGAGCCCCAAGACGGTGGAGGCCCACGTGTCGTCCATCTTCTCCAAGCTGGGTATCGAGGACACCGCCGACGACAACCGCAGGGTGCTCTCGGTGCTCACCTGGCTGCGCGGCGACAGCACGGAGAGGCAGCCCTAGACGGGTCTCGCCACGGGGGTGGCCGGCTCAGAGCGCACGTGCTCGGCAAAGAACGCCAGGACGCGCTCCCAGGCGTCGGCGGAGGCCGCGGGGTCGTGGGCCTTGCCCTGGTCGTTGAAGAACGAATGGCGGGCCCCCGGGTAGATCTTGATGTCGTGGACCACCCCGTAGGTCTCGAGGCGGGTCTCGAGCTTGCGCCCGGAGCGCGCCGTGAAGTCCTTGCCCGGGTAGCTGCCCACCACGGGGCAGAGCCGGCGCACCGCGGTGAGCGGCCGCGGATTGGTGCCGTAGAAGGGGGCGATGGCGCGCAGCCGCTGGTCACGGCATCCCCAGGTGATGGCGAGCCCGCCGCCCATGCAGAAGCCGACCACCCCGATGCGCTGCGGGTCGACCTCGGGGCGGGCGGTCAGGAAGTCCACGCCGGAACGCAGCTCATCGACGGCGAGCGAGTCCCGGCCGGTGAGCGAGCACGCCATCAGACGAGCCATGCAGAGCGCCCGGTTACGGCCGGCGAAGAGATCGACGGCCAGGGACGCGTACCCCTCGGCGGCGAGGCGCCCGGTGATGTCGCGGATGTTGTCGTTGAGACCGTGGATCTCGTGGATCACCACCACGCCCGGGTGCGGGCCGGGCCCATCGGGCAGTGCGAGGCAGCCCTGCAGCCGGGCCTTGCGAGAGGGGATGACGACGTCCTGGAGGCTCATCTCTGAATGGGCGGAAGTATGCGCTGGGGCGCCGCCGGATGTGATCTGATGCACGGGCTGATGAAGAGGACCCGCCACGGCGACATCGCCCGATTCGACCAGTGGTCGGGCAGCTATGACCGTACCCCCGGACAGTCCTTCTTCCGGCGAATCCACCGCCCCGTGGTCGAGGCCATCTGCTCCCGCCGCGCGATGCCGCGCAGGGTCGTCGACATTGGCTGCGGCACCGGTCGCCTCTTGGAGAAGGTCCTGCACCGGCTCCCGGACGCCGAGCTGGTCGGGGTCGATCCCGCCGAGGGGATGATCGCGGTGGCGAGCCAGCGCTTCACGGCCGAGCCGCGGGTCCGCCTGGAGGTGGCCATGGCCGAGCATCTCCCCCTCGCCGACGCGAGCGTGGACGTCGTCACCACGACCATGTCCTTCCACCACTGGGCCGACCAGGACGCGGCCCTCCGGGAGGTGGCCCGAGTGCTTGCGCCGGGTGGCCGGTTTCTCCTCGCCGACGTGCTCGGGATCGGGTTCTTCGGCCGCATCATGCGATCGACGGGGGGGCGTCACGGGATTGGCTACCGCGACGCGGCGGAGCTGACGCGCCTGCTGCACGACGCCGGATTCAGCGCCTGGCGGCGCCGACACCTGTTCTGGCCGGGCGTCCCGATCTACCTGGTGGAGGCGCACCTGGCAGCCACGCCCTGAGTCCCGGTGGGAGCGCGCCGACGGGGCCTGAGGGCGGGAGCGTCGCGGCGCTCCTCCGGTCTCGGGGCGAGCTCCCCGCGTCCGGTGGGCGCGGGGAGCGCCGCGACGAGGCACGGCCTTTCCCGATTCGTCGGACTGAGGAGGACGGAGCGGGCCGGGCTGCGCCAGCATCACACCCGATGCGGAGGTCGCTCGTCGGGCAAGCGGTTCGTTACAACCTTGGCGGCGGGCAGCGTAGGCTGCAACGATGGGATCTCAGCGGGTAGGCGCCGGGTCGCGCGAGTTCGCCGGCTTCGAGGAGTACTTCCCCCACTACGTGAGCCAGCACAGCCGTCCGGCGACCCGGTGGCTCCACTTCGCCGGGACGCACCTGGGGGCCGCGGCCGCGACGGTGGCGCTGGTGAGACGGCGACCGGCGGGGCTGCTCGTGCTTCCGCTGATCAGCTACGGGGTGGCCTGGGGCAGCCACCTCGCGATCGAGAAGAACCGCCCGGCCAGCTTCGGACACCCGCTCTGGAGCCTGCGCGGCGACCTCCGGATGATCGTGATGATGTGGCAGGGTCGGGACGACGAGCTGACCCGCATCGTCCGCGACCAGAGCACCATCCTGCTGGACGGGGGCGAGCACAGCACCGACTGACGGGCGGAGAGGGGCCCGCGCCTCCGCCACCTCCGACGCTGCGTCCCGATCAGCGCGACGTCGCCGGCTGCAGCTCCCCGAGCAGGCGTCCGGTGACCGCCGAGATCTCGGCCACCGCGGCCTCGAACGCCTCGCGATTGCGCTGGGCCGGCTGCCGGTAGCCACTGATCTTGCGCACGAACTGCAGGGCGGCCGCCTGGATGTCATCGGCGGACGCAGGGGGCTCGGCGCCACGCAGGGTCTTGATGCTTCGGCACATGAGAGGAGGTTAGCGGGTGAGGGTCCGTCGCCCGGTTCCTCTCGCCATCCGCGCCGGCTGTTTCCTCCGGGATCGTGCTGGGAATCCACTCCCGGACCTCGCCCGAACCGGACGGCCCCCGCCACCGTCGGACCTGCCAGCGGCCCTCCCAGCTGTAGCCGTCCCAGAGGCAGAAGAAGCATCGCCCCGGCGGCGCCGTCGCCTCCCGCAGGACCTCCACGAGGACCGGGGCGTCGGGCGTGTAGGGGCCCCGATGTGGGGCCTCCGTCCCGAGAATGGCACCTCGCCGGCCGGTCGCTCGGGAGGCAGGGCGATCGAGTGGAACTGCGTCTCACGGCCGATCGGCCTGCCGCTCCAGGCGGCCACCTCACCCCAGCGCATCGCGGGCAAGTCCCCAGCCGGCGTCCACGCCTCCGAGAGAGGATGGAGCACGCGGGCGTAGGCGTCGAAGCCGCTCGGGACCACATGGCCGGCTCGGTATGACTCCGACCCTCCGGTTACCTCCGGGGGGGCCACGTTCTCTTGGAACGGAGCGAGGCGTCACCGAGCCACCCCGCCTCGCCGACGGCATCGCTCCAGCTCGCGGCGCCAGGAGCACCCATGCCGGTCATGGTAGGGGCGCGCCAGGAGAGCGCTTGTCTGCGCCGGGCGCTACGCGTTGGCCTGAGCGGCGACCCTCTCCGGCCCGATCCTCACCTCGCGTGCGCGGGTGCCCCGCGGCGCTGCTCCTGCGGCCATGGCTCGACCGTCCCGACCGCAGCGGCGTCGGCGAGCGGCATCTCAAACCACACGGTGGCGCCGCGCCCGTCCGAGTCCGCGCCGACGGTGCCCCCGTGGGCGTCCACCAGCTCGCGCACGATGGCCAGACCGATCCCCGCACCGCCACTGCCACGAGCGCGACTGGGATCGACCCGGAAGAAGCGCTCGAAGATGTATGGCAGGGCGTCCGGTGGGATCACGTCACCGGCGTCGGTGACGGAGACCCTGGCGGTGGAGGTCGCGGACGGGGAGACCCGCACGGTGATGACGGTGCCGGAAGCGGCGTGCCGGATGGCGTTGTCCATCATGTTTCCGACCACCTGAGCCAGCCGGACCCGATCGCCCATCACCGTCGGCATCCACCCGTCGTGCTCGACAGTCGCGGTCAGCCGGCGTTCAGCCATGGCGACGGCGAAGCCCCCGGTGGTGTCGCGCACCAGGCTGACCAGGTCGAGGGGTCGCAGCTCCATGCGGTCGCGGGCCAACTGTGCGTCGCTGAGGGCCCGGAGGTCCTCAACCAGGGCAATCAAGCGGCGGAGCTCCTGGTGGGCGCGTTCCAGCTGCTCCGGAGATGCCGGCATGACCCCGTCGCGCATCCCCTCCAGCAGGCCGAGCAGGTTGTGAAGCGGCGTGCGCAGCTCATGAGCCACGTCGTTGGTCACCTGACGGCGCAGATCCTCGAGGCGTTTCAGCGAGCGTGCCAGCTCGTTGACGGACTCGGCTACGTCTCCGATCTCATCGTGGCTCCGGCTCTCGATCGGCAAGGGGGCGGCACCGGAAGCCATGCTCCGGGTCGCGGCGCGGACGGCACGCAGCGGGCGAAGCGCGAGCGTCACGAAGAGGAAGTTGAGGAGAACCGCCACCGCCGCTCCGATGGCGACGGTCGGATACACCTCCGACGCGACGGCCGCGTCGTAGGCGCGCTGCCCGGCCGCCGGGTCGACCGGTTGTCCGGCAGCATGCATGATGCTCATGAAGCTGGGTTCGGCGATGAAGTCCATCAGCAGGATGATGGTGGCGACCGTCGCCGCGATCACCAGGGCGTTGAGGGTCACGAGCTGCCAGCGGAGGCCCATGCGACCCCAGCCGCGACGCAGGCCGGCCAACGCGGCGCCGATGTGTGTCATGAGGGTGCACTGCCCTCGAGCTTGTAGCCGACCCCGCGTACGGTGGTGATCATCACCGAGGCGGCGCCGACCCGCAGTTTGTCGCGAAGGCGCGTGACATGGACGTCGACGGTCCGCTCGCCCGAGGCCGGCTCGTCGGTGTCGTGCAGCCGCGACAGCAGTTGGGCGCGGCTGAACACCCGGCCCGGCTCGCCGAGCATGACCGCCAGCAGGGCGAACTCGCGCCGGGGGACACTGATGCGCGCGCCCGCCACCCGCACCTCTTGACCCGCGAGGAGCAGCTCGAGGTTGCCCAGGCGCAGGACCTCGAGCGGCCGTGGTCCGATCTCCGCTCGGCGTAGCAGCGCAGCCACCCGGGCGACCAGCTCGCGGGGGCTGAACGGCTTGACCAGGTAGTCGTCGGCGCCCAGGCCGAGACCCGAGATGCGGTCGACCTCGTCGGCCCTAGCGCTCAGGATCAGGATAGGGACCGTCAACCCGCGGCGCCGGATCTCGGCGCAGATCTCGAACCCGTCGCGCTCGGGGAGCATCACGTCCAGGACGACGCACCTTGGAGACACCTGGCGCAGGATGTCGAGCGCCTGCCCCCCCGAGCGGCAGACCGCCGTGACGTATCCCTCGTGCTCGAGGTAGGCGCGGACCACGTCCACCGTCGTGGGGTCGTCCTCGACCAGCAGGATGGGCGCGGCGGGCTGCCCGAGGGGCGACGCGGCGGGCGGCGCGATGGGTGGCGCGACGGACGACGCGGCGGGCGCCACCGCGAGAACCTCTGCCATGGCCTCCTCAGTATGTCCCGAGCCTCCGCTCCGGCCGACTCCCGAATCTGTGGCGGATAGGCCGGGCGGCGCGCTGCCGCCCGGCCTCCGCGTGTCGATGTCGGTCAGGGTGTGACGGCGACCAGCCCGGTCGCCGAGGCGGGAAGACCCATCACCGGAAGGCTGGCTGGGCCGAGGTCCCCGCCCGGGAGGATGGAAGCCGTGGCGATCTCTCCCTGGGGGCTGACCAGGTCAAAGAGGGTGCCGCCGGAGATGGCGAGGTCGACCGGGTGCCCCCCGGTGGTGGCGGCGACCGAGGCCCGCAGGGTCAGATCGCCGTTGCCGGCCACGTCATAGGACGAGATGGTCCCGGAGGCCGCGTTGGCCGTGTATGCCCGATTGCCATCGGGGTTGACGATGAGCCAGCAGGCCGCGCCCTGCCCGTCTGGGACGTCGCTGATCGGAGCCAGCGTGCCGTGCCCCTCGATTCGATAGGTGGTCACCGCGGCGGTACCGTCGGGGCCGCCGGCGGCATCGGAGACGACGACGTCACCGGAGCGGTCAAAGCCGAAGCCGTACGGAGCCGCGCCCGTCGCGACCGTGGTCACGGCGGAGCCGAGGCGCCCATCCCCGGCGACCGGGAAAGTGTCGATGGTGCTGCTCCCCTTCTCCGTCACCACCAGCCGGCTTCCGTCGGGCGTGAAGGAGATCTGCTCGGGCGAGCTGGCCCCGGCCGAGAGCGAGGCGGTGGCGTCCGCCCTGTCCAGGGGATGGATACCCTCGTCGCCGAGCCAGAGGCCCGAGACCGAGTTACTCCCTGCGTTGAGAACCTCGACCAGCCGCCCCCAGACGGTGACGCTGATGGGGTCCGTCCCGCCCGAAGGTGCGGTGCCGAGAAGCCGGAGCTTTCCGCCCCAGCCGACCGCGAAGTCCGAGACGGTGTCGGAGGCGGCGTTGACGGTGAGCACCTGCTGCCCGTAATCCGCGAGCGCCACTGCGCCCTGGGATCCGAGCGCCGACCCGGTGCCGTCGCCGCCGGTGGCGAAGCTTCCAAACAGGGTGACGTCGCCGCCCTGGGCGCGAAACGCCAGAAGAGCGTTGCCGCCCTGGGTGGCATCCGCGTTGCTCATGGTGTAGAGGACGGTCGGCTGGTAGACGGCGGCCTGGGCGGTCACCGTGGCTCCTGCCGCCAGGGTCAGGGCCGCGGCACCAATCAGACCCGCTGACCGTGCCGGAGCCGAGCGAATCGTGTGTCGAAAGGACATCGTGGGCTTCCTCCCTTTCCGTATGCGCCGCCGTGGAGTGGCGGTCCGGGAGCGAGGCTGACGCCCCAACGTTGCCGCAGTGTTTCGGGAAGACCCGGCGCCGGCCATCGGACGGGGTCGTGGCCGGGGCTTGACCAGTCCATGGCGGGAGCCTCAGGAGCGCCGGCCGGCCGGGTCGGCGGACCCGATCAGCGGCCGAGGATCTTGTCGATGCGGGACATCTGCGCCGCCGAGAGGGGACCGAAGCGCATCGCGCCGGCGTTCTCCTCGACCTGGGCCACCGTCTTGAAGCCGGGGATGGGGACCGTCCCCGGGCTGCGTGCCCAGAGCCAGCCGAGGGCACCCTGGACCAGGGTGCGCCCGCCGTCGGTGAGCACCTCGCGGAGGGCGTCCAGCTTGGCGAGCCACGCCGGGTTGGCGCTGCCGTCAGCGTTGAAGATGTCGCCCCAGCCGAGCTCCAGCGCCTGGGCCCGCCAGTCGTCCCGGGGAAGCCGCGAATCGGGCCCGTACTTGCCGCTCAGGAACCCGGATGCGAGCGGGCTGCGGATGATCGCCGTCATCCGGCTCTTCTCACAGAGCCCGATCAACCCGGGCGTCTCCTGGAGCACGTTGCAGATGAATTGCAGGGCCGAGCAGGTGCCGCGCACCGCCCAGCGCTGTGCCTGCTCCGCGACGTCGCAGCTCCACCCGAATTCGCGTATCAGCCCCTCCGACTGGAGGCTCTCGAGCGTCTCCACCACCTGGTCCGACTGGTCGTCGGGCAGGCTCCCGACGTGGAGCTGGTAGAGGTCGATGTCGTCGCGCTGGAGACGTCGCAGCGACCCCTCGCAGGCCCGCCGGATGTAGGCGGGGCTCACGTCGGTGGTGTGCCCCCGCCGGCTGCCGTCGTCGTCGAAGGTGTTGCCGAACTTGGTGGCGATCACCACGTCTTCGAGGTGCCCCTCCAGGGCGCGAGCCACCACCCTCTCGCTGTGTCCCGCACCGTAAACGTCGGCGGTGTCGAAGAAGCGGATGCCGAGGTCGTAGGCGCGGCGGATGCCGCGGACCGACTCGTCGTCGTCCACCTGACCCCAGCCAATGGTCCGCCCATCCTCGCCGACCGTCGGGCCCCCGATGGCCCAGCAGCCGATGCCCATCGGGCTGAGACGAATGGGGGAGCGTCCCAGCCGCCGGGGCTCCAGCTCGTCCGAGATCTCCATCGCCATCTCCGTCTCCTTTCCTGCGTAAAACCGGCGGTCCAGCACCGGCACGTCGGTCTGAGGTCTTGGCTCAGCCCCGCGCTGCCAGCTCCCAGCCGCTCTCCTCACCCTGGTGCCCGTCGCGCACCTCGACCCCGCAGCCGGTGAGGAGGTCGCGGAGGCGGTCGGCGTCGTCGAAGCGGCGCTCCGACCGGAACTGGCGGCGCAGCGCGAGGAGCGCCTCGACAAAGGGGGCGACCCGCTCCCGGGGATCGGCGTCGCCCTCGGCCGCGACGTCGCCCAGCCGGGTGACCATCCGCCGGAGCTGCGCCCTCCCCCGCTCGCGCTCGTCACCCGAGAAGGTCTCGCTCGACCATTCGGCCATGGCGGTCTCGACGGCGAGGATGGCGGCGACCATGCCCTCCACGTCCCGGCCTTCGCGAGCGCGGTCGAATTGATCCTGACGCTCGGCGAGAAGCGCCATGAACGGCTCCTCGTGGTGGGTGGGCTCCGGTGGGGCATCCCGCGGCGCAGTCGCGCCGGCGACGACGGCGGTCGCGACGCCGGGGGTTTCGGCGCCGGAGAGCAGCGCCCGGAGCTCGCCGAGGGCGATCGCGGTGCCGGCGGGCAGGGCGGCCTCGACCCCCCCTCGCCGCACCACGGCCCGTCCCCTGCCGCGCACCTCGACCCGCTCGGCGACGAGGTCGAGGATGAGGGCGGTGTGCTCATCGACCCCGAGGATGGCCACACCCTCGGGGAGGAGGGCTTCGAGCTGGGTGAGGCGGCTCTCGCCCATGTAGCAGTAGCGGGTGTCGTGGGTGCCGCCCTCCGCGTTGTCCCAGTGGGTGATCACCGCGGCCGAGATGCCGGCTGCGCTCAGCAGATCGAGGCCGTCCAGCCAGCGCACCGGCTCGCCCACCTTGTAGATCTCGTAGACGGGGACCGAGACGACCCCGAGGGTGATCGCCGCCGCCGAGGCGAGGGTCACGCAGCCGCCCCGCTCCAGCTTCTCGGCGAGGAGTCGCGGGATCTCGGTGCCCCGCCACTCGCGAAGGGTGTAGCTGGGACTCCCCGGACCGGAGAAGACGTAGTCCGCCTCGTGGATGCGGCTGTAGGCAGCTTCCTTCTCGACCTCGGAGGCGGTCTCGGCGCGGCGCAGGCTGGCCAGCTCGAGAGGGTGCACGATGCTGCGCTGGAAGTACTCCTGGGCCTTGGCGACCAGCTCGTCGGCGTTCTCCTGGAAGCCGAAGGGCGTATCGATGAGCGCGGCACGGGCGCCCTCGCCGCCCACCCGCTCGATCAGCTCGCGGTGGACCGGCGCCATGGTCGGGGCCGTCTCCCCCGAGCCCATGATGCAGAGGATGCGCGCGGCCGTCACCGCACCCATCCTACGCATCGCGGACGGCCGGTCGGGAGCGTGGTGGGCGGTCGCGCAGGCCGCCAGTGCGCAGCGGGGTCAGGACTCGCGGAGCCTCTCCTCGTTCCCGGTCCCAGAGTAGCGGCGCTCCATGGCGGCGACGCGCTGGACGTTGGCGGCCTCCTCGGGATCGATGCCGGTCGTGCCGAGGAAGGATTCGACGATCGCCTGGGCTGCGTCCGCGGTGGCGTCGGAGAGGGCGATGGCGAGCACGTTGGCGCCATTCCACCGGCGGGCGCCGCCGGCGGTCTCGGCGTCCTTGCAGAGCGCCGCGCGGATGCCGGGAACCTTGTTGGCGGCGATGCTGACCCCGGTCCCGGTCCAGCAGCAGACGACACCGGCCTCAGCCACCCCTTGGGCGACCAGCCGCGCCACCTGCTCGGCCGCCTCGGGCCAGGGCGTGTCGGCGGCGTCCACGGCGCCGCATCGGATCACCGCGAACCCGCCCTCCTCCAGCCAGCCGGCGATGGCGTCGGGGATGGGATGGCGAGTGTCGCTGCCGACGGCGATCCGGCGAGAGGTGGGCATGGCCGGGATGGTACGCGGAGAGAGGGGGTCAGCCCTGGTACATTTCGCCGATCGTGGGCAATCGGCAGTACCACCTCCAGGTGGAGGCCGGCGAGATCGGCGAGTACGTGCTGCTCCCCGGCGATCCAGGGCGGTGCGCGCGAATCGCGGCGCACCTGGACGGCGCCCGGCAGGTGGCCGCCAACCGCGAGTACATCACCTACACCGGGAAACTGGACGGGGTCACGGTCAGCGTCACCTCCACCGGGATCGGGGGCCCCTCGACCGCCATCGCGGTGGAGGAGCTGGTCCGGGTCGGAGCCCGAACCCTGGTGCGGATCGGGAGCTGTGGTGCCCTCGACCCCGGGCTGCGCTTCGGTGACCTGGTGGTGGCGCAGGCGGCGGCGCGCGGCGACGGCACCCCGGACCACTACGCCCCGCCCGGCTTCCCCGCCGTCGCCGACATCGACGTGGTGCAGGCCCTCCGCGCAGAGGCGGGGGCGGCCGGCCACCGCTTCCGGGTCGGCATCGTGCTCACCAACGACGCCTTCTACGCGGAGATGGCGCCCGAGACCTTCCCGATGGAGGGGATCATCCGGGCCCGTTGGGACGCCTGGGCCCGCGCCGGCTGCCTGGCGGCGGAGATGGAGACGGCCACCCTGCTCACCGTCGCCGCCGTGCGCCGGGTGCGGGCGGGGGCCGTGCTCGCGGTCATCGACAGCGCCTCCGGTGGTGTCACCGGGTTGCCGGATCCGAGCCGGCTCCCCATCGACGCCGCCATCGACACCGCCGTGGGCGGGCTCCGACGGCTGATCGCCCTCGACGGGGCCGGCGTCGTCAGGGGCGCGCCAGTCGAACCCTGACGAGCGCCCGGCGAGGGCTGCGGGCCGCTTGTCCGTGGGATGTCCGCGCGGAGCCCACACACTGGGGGCGACGGTCGCCGCAGGTTCGCGCTGCGACACCCGCCCACCCGGGGAGAGTCGGCAGGAAGGCGTCCCCATCCCCACGGCCCGCAGCGCAGCCCGGCTCCCACCTCCCCTTGCCGGCTGCGCCCGGGCCGTTCTCGGACCTCTCAAGCCGAGGATCGCCGCGCCGCCGCCAGTTGGGGTAGCGCCTCGTGGCCGACCACCGCTCCCAGCAGCAGGACCGCACCCAATCCCTGGACCAGGTTGAGATGCTGGCCGGCGAGGAGCACCGCGAAGAGGAGTGCCCAGGCGGGCTCCATCGCCATGATCAGGGCGGCGCGGGTGGCGCTCATCTTGGTCTGGGCCCAGGCCTGCAGGGGGAAGGCCAGAGCGCTCGCGAAGACCCCGGTGATGACGACGCCGAACCAGACGACACCGGTCGGGGGGGCGATCGAGGGGGCACCGGCCGCCGTGAAGACGACGAAGCACACGGCCATCTGCAGGAACGCGAGATCCATGGAGCGGATGCCCGGGCCGCGGTGCGAGAGCAGCACCACCTGGACCGCGAAGGCGACCGCCCCGAGGAGCATGAGCAGGTCGCTCAACCCCACGTTCACGCTGGGATCGCCGCCGGCGAGAAGCCCGGTCCCGATCAGGGCGACCGCCACGGCCACCGCGGTCCGCGGGGCGATCTTCGCCCCGAAAAAGTGGTCGATCACCGGCGTGAAGACGACGAAGAGGCCGGTGATCAGCCCGGCGGTACCGGGGGCGGTCCCCTTGAGGCCATAGGTCTGGAAGGCGTACCCGGCGGCGACGGCCAGGCCGATGACGCTCCCCCTGAGGAGCGCGCGGCGGCTGGGGAGGCGCCGGGAGAGGAGGAGCAGCACCAGCACGGCCAGGCCGAACCGGAGTGCGAGAAAGGTGGCCACCGGGTAGCTGGCGATCGAGTCCTTGACGACGACGAACGTCCACCCCCAGACGGCGGTGACGGCGGTGAGCACGAGGACGTAGAGCACGGCGGAGCGCATGGTGACGGTCCGCCCAGGCGCGATGCCGCCGGCCGGTGCCCGGAGAGGGATCAGGCGGCCGGTGTCGGGTCCGTGCTCTCGGACGGCAGGGCGGCGTTCCCCGGTGGCAGGGCGGCGTCCCCCGGTGGGACGGCTCCGTTGGCGGATGGATGCGCCGCGTTCGCAGAGGGCGCGGCCGTGGTCTCGGGTGGCGCGGCCGCCGCCTCGGACGGCGAGGCGCCGGTCTCCCCGGGGAGGTTGCCATCGGCCGGGGCAGCGCCTCCGTTGGCGGAGGTGGGCTCAGCGGGCGTCGCCGGCGCCAGCCGGCTCAGCTCGTCCAACCGGTAGCCGACCCCGCGGAGAGTGGTGATCCGGACGCGCGCCGCCACCGGCAGCTTCTGGCGCAGCCAGGAGATGTGGACGTCCACGGTGTTGACGCCGCCGGTGAAGCGGGGGCCCCACACCTGGTCGAGCAGCTCGTGGCGGCGGAAGGCGCGCCCCGTGGAACGGGCCAGGGCGACCAGGAGGTCGAACTCGCGAGGCCGGAGCTCGAGATCCTCACCCGCCACCTGGGCCCGGCGCCCCGGCGGGTCGAGGAACAGCTCGCCGACCTGGACCGTCTCCAGCTGGTGGCGGACACGGGGCTGCCACCGGCGGAGCAGGGACATGACGTGTGCCTCGACGACGGGGTCGGCCTCGGTCTCGGCCAGGCAGACGTCGGCGCCGCAGGTGAGCGCGGCCACCCGGTCGGTCGGCGCCGCGTCGGTGACCATGACGAGGGGCGCCCGGCTCAGCCGGCGGAGCGCCAGGGCGAGGGCTGCCGGGTTTGCCGTGTGCGCGAGCACCACGTCCACCTCGGTGGCGTCGAGACCGTCGGCGGGCCAGCCGCTGGCCCGGCGCACCAGGCACCCGTCGACGGCGAGGCGCTCCTCGAGACCGAGGGCACGCGACGCGGGTACGTCGATCAGGAGAACGGTGGGCACTGATGAGCCCTCAGACCAATGAGGTCAATAGGTCGAGACGTTGAGGTCTTCGATCCGACCGGTGCCCAGGTAGACCGTGCGCTCGCAGAGATTGGTGACCCGGTCGGCGATCCGCTCCAGGTTGTGGGTCGCCCACAGCTGGTAGGTGCAGGGCACGACGGTGTCCGGCTCGGCGGTCATGGTGGCGATCATCTCGCCGTAGATGTCGTCGTACAGACGGTCGATGGGGTCGTCGTCCCCGACCAGCAGCCGGGCGCCCTCGACATCCCGCTCGCGGAGCACCCGGACACCGGCCGAGAGCATCGCCCGGACCATCGCCCCCAGCTGCAGGACGCTCGCCGGCAGGGAGCGCATCGGCGGGCGGCCCAGCATCAGGGCCACCTTGGCGATGCCCTCCGCGTGGTCGCCGATCCGCTCCAGGTCGGCGATGACGTAGAGGACGGCGATGAGAAGGTGGAGCCGCTCCTCGTCGAGCCCGGGGGCCAGCTCGGCGGTGACCCGCTCCTCGATCAGGTAGCGGAGCCGATTGACCTCGAGGTCGGCCTGGACCACCACGTCGGCGCCCTCCAGGTCGGAGTCGGCGAGGGTTCGGAGTGCCTCGGCCAGCTGGGCCTCGACCTTGGAGGCGAGCTGCCAGACCTCCGCCAGAACCTGATCCGCCCCGGAGCCCGAGGAATCCGCCGCCGTTAAAGACATCTTAATCCTGCGTTTGCCATTCTTTAACCGAGCCCTAACCCGGAAGAGTATGGAGCACCACGTGGACGGCAGCACGGTCAGCTCAACGAGTTCTCAGCGGACCCTCGGCGAGGCACTCGACGAGGCGCCGCTGAGCCTCTTCCACCTCAAGGCGGCGTTCACCGCCGCGATGGGCTTCTTCACCGATGCGTATGACCTCTTCATCATCGGCGTCGCCCTCGTCCTCATCAAGGGCGAGTGGCACCTCTCCGCCGTCCAGACCAGCTTCCTGGGTGGGGCCACCCTCCTCGCCACCCTGGTCGGCGCCATCGTCTTCGGCCGGATCGCCGACATCCTGGGACGCACCCGGGTGTACGGGCTGGTGGCGGCGATCATGGCCTTCGGCGCCCTCGCCACGGCGCTGGCTCCCGGCTATCTCTGGCTGGTCGCCTTCCGCTTTGTCCTCGGCATCGGGATCGGCGGCGACTACCCGGTGAGCGCGGTGATGGCGAGCGAATACGCCAACCGCCAGCGCCGGGGTCTGCTGGTCTCCCTCGTCTTCTCGTCCCAGGCGGCCGGGCTGATCGTCGGCCCGGTGGTGGCACTCGCACTGCTGGCGTCGGGGATGAACCACGAGCTGGCCTGGCGGCTGATGCTGGGGCTCGGTGCCCTCCCGGCGCTCAGCGTCCTCTACCTGCGGATCAAGACGCCGGAGTCGCCGCGCTTCGCCGCCCAGGTCCAGGGCCGCGAGAGCGAGGCCCGCGCCTCCATGGAGAAATACACCCTTGGCGTGGTGCGGGCCGACGCGGCAGCCGGCGGCTCGGGGCGCACCAGCCTGCGCACCTTCCTCACCGACCGGAAATCGCTGCTCCTCATCCTCGGCACCGCGGGCTCCTGGTTCCTCCTCGACTACGTCTACTACGGGAACACCATCTCCGCCCCGGTCATCCTCCGGGGGGTGGCGCCCGGGGCCAGCCTTCTCCAGTCGACGGCGTGGACCCTAATGCTCTTTGCCCTCTTCGCGGTCCCGGGATATGCCTGCGCCGTCCTCAACGTCGACCGAGTCGGCCATCGCCGGCTACAGTGGATCGGTTTCCTGGCCATGGCCGTCTGCTTCGGGCTGATCGGCTTCATCCCGGGGCTGACCCACGTCATCGTCCCCTTCCTCCTCATCTACGGGATCAGCTACTTCTTCACCGAGTTCGGGCCCAACGTGACCACCTTCCTGATCCCGACCGAGGTGTTCGGGGTCGGGGAGCGGACGACCGGCCACGGCATCGCGGCGGGGGTGGGAAAGCTGGGTGCGTTCCTCGGCGTCTTCCTCTTCCCCGTGCTCAGCTCGGCGCTGGGCCTGGGCGGAGTGCTGATCCTCTGCTCGGGCGTGGGGGTCGCGGGGGCGCTCCTCACCCAGGTGCTCCCGGAGAAGAGCGGCCTCAGCCTCGACGCCGCGTCCCCGCCCGCCACCCCCGTGCGCGTCACGGAGTCGGCGGCCATGCAACTCGCCACGGAATCGGCCGAGCGGGTCCCCGCGGAGACGGCCGCGTAGCGCCACCGGGTCAGCAGGTCACAGCGAGCGCCGGAGGGGCCCGGCGCGCGGAGCCCCCGCAGTTGCGAAGATTCGACCGTGACCGGCTGGAAGGACCGCGGACCAGGATGACCGGACTCGAGGCCGGGTTCGTCGCCGGTGCCGGCGTGCTCGCCGGCATCGCCAACACCGTCGGCGGGGGTGGCTCGCTGCTCAGCTACCCGGCGCTGCTGGGCGCCGGCCTGAGCCCGCTCGCCGCCAACGTGACCAACACGGTCGGGCTGGTCCCCGGCCTGCTGACCGGGAGTCACGGGTACCGCGCCGAGCTGGCGGGGCAGGGGCGCCGCATCGGCCGCCTGCTGGTGCCGATGTCGATCGGCGGGCTGATCGGGACGGTGCTGCTGCTCCGGACCTCACCGGGCGTCTTCACCCGGGTGGTGCCCTGGCTGATCATCCTGGGCTGCCTCGCCCTCCTCTTCCAGCCCCTGCTGGCGCGGCTGATCGGAGCGCACGCCGGGGAGAGGTCCCTGGTGTTCCGCGGTGGGCTGGTGCTCGGAGGGGTGTACGGCGCCTACTTCGGAGCCGCGCTCGGCGTGATGCTCCTTGCCATCCTCGGCCTCTTCATCCAGGACACCCTGCAGCGGCTCAATGCGGCCAAGGTGGTCTGCACCACGACCGTCAACGCCATCGCGGCCATCGGCTTCGCGATCTTCGGGCCCGTCCACTGGCTGGACGCCCTCGTGCTCGCGGCGGGCACCGTGGTGGGCGGCGCGCTCGGCGCCATGGTCGGCCGGCGCATCCCGCCGCTCGCCCTCCGCTACGGGGTGGCGGCGGTCGGGATCGGATTGGCGGTGAAGCTGCTGGTCGCGCCCTGAGCCCGATCCCAGCCTTGCGAGAATCGCCCCCATGCTGATCGGCGCCCACGTGGCGGCACGGGGCGGTATCCACACGGCCGTGGACAACGCGCTGGCGATCGGAGCGGAGGTCATCCAGACCCACCCGACCCCGGCTCAGATGTGGCGGCCGCTCCGCCTCGAGGATGCGGATCGCGACCTCTACCTGCGGAAGTACGCGGCCTCCGGGCTGCGCGGCCATTACCTGCACGCCGTCTACCTGATCAACCTCGCGTCGCCCAAGGAGGCGCTGCTCCGATCGTCGGTGACCTCATTGGTCCACTACATGGAGGTGGCGGCCTCCCTCGACGCCGAGGGGGTCGTCTTCCATCCCGGGTCCCACCTGGGGGCGGGCTTCGACACCGTGCTCGGCCAGGTGGCGGCGGCGATCCGGGAGGTGATCGACCGCAGCCCGCCCGGGCGGGCCAGGCTGCTGGTGGAGAACAGCGCCGGCTCGGGGGGATGCGTGGGTCGCAGTTTCGAGGAGGTCGCGCGCATCGTCGAGGCCGCCGCCTCCGACCGGGTCGGGGTCTGCCTCGACACCCAGCACGCCTTCGCGAGCGGATACGACGTTCGCGACGTGAGCGGTGTCGCACGGACTCTGGATGAGTTCGACCGGCTGATCGGTTTCGAGCGGCTGGGCCTGGTCCACGCCAACGACTCGGCGCGGGCGCTGGGCAGCAATGCCGACCGCCACGCCAACATCGGGGAGGGGGAGATCGGTGCGGCGGGTTTCCGGAACCTGCTCGGCGACCCCCGGCTGCGGCGCGTCCCCTGGGTCCTCGAGGTCCCCGGGGACGAGCGGAAGGGGCCGGACATCCGGCAGGTGAGCCTGTTGCGGGAGCTGGCCGGAGCCTAGCCTCCCGGCGGCGACGGTCAGCGGTGGCCGGTGTCGGCCAGCTCCTCGAGGGGCGCCAGCGCATTCCGCGCCCCGGCCACCGCGGCCGACGTGAGTTGGGCCAGCACGCTGAGGAGGAGCAGCCCGTCGACGACCCACAGCCCGGTATCCGGTCCGCTGGTGACCGCCGACGCTCCGTGGCCGAAATGGCCGGCAAAGACCTGGGCGAGATTCGGCGCGTCCACGACCAGCAGGACGGTCGCGCAGATGCTGAGCACTCCGCTCGTCAGCCGGTGCCAGCGCATTCCCCAGACGGTGACGCCCACCGCTCCGAGGATGGCGAGCACGGCCACCAGGACCAGGGGCTGGACACCCAGGCTGGCCTGGGCGGCGTCCTGGATCCGGCTCAGGCAGGCGGCATTGACCGTCGGAGCCCCGCCGGTGGCGAGGGAGAGACCGCTGTAGGAGGCGATGCCACCATTGACACATGCGGTTGGCAGCGTCCCCAGGCCGGGGAACCGCTGGAGCTCGGCGATGAAGACGGGCGAGAAGGAGATCCTCACCATGCTGAGGACCAGGCTGCCGAGAGCGGATAGCAGGAGCAGCAGCGATACGAGCCGCAGGGCCGGGTCCCGCTGCCGGTTCAGAGTGGACATGGCCTGCCACGATAGCGCCCCGGTCGGTCATACTCGGCGGCCGATGGGGTCTCGTCGCAGGGAGGGCTCGATCATCAATCGCCGAGGTCTCGCCGCCGTGGTCGGGCTGTCCGCGCTCATCGCCGGCTGTGGCTACACCGGGCCCTCCGCCGCCACTCTGCTGCAGCGCGCCAAGACGACCTTTGACCAGACCAGCGCCTTTCACATCCAGCTGACCAGCCAGGACACGGCGGGCACCGGGATCGAGCTGACCGCCGCCGAGGGAGATGCGGTGCGCCCCGACGGATTCACGGGAACGCTCACGGTCGAGGAGGCGGGATTCCCCCTTCAGATCAAGGTCATCTCCGCCGGGGGCAAGTTCTACGTCCAGCTCCCCTTCAGTGATGACTTCCAGACGGCGAGCCCGTCGAAGTACGGGTTCGGAGACCCCGGCCGTCTGCTCGATCCCAACACCGGGATCTCCACCCTGCTGACCTCGGCCCAGCAGCCGAGCGTCGGCTCCTCGGTGCGGCTCAATGGCGAGTCGCTCCAGCAGGTCGACGCCACCCTGCCCGGCAACCTGATCGCCTCGCTGCTGGTGGATGACGACCCCAGCAAGCCCGTCTCCGCGGTCTTCTCCATCGACACCGCCAGCTACCAGGTCCGGGAGGTCGATCTGACCGGCCCCATCTTCGAGGCGGGCCACCAGAGCACGTTCCACCTTGTTCTCGACAACTATGGCGAGAACGTGAGCGTGAGCCCTCCGCCCACGCCCTGACGACGTGGACGGTCCGATCGATGACGGGGGGACCGGCGGCGCCGAGGAGATGAGCGGCCGCGGCGGGGACCGATACCGGGCGCAGGCACCGCCCGGCTCGGGCCGGCGGCTGGGCTTCGCGGCCGCCGGCGTACTGCTGGCGGCGGCCGACACCTACGTGGTGGTGCTCGCCCTCCCCTCGATCATGGGCGANNGTCTTCGCCGGATGCCTTCTGGTGTTCGCCTTCGGGTCGCTGGTCACGGCGTCGGCCCAGGACCTCACCGGCGCAGTGGTGGGGCGGGCCCTCCAGGGGGTCGGCGGCGGCGGCCTGGTCCCGGTCACCCTCGCCATCGTCGCCGACCTCTGGCCGGCCGGACGCCGCGGCATCCCCCTGGGCGTGGTCGGCGGGGTCCAGGAGCTGGGCTCGGTGCTCGGTCCGCTCTACGGGGCCGCGATCCTCACCTTCTCCACGTGGAGGCTGATCTTCTGGCTCAATCTGCCCCTCGCCGCCCTTCTCGCCACCGGTTTCCTGCTCGCGCGCCCGGCGGCGGGGAGCTTGCCGGTCGAACCGGCCGGCGCCCCGGTCGAGGCCAGCCCGCGCGCCCCCGGACAGGCGGCGGCGACCCGCGCCGGATCCGGGCGGACGGCGGACCTTCCCGGGATGCTCCTGCTCGGCGCAGCCATCGTCGCCGGGGGACTGGCGGTGGGCGCTCCTGGGCCCCTCGCCGGGAGCGAGGTGTGGGGCGTCCTCTGGGCTCCCCTCATCGGAGGCTCGGCGTGGGCCACGCCGCTCGCCCTGGTGGCGCTGGTGGCTGCCGTTCTCTCCCTCGCGTGGGGGTTGTCAGGGGCGACGGACGCGCCGCGTCTCCTCCGCCTGCGGCGTGTACCCCAGATCTGGGAGCAGGTTGATGGCCTGGGCGGTGCCCTGCTCGCCTTGGTGCTCGCCTTCGTGGTGATCAGCTTCTCCGCCGCCGACCCGAGCCAGGGCCTGGTCGCGCCGGCCGCCGCGGTACTGCTGCCCGCCGCCCTGGTGGCGGCCATCGCCCTCGCCATCCGCGAGACCCGTGCGCCCGCCGCTCTGGTGCCACTCCGGCAGCTCCGGGACCCCGCCGCCGCCGGCGCCCTGCTCTGCAACCTGGCAATCGGCGCCGGGCTGATGGCGGCTCTGGTGGACGTCCCCATCTTTGCCCGGGCCACGGCGTACGGCTCGCAGCTCGGGGCCGCCCTGGTGCTGCTCCGGCTGCTGGCGGCGGTGCCGGTCGGCGCGGTGCTCGGCGGTTTCCTCTGCGAGCGGCTCGGCTACCGGGTGACCACGCTGCTCGGGATGGCCCTGACCACCGCCATGTTTGTCCTGATGGGCGGGTGGACCGCCAGCTCCTTGGGCTCTGGCCTGCGGGTCAGCGACCCGGTGCTGGTGGGCTGCGGTCTCGGCTTCGGGCTCGCCATCGCCCCCATCAATGCCGCCATCCTCGGGGCAGTCGCCGCCGCCCGGCACGGGCTCGCCGCAGCCCTGGTGGTGGTGGCCCGCATGGTCGGGATGCTGGTCGGGATCTCCCTGCTCACGGCCATCGGACTGCACCGCTACTACCAGGAGGCGGCCACCATCCCTTCGCCGGCGATCCTCTGCCCCGGGCACCCGCTCAGCTGCGCCGCCTACAACGCCCTCTCCCAGCACGCGCTCCTCGATGAGCTGCGCACCATCTTCCTGGCCGCGGCGGTCTTCACCGCTGCGGCCGGACTGATCGGGGCAGCGATGCTCCGGCGCCACCGTGAGAGCGATCCGGGTCCGATGGCGGCCGCGCTCGGCGCCTGAGACCCTCGTACCATGCGGTGCATGCCCGCAACCGCCATCGCCCTCGCCGACTTCGACCGAGTCCTCGCCGCCCTCACCCTTCTCGCCGAGGGCGTCCGCCCCGAGCAGTGGAACGGCCCCACCCCGTGCGCCGAGTGGGACGTCCGCCAGCTGCTGGACCACGTGACCTCCGGAAACCGGATGTTCGCGGCCCTCGCAAGCGGTGAGCGGCCCGAGGGGATGGAGGGCCTCCTCCAGCTCCGGGCCCGGGTCGCACCGGCAGCGGATGACGACCCGGTGGAGACCTTCCGCGAGTCCGGGCGGCAGCTCCTCCGGGTCTTCTCCGACCCCGACTTCCCGGACGCCACTTACATGACGCCCCTCGGCGAACGGAGCGGCGACTTCGTCATCCTGATGCGGACCAGCGAGGGACTGATCCACGGCTGGGACCTCGCCCGGGCCACGGGCCAGACCCCGGCCTTCCCGGAGGCCATCGCCGAGCAGACCCTCGCCAGCCTGCACCTGACACTCGCCGACCGGCCCCGTGACCCCCGCGGGTTCGGGGTCCAGCAGCCTGTGCCGGCGGACGCCCCGGCGCTCGACCGCCTCGCCGGCTTCGTCGGCCGCTCCGTCTAGTCCCGACATCCGCGCCTCCGTTCGAGGCGCCTGGTCCGTCAGGGTGGGCCCGCCCTCTGCCGGCGGGCGCTGACGCCTCTACACTCCAGCCTCATGCCGGCCCGCCTGCGCCCCGTGGCTCCGCGACTCGATCTGCCCCGGCTCCTGGAGGTGATCCGGCTCTCGGCCGCCGAGCTGGGGATCGAGGCCTTCCTGGTCGGGGGATTCGTCCGGGACCGGCTGCTCGGACGGGAGAGCAAGGACATCGACGTGGTGGTGGTGGGGACTGACGGGGTGCCTCTCCTGGAGCGAGTGGCGGCGCAGCTCGGCTGGGCGCGACCCGCCGTCTTTGAGCGCTTCGCCACGGCGCAGGTCCGTGGAGGGGAGTTCATCGTCGAGGTCGTCCAGGCGCGCGCCGAGCGCTACGACCCGGAGTCTCGCAAGCCGGACGTCCGCCCGGGGAGCCTCGAGGAGGACATCGCGCGCCGCGACTTCACCATCAACGCGCTCGCTGAGACGCTCGACGGCCGGGTGCTCGACCTCACCGGCCGGGGGCTGGAAGACCTCCGGGACAGCATCCTCCGCACCCCGCTCGATCCCGCCGACACCTTCTCCGAGGACCCGCTCCGGATGTTCCGGGCGGCCAGGTTCGTCGCTCAGCTCGGCTTCCGCCTCGCCGACGGTCTCGAGGAGTCGATGCGGGCGATGGCCCACCGCGCCTCCATCCTCTCCGGGGAGCGGGTGCGCGACGAGCTCAGCCGCCTGCTGGTCTCCCCGCACCCCCGCGAGGGGCTGGAAGTGCTCCGGAGCACCGGCCTCTTGGAGGTGTCCGTCCCCGAATTGATCCCCATGGTGGGGGTGGAGCAGGGAGGCTGGCACCTCTACGACGTCTGGGAACACAGCGCGCGCGCCGTGGAGCTGGCGCCCCGCGACCTAGTGACCCGGCTCGGCTGCCTCTTCCACGACTCGGGCAAGCCCCGAACCCACGCCCTGGCCGCCGACGGGCGGCACACCTTCTATGACCATCCGCGTGCGGGAGCCGAGATTGCCGCGGCGGCGATGGGCCGGCTCCGCTTCAGCGGGGAGGAGATCGATCAGGTGGGCGCCCTCGTACTCCACCACATGTGGCCGATCCAATACCGGCCGGGTGAGGTGGGGGACGGTGCGGTGCGGCGATTCATCCGCACCGCAGGGGAGCTGCGGCCACGGCTGCTCGACCTGGCGCGGGCCGACACCCGAGCCTCCGCCTA
This sequence comes from Candidatus Dormiibacterota bacterium, assembly GCA_003141695.1. Lineage (GTDB taxonomy): Bacteria > Chloroflexota > Dormibacteria > Aeolococcales > Aeolococcaceae > Changshengia. The sequence goes on from PLNE01000099.1 coordinate 25,185, forward strand.
CCCGGACGTGGAGGCGATCGACGAGCTGGAGCAGCGGGCCGCCCGTCTCGACGCCGGCAGCCAGGTGTCGCGCCTGCGACCGCCCCTCGACGGCCACGAGCTGATGCGCCTGGCCGGTCGCGCCCCCGGGCCGTGGGTGGGCCGGGCTCAGAGGGCGTTGCTCGACGCCATCCTGGACGGCGAGATGCCGGGGGACGAGCCCGAAGCGGCTCGCGCCTTCGTGAAGGAACATCCCGAGCTGCTGCAGGGCGACTGAGCCCGGTCCCAGCGGGGCGAACCTACTCGAGCCGCGGCGGATGGGGTCGTTGGCCCGGACGGCTCGAGCCCGAGCCGGGCGCGCACGGATCGACCCTCAGAAGTGGATCGACCTCAGAAGAAGCCGCCCGACCAGGGGGCGGGCGACCAGCGGAACATCGCGGTGGCCCGGGCTACGGCGCCGGGGGTGACCTCCTCCACCTTTCCAGCGCGATGGAGGCGCTCGAGCGGCGCGTCCCCCAGGCAAACGGAACCGAGGACGGCGAGGCCGAGGCTCAGGTCGGGAGAGGCGGAGGATGGAACGCAGATGGCTCCCTCCAGCCCCCCCTCGAGGCGGAACCGCGCCGCCGCGCCCTCGGGTTCGTAGACCTCGATGACCAGGCCGTCCTCCCGGCCGTACCGGCGAGCCGAGAGCAGCGCCGCCGGGTCGAGGGGGCGCAGCCAAAGGCCGTCACTCAGGGTCTGCCGCCATGCGCGGGGATTGGCGAGACGGACGGCGAACGCCTCGTCCGAGGGACGCCAGTTCGCAGTCACGCGCCTCATGAGATCGTGCTGCAGGCAGAAGCGCCAGAGGGATGCCTCGGCTTCCTGCGTGCTGGCCCACAACTCCTCCACCTGGAGATCGCCGCGGGGACCGGTGCTCCACGTCCAGTCCAGCTTGGTCCGGTATCCGAGCAGGCCGTCCACCGCGCCCGCCGCGTCGCGGTGAAGGGTGAAGCGCGTCGCCCCGAAGCCGCCGACCTCGCTTTCGGCGTCGCGGTACCGGCGGCGAGAGCGGAAGAGGGGAAGGCTGACCATCCCGTTGCGCACGGCGCAGACCCGCTCGTGCAGGCCGGGGAGCTCCGCCTGGGCGGTCGCGAGGTCGGCAATCTCCAACCTGCCTTCCTCATGGGGCGGCTCGCCAAGAGAAGCGTCTCCGGTCTCGACCTCCACCCGGGCGACCCGGTCCGCGGCCCCAAAGCCAAAGCGACCATAGATCGGCGCCTCGCTGGCAATCAGGCCGGCGGCGGGGTCCCCGCGCTCGCGGGCGTCGTCGAGCAGCGCCGTCATCAGCCTGCTCAGCACCCCCTGGCGGCGGTGAGTGGGGAGAACTCCGACCTCGGTGACGCCCGCGATCTGCAGCCGGCTCCCTCCCGGCAGGGTCAGCCGGAGGTCGAGAAGCCCTGCCACCCCGACCAGGCGGCCGTCGGCGAGGGCGTGCCAGCCACGGACGGCGGCAATGTCGGCGACGTCCGCCGCGAACCGGTCCGGGGAGGGGCGCTGCCCAAAGGCGGCGGACAGCACCTCGACGAAGTCCTCCGCGTCGCCCGGTGCCGTGCGCCGAATCTCCACGTCCACTGCGCGGCCATCATCCCCCAGGGCGGCGGCGCCCGGGGAGAGGGCGGGCGGCGCGTAGAATCGGTCGGCCATGTTCAACCGGCTGCGCTGGTTCAAGAACCTCTTCCACGACCTTCCCCGGCAGATCCGGCTCGCCTACTGCCTGATCCGCGACCCCCGCGTGCCCATCGCCCCCAAGGCGGGCATCCTCGCCGCGCTGGGTCTCGTCGTCACCCCCGTCATCGACCTGCCCGAGGAGATCCCGCTGGTGGGCGAGCTGGACTCGCTCGCCGTCGCCATGGTCGCCCTCCGGGTCTTCATCGCCGTCTGCCCGCCCGAGGTGGTGGCCGAGCAGGAGCGACTCATCTCCGAGCGGCGGAGCCGCTTCGACGACGACGTCCGCGCCGGGGAGCGGCTGGCCAAGGTGATCTGGCACAGGCTGCGGCCCGAGCCTGACGACTCGGCCGGAACAGTCCGGACCATCGAACTCGAAACCGAGACAGAGAAGAACGGCGCCGAGCAGGCGCTTGCACGAAGGGGCGAGGTCGCATGAAGGTCTATTTCCTCAAGGAGGTCGCCGGGACGGCCCACGCCGGAGAGGTGAAGGAGGTCGCACCGGGCTTTGCCCGCAACTACCTGCTCCCTCAGGGACTGGCGGTGCCCGCCGACGACAAGATGGTGGAGCAGATCCGCCAGCGCGAGGAGGCGACCCGCCGCCGCGCCGAGAAGGCGCTGCATGACGCCCGCGAGGTGAGCGCCCGGCTGCGCAAGCTCACCGTCACCATCTACGCCAAGACAGGCGAGGCGGGCCGGCTGTTCGGCTCGGTGACCAACGCCGACATCGCGCAGCAGCTCAAGCGAGAGGCCGGCCTCGAGATCGACAAGCGAAAGATCGCGGTCGAGCCGCCGATCAAGTCCCTGGGCCCCCACGAGGTGGAGATCGAGCTCCACCCTGAGGTCACCGAAACCCTCCGGATCGTCGTCGCCGCGAAGTGAGCACGCCTCCGCAGGAATTGCGGGGGTCGGCGGCGCTCGGGCCGGCCGTGCCGTCGGGGCGCGTCCTGCCCCATGACCTCGATGCCGAACAGGCGGTGCTCGGCTGCCTGCTGATCGACGCCGACGCCATCCTTGCGGTGCGCGACTTCCTGGACCCCGGCGACTTCTACGCGGAGCGCCACGGCCACATCTTCCGCGCCGCGCTGGCGCTCTCCGATCGCGGTGAACCGGTCGACGTCCTCACCCTCAAGGTGCAGCTGGAACGCGACGGGAGCCTGGCACGGAGTGGCGGGATCGAGTACCTGGCGGAGCTGAGTCAGAAGATGCCCACCGCCGCTTCGGTGCCGCACTACGCGCAGATCGTCGTCGACCACTCGATGCGCCGCCGCCTCATCGGCGCGGCCGGGGAGATGGCCCAGCTCGGCTTCGACGCCGGCCAGAGAACCGACGACATCCTCGACACCGCAGAGCGGCGGATCTTCTCCATCGCCGACTCCCGGCGGAGCATGGAGATCAGCCACATCGCCCAGATGCTCACCGAGACCTGGGAGCTGATGGAAAGCCGGGCCCAGAGCCGGCAGATTGTGCACGGCGTGCCCACCAACTACAGCCGGCTGGATGCGGTGACCCAGGGCCTCCAGCCCGGCGAGCTGATCATCCTGGCGGCCAGGCCGTCCGTCGGCAAGACCTCGTTCGCCCTCAACATCGCCCGCAACGCGGCGGTGCTCGCCGAGCGGCGGGTGGTGATCTTCTCCCTGGAGATGAGCAAGCAGGCGCTGGTGCAGCGGCTCATCTGCAGCGAGGCCAAGGTCGACGCCTACCTGATCAGCACCGGCCAGGCGGACGCGCACGCCTTCGAGCGGATCGCCGGCGCCATGGACCGGCTCTCCCAGGC
>PLNE01000075.1 GCA_003141695.1 Candidatus Dormiibacterota bacterium
CCGCCGAGCGGCTGGCGCATGAAGCGCTCCTGGGCGGCGAAGATCGCCTCAACCAGGTCGGCGGAGGTGGCCTCGGGGGAGACCGCCACCCCGCGGCGGCGGAGCTGGGCCGTGACCCGCGGCGGCAGCGGCTGGCCGCGGAGGTTCATCTCCTCGATCTCGATCAGCAGCCCGTCGAGCTCGCAGAGGACCTCTCGCCGGCGAGAACGGTAGGTATCCGTCTCGGGAGCCCACTGCAGCTGGTTGAGAACGCGGTTTCTGACGAATGTGGCCATGACTGCTCCCTGGAGCGCCGCCTGCCCGGTGGATGGTGGGATGTGGGGAAGGGAGTCATCCGGGTGGCTTGGCGTTCCAAGGTGCGATGGTATCCAAGCTGACCGTGCTTGGCTAGTGGTTTGTCCCCATTGACTCGGAACTCGTCAGGATCGGCGAGAACTCGGCGGCCATCCGGAGGAGGGTGGGATCGGCCTCCGACAGCGAGCCGCCGAGTACCTCCGCCAGCGCTGCTGCCAGGTCGCCCGACACCAGCTCCGGGGTGAGACCGGCGGCGCCCTCCCGCGCCATCGAGGTGACCCCCGCATCGGCGATCCCGCAGGGGATCACGTGCGCGAACCAGCCCAGGTCATTGCAGACGTTGAGAGCGACCCCGTGCTGGGTCACCCCACGCGCCAGCTTGACCCCGATGGCGGCCAGCTTGTTCGGGCCCACCCAGGCGCCGGTGTAGCCGGCCCGGCGGACGGCGAGGACGCCGTGGCGCCCGGCGGTGGCGATGAGCGCGCCCTCCAGCGCCCGGAGGTAGGCGACCACGTCCCCCCGCCCTGGAGCGCCGGCGATGGGGAAAACATCGGCGAGCCGGACGATGGGGTAGGCGACCAGCTGGCCGGGGCCGTGGAAGGTGACCGAACCGCCCCGGTCGACCTCGACGCATTCCGCTCCGAGTTCGCGGAGGGCCGAGGGGCCAGCTCCCAGATGGCCGTCCTCAGCATTTCGGCCCACCGTGTAGACGGGAGGGTGCTCGAGGAGGAGGACGCAGTCGTCGATCTCCCCCGCCGCGCGGGCGGCGGCCATCTGTCGCTGCAGCTGCCAGGCCTCCCGATAGGGGACGGTTCCCAACCAGAGCCGGCGCAGGGGTCGGCAGACTTCCGCGATCGGATCCGGCCGCCCCGGGCTCTCACTTCGCCGCCCGACCGGCGAGACGCCCACCACCGGTCAGACCGCCGCGGCGGCCACCACCTGGCCGGCGGCGTGATAGCTGGAGCGGACGAGCGGCCCCGACTCCACGTGGGCAAAGCCGAGGCCGAGGCCGTACGCCCTCAGCTCGGCGAACTCATCCGGGTGCCAGAAGCGGATCAGCGGGTGGTGCTTGAGCGACGGACGGAGGTACTGACCGATGGTGACGATCTCCACCTGGTGCTCGTGGAGGTCGCGGAGCAGGCGGTGCACCTCCAGGAGGTCCTCCCCCAGGCCGACCATCAGCCCGCTCTTGGTCCGCGACCCGGGTGCCATCTCCTTGGCGGCGCGGAGCACGGAGAGAGATCGCCGATACCCCGATTTGGGCCGTACCCTGGGATAGAGGCGGGCCACCGTCTCCATGTTGTGGTTGAAGATCTCCGGCTCCTCGGCCACCACCGCCCGCACCGCGTCGAGGTCGCCCTGGAAATCCGGGGTGAGCACCTCCACGGTCGTCCCCGGCGACCGGGTCCGGATCTCCCGGATGGTGGCGGCGAAGATCGCGGCACCACCGTCGGGCAGGTCGTCGCGGTCGACGGAGGTCACCACGGCATGGCGCAGCCCCATCAGGGCGACCGCCTCCCCCACCCTGCGTGGCTCATCGGCGTCGACATCGCCGCCCCGGCGACCGCTCTTCACGGCGCAGAAGGCGCAGGCGCGAGTGCAGGTGTCACCCAGGATCATGAAGGTGGCGGTGCCGGAGTTCCAGCACTCGCCGAGGTTGGGGCAACGAGCCTCCTCGCAGACGGTGACCAGCTGCTTCTCGCGCATCAGCGACGAGACCTCGGTGACCCCGGCACCGACGGGGGCTCTGACCGTGAGCCACGGCGGGCGGCGATCCACCCCCTCGGGGAGGAGCCGCTGCCAGGTCGGCCGTGGGTCGGTGGGCCGGGCGGGCGCGGTCGGGCTGCCGACGGGCACGAGCGGGATCTGCTGCATGACCTTGCGCCACGTTACCCCACCCGGCAGGACGCGCGGAGGACCCTCCTCTCCCCGCAGGGGCTCGCCGCACCCCACGCGGCAGGCCGCGGGGGGCCCCTCTCATCTCACAGGGGCTCGCCGCCCCTCGCCGGGGCGGCAGAGCCGCGCTCGGCTCACCCCGCCACCCGAACGCCAAGTTGCACAATCCCCCGTGATGGCCAACGTCGGTGTCCCCGTCAACGAGCCCGTCCGGACCTACCCGGCCGGCTCGGCGGACCGGGCTCGCCTCCAGGAGGCCCTCGCCCGGCTCCAGAAGTCACCCCGGGCCCTGCCGATGCACGTCGACGGCCTGCCAGTTGAGGGCTCCGGGACCGGCTTCGCGGTGCGCGCCCCCCACCGCCACGCCCAGGAGCTGGGACACGGCCACCAGTCGACGCCGGCGGATGTGGAGAGCGCGGTCGACGCCGCCCTCCGCGCCGGCCGTGACTGGTCACACGCCACCCTCGAGGAGCGTGCCTCGGTCTTCCTCCGTGCGGCCGAGCTGCTCTCCGGGCCCTGGCGCGACCGGCTCAACGCGGCGACGATCCTCGGTCAGAGCAAGTCCGTCCAGCAGGCCGAGATCGACGCCGCCTGCGAGCTGATCGACTTCTGGCGGTTCAACGTCCACTACGCCTTCCGGCTCCGGGAGGATCAGCCGATCTCTCCGACCGGGGTCTGGAACCGGACCGAGCTGCGCCCCCTCGAGGGGTTCGTGGTCGCGATCACCCCATTCAACTTCACCTCGATCGCGGGCAACCTGCCGACGGCGCCTGCGCTGATGGGCAACGTGGTGGTCTGGAAGCCGTCGGTGACCTCGATGCTGGCGGCGAGCACCATCATCGAGCTGCTGGAGGCGGCCGGCCTGCCGCCCGGGGTCATCAACATGGTGACCGGCCACGGTGCCGGTGCCCTCGACACCGCCATCTCCCATCCCAGCCTGTCCGGGATCCACTTCACCGGCTCGACCGAGACCTTCCGGGGGCTCTGGCGCCAGGTCGCAGGCAACCTCGGCACCTACCACACCTACCCGCGGCTCGTCGGTGAGACCGGGGGCAAGGACTTTGTCCTCGCCCACGAGAGCGCCTCACCGGAGGCGCTGCTGGTGGGCCTGCTCCGCGGCGCCTTCGAGTACCAGGGTCAGAAGTGCTCGGCGGCCTCCCGCGCCTACCTCCCCCGCCGCCTCTGGGAGGAGCTGCGCGGGCCGCTCGCCCGTGAGACGGAGGCGATCCCGATGGGCGATCCCTCCGACTTCGCGAACTTCATGGGGGCGGTCATCGACGAACGTGCCTTCCGCAAGCACGAGGCGGCGCTCAAGGCGGCCGCGCGGGACCCTGCCCTCGAGATCGTCGCCGGCGGCACCTGCGATGCCAGCACCGGCTGGTTTGTCCGGCCCACGATCATCGCCACCGAGGATCCCCATCACGAGCTCCTGGAGCGGGAGCTGTTCGGCCCCATCCTCACCGTGCACCCCTACGACGGCGACTGGGAAACGGCGCTCCGGCTGGTCGACGAGACCTCCCCGTACGGGCTGACCGGCGCGATCTTCGCCACCGAACGGCGGGCGATCGAGACCGGGATGCGCGCCCTCCGACACGCCGCGGGCAACTTCTACGTCAACGACAAGCCGACCGGGGCGGTCGTCGGCCAACAGCCTTTCGGCGGGGCTCGCCAGAGCGGGACCAACGACAAGGCCGGATCCGCGCTCAACCTGCTGCGCTGGGTGTCGGCCCGATCGCTCAAGGAGACCTTCGTCCCCGCCACCGAGTGGCGGTACCCCCACATGGAGCCGGACTGATCACCCGAGGGAGCGCTGGACGTACTCCTCGAAAGTGGTCGGCGGCCGCCCGAGCAGCCAACCGAGGACGTTGGGATTGCCGGTGATGCCGTACCGTCCGTAGTGGTCGAAGAGCCGGCCCCTGGCGTCGCGCCGCCAGTCGTCCTCCTCGGTCGGCGGCGCATCCGCGGCACCGGGCGGTGCTCCGGCAACGAACGTGTGGGCCACCGGCGCCTGCTCGGCAGTCACCGGGCGCCCTGAGATGGTGGCGATGGTGGCGGCAAGCTGGCGCGCGTTGACGTAGTCGTCGCCGCAGAGCTCGTAGATGGCGTGGTGGTGCCTGGGGTCGTTGACGACCATCGCCGCCACCTCGGTGACGTCCTCGAGGTCCACATGCGCCAGCGGGGTATCGAGCGTGTACGGCTGAGTCAGGACACCGCTCTCCACAACGCGCCTCACGTCGATGTTCTGCATGTAATGCATCGGCTGCAGGATGGTGAAGGGGATCCGGGAGAGCAGCACCATCCTCTCGACCGCGAGCTTGGCCTGATGGTTGAGCAGCGGCTCGAGCTGTGGATGGGTCACGGAGAACTGCACGAAGTGGGAGACACCGGCTCGCCGGGCGGCCACGACGACCGCATGGCCCATCTCGGCCTCGCGCGGGTGCATCGGCGGTCCGATGTGGATCACGGCCTCGACACCGTCGACCGCAGCCGCCACGGCGCGGGGGTCGAGCATGTCCCCCATTATCGTCTCCGCCGCGCCGATGTCGGTGAGCCGTTCCACACCCGGGGCGACGTCGAAGGCGCGCACTGCGTGCCCGCACCGGACCAGAGCGGGGATGAGGCTGCGGCCGGTGCGCCCGGCAGCGGCGGTGACCAGGATCACGTCGCCGCCCCCTGATCGGGGGGCGCCGTCTGCGCGGCCGTGCCACCGCCCCAGGCGGGGCGAGCCGGCATCGGCAGGGCGAGCCCGCCCGCCCAGGGGTCGTCGCTGCCCGGGACAACGGGCCGGGGCGGGTCGCCCACCATCAGGTGGGCCTCGCCGCTCTCGATGGCGAAGGCGATGGTCGTGGCGACCAGCTCGGGCGGGTCGGCCGGGAACCTCCGGGGCCCGCCGGCGAAGTGCCCGGCACGGAGGCTCTGGTGGAACTCGGTTTCTGTCACCGACGGGTAGACGACGGAGACGGCGACGCGGGAATCAGCGAACTCGATCCGTCCGATCTGGGAGAGGAGGTTGAGCGCCGCCTTGGTGGCGGAGTAGCCGCCCAGACCGGGGAAGAGCCGCAGCGAGGTCGCGGAGCTGACGTTGACGATGGCGCCCCCGCCCTGGGCGCGCATCGAGGGGACCACCGCCTGCATGGCGACCAGCGGAGCGATCACGTTCAGCTCGAAGACGGCGCGGAGGTCGTCGGCCCTGAGCTCGAGGATGGGCACGTGCAGCCCCTGGCCGGCGTTGTTGACCAGGATGTCTACCCGCCCGTGGACATCCAGGCAGCGTTCCACGAGGTGCCCCAGCTGGGCCGGATCGGTGACGTCGGTGGGGACGGCCAAGGCCCCGGGCAGCTCCGCGGCCAGGGCCTCCAGCCGGTCGGCTCGGCGGGCGGCGAGCACCACGCGCGCTCCGCGACCGGCGAGCAGGCGGGCGGTGGCGGCGCCGATGCCCGACGAGGCGCCGGTGACGATCGCGACGGAACGGTCGATCTCCATCAGAGTGCTCCCGTGCGTGGATCCATCACCTCGCCGGCACTCTACGCCGGCTCAACGACCGACCCCCACCAGGTAGAACACCAGGAGGACCAGGACGACCGTTATCACCAGGCCGGCGTACCACCGCCAGCCGCGGCGCCTCATCAGAGCAGGATAGCGCCCTCGTCCAACCCCTCGAGCTGCTCCCTGACGTCCTGGAGGAAGCGGGCCGCCTGCAGTCCGTCGTTGAGCCGGTGATCGAAGCTCATGCCGAGATTCATGATCGGCCGGATGGCGATCATGTCGTCGACGACGACGGCACGCTTGACCACCGCGTCCATGGTGAGAATCGCCGCCTGGGGCTGGTTGATGATGGCCTGGGTCATCACGGCCCCCAAGGCGCCTGTGTTGTTGAGGGTGAAGGTGCCACCCTGGATCTCGTCGAGCTTAAGCCGGTTGGCGCGGGCGCGGTTGCCGAGGTCGGCCATCGCCTGGGCCAGGCCGGCGATGCTCAGGCGGTCAGCGTTGCGCAGCACCGGCACCACCAGGTTCTCCTCGAGAGCGACGGCAATGCCAAGGTTGATGTCGTGCTTGAGCACCAGCCCGGCCTCGCTCCACTGGGCGTTGAAGGTGGGCCGGCGCCGGAGCGCCTCGACCACCGCGCGGGCCACGAAGGGCAGGTAGGTGAGGGAGATCCCGTAGCGCTCGCGGAAAGCGGCCTTGCCCGCCTCGCGCAGCCGCACCACCCGGGACATGTCCACCTCGACCATCAGCCATGCGTGGGGCGAGGTCTGGCGGCTGCGGACCATGTGCTCGGCGATCGCCCGGCGAACCGATGTCATCGGCAGCAGCTGGTCGCCATCCTCGGCCGTCGCGGAGAGTGACGTCAGCGCCGCGGCGGGCGCCGCGGGGACAGCCGCTGCCGCCGGAATGAGGCCAACCGGCGCGGCGGACGGGGCTGGGTACTGTGGCGCGAGTGCGACTGCCGGTGCCGCAGACGGTGCCGGCCCGGCGGCACGGGCGGCCTCGTCCCGCCTCTGGACGTGGTCGAGGACGTCCTTCTTGGTGACCCGGCCGCCGATGCCGCTCCCCTGGATCAGGGAGAGGTCGACGTCCTGCTCGCGGGCGAGCATCCTCACCGCGGGGGTCACGTGCTGGTGGGCGGCCCCGTTGGCGTCGTCGGCGGCGGCGGCGGTCGCCACCGGCGAGATCGCGGGAGCGGACGGGACCGGCTCGGCGGCCGGGGCAGGCGAAGCCGCGGGCGCGACGGGGAAAGTGGCGGGTGCAGACGCTAGTGCGGCCGGGGCCGGCGCGGCCTCCCGAACGGCCGGCACCGTCTCAAAGGCAGCCTCCCGGACGGGGGCTGCCGGCTGCTCCGCCACGGGTGCCACCGGGGCGGTTGCCGGAACTTCGGCGGAGGCCCCAGCACCCTGCTCGATGGTGCAGATCGGCTGTCCGACGCTGACCACCGATCCCTCGGGGGCGATGACCTCGCCGAAGGTGCCGTCGGCGGGGGCGGGGATCTCGGCGTTGACCTTGTCGCTCGCCACCTCGGCGATCGACTCGTAGCGGGCCACCGGCTCGCCGGGCTGCTTGAGCCAGCGGGCGATGGTCCCCTCGGTGACCGACTCGCCGAGCTGGGGCATGCTGACGGTCAGTGCCACAGGTTGAGCTCCCTCGCTAGTTGACCGGGGATGGATTAGTACTCCGCAAGGCTGCGGAGCTTGCTCTCGAGCTTGTCGACGTCCACCAGGTAGGCGTCCTCCAGGGACTTGGCGAAGGGCATCGCGGGGACCTCGGGCCCGCCGATGCGCATCACCGGAGCATCAAGGTACTCGAAACACTCCTCGGCGACGATGGCGCTGACCTCGCTGCTCACCGAGACGGCCAGGTTGGCCTCCTGGGCGATCAGCACCTTGCCGCATCTGCGGGCGCTCTCCACGATGCCCTGACGGTCGAGGGGCCGGAGCGAGCGAAGGTCGACCACCGAGACGGAGAAGCCTTCGGGGGCCAGACGCTCGGCGGCCTGGACCGCCGTGTCGACCATCAGGCCGTAGGTGAAGATGACGATGTCGCGACCCTCGCGGACCACCCGGACGCGGTCCAGCGGGACGGTGTACTCGTGATCGGGGACCTCGCCTCGGATCGACCGGTACGCCTTCTTGTGCTCAAAGTAGAGGACGGGGTCGGGGTCGCGGATCGCCGCCACCATCATCCCCTTGGCGTCGTAGGGGTTGGAAGGCACCACCACCCGCAGGCCGGGCACGCCGCAGAACATCGCCTCGATCGACTGGGAGTGGTAGAGGGCCCCATGGACACCGCCGCCGAACGGGGCGCGGATCACGAGCGGCATGTTCCAATCATCGTTGCTGCGGTAGCGGATCTTGGCGGCCTCGCTGACGATCTGATCCACTCCCGGCAGGATGAAGTCCTGGAACTGGATCTCGGCGATGGGGCGCATGCCGTTGAAGGCGGCGCCGATGCAGACGCCGACGATGCACGACTCGGCGAGCGGCGAGTCCATCACCCGCCATTCTCCGAACTCGCGCTGCAATCCCTCGGTGACCCCGAAGACCCCGCCCTTGAAGCCGACGTCCTCGCCGAAGACCATGACCCGGTCGTCGCGCCGCATCTCGTCGCGCATCCCCTCCCGGATCGCCTCCAGGTAGGTCTTGACGGCCATCAGGCGTCCCCCAGGACGTGGAGGAGGACACTCTCCGGTTCCGGGTCTGGCGCCGCCTGCGCCTCGGCGGTGGCGAGGTCGATCTCGGCCAGGAGCTCGGCCCGCATCGCCTCCTCGTCCCTGGCGGAGAGCACCCCCTGCTCCCTGAGCCGGGCGGCGAAGCCCCCGACACAGTCATGGGCCCGGTCGATCGCCAGAGCCTCGGCGGTGCGGTAACGGCGCTGGTCGTCGTCGGAGCTGTGCGAGGTGAGGCGCGGCACTTTGGCGTCGATCAGGGTCGGCCCATGCCCGGCTCGGGCCCGGGCTACCGCCTCACCGCAGATCAGGTAGCTGGCGACCGGGTCGGTGCCGTCCACCACCACCCCGGGGATGCCGTAGCCCGCGGCCCGGTCGGAGACGTCAGCGGTGGGCATCTGCTTGGAGGTCGGCACGCTGATAGCGAGGCCGTTGTCCTCGACCACGAAGACCACCGCGAGGCGGTGGGTGGCCGCGAAGTTGAGGGCCTCGTGGAAGTCGCCCTCGCTGGTCGCCCCCTCGCCGGTGGTCACCACCGTGACCGCGTCCTCGCCACGGATCTTGGAGGCGAGTGCGATCCCGGCGGCGTGGATGAACTGGGTGGCGACCACCGATCCGGTGGTGATGATGTTGAGCCGCCGGCAGCCGAAGTGGGCCGGCATCTGGCGCCCCCCGGTATTGGGGTCGTCGGCCTTGGCCATGGCGGCGAGCAGCTGGTCGCGCGCGGTCATCCCGAGCACCAGGGTGAGGGCCAGGTCCCGGTAGTAGGGGGCGACCCAGTCGACACCGGGACGGACGTGCATGCCCAGCGCAACCTGGATGGCCTCCTGGCCCATCCCCGAGACCCAGAAACGGACCAGTCCCTGGCGGTTGAGCAGCCAGATCCGCTCGTCCAGCATCCGGGAGCGGAGCATGTGCCGGTACATGGCGCGCAGGGTGTCGGCGTCGATGCCGGCGATCGCTCGCGCGGCCCTGTTGGCGACGACCACTCTCTCTCCTCTGGTCAGGCTCCCCACCTGACGAACGCAGCTTCCGATGCGGTTGACGCACCCCTCCACCGGGCGAGGGGAAATGTGACACCTTTCGAAGCCGTTGTGGAGCGCCCGGTTTCGGCCGCACGCCCCGCGCGATGGTGGACGCGGCCCCCGCACGTGGGGTGGCCCCATCTGCTCAGATCTGGATGGATTCGCCTCAGAAGTGGATGGATTCGGGTCGGGCCCGGATGGGTCAGCGCGAGCCCTTAGGGATGCGGCTCAGATGTGAATGGCGTCGCCGGAGACCGCGAGCGCAGCCTCCATGAGGATCTCGCTGACGGTGGGATGGGGGGCGATGGCCCGGCCCATCTCGAAGGGGGTGGCCTCCAGCAGGCCCCCGAGAGCGGCGGCGTAGATCAGCTCGGTGACCTCGGGGCCGATCATGTGGACGCCGAGGACGGTGCCGTCGGCACCCGCCACGACCTTGCAGAAGCCGCGCTCGCCCCAGATGATCGAGCGCCCGTTGGCGGTGAGCGGGAAGACCCCGACGCTCACCTCGTGGCCGGCCTGGCGCGCCTCCTCCTCTGAGAGCCCGAGCGAGGCGATCTGGGGGGTGCAGTAGGTGGTCCGGGGGACGAGCAGGGGGTCGAGCGGATGGGGGTGCCGGCCGGCGATCACCTCGGCGGCGATGATCCCTTCGTGGCTCCCCTTGTGAGCCAGCAGAAAGCCGCCGATCACGTCGCCGATGGCGTAGACCCCCTCCTGGGTGGTCCTCAGGTCGGCGCCGGCCCGGATGAATCCGCGCTCCAGCTCGACCGCGGTGGTCTCAAGGCCGATCCCCTCGGTGTTCGGTGAGCGCCCGATGGCGACCAGCAGCACCTCCGCCGAGATCCTCTCCTCCCTGCCCCCGTGGGCGACGGTCACGGACACCCCGGCGTCGTCGCGACGGACCGAGCCGAGGTCGAGCTTGGCCCCCACCAGGCAGCGTATCCCCCGCGCCTCGAAGTGCTTGCCCAGCTCGGTGCCGATCGCCCGGTCCTCCAACGGCACCAGGCGGTCGAGCATCTCGACCACGGTCACCTCGGCGCCGCAGCTGCGCCAGAAGGAGGCGAACTCGACGCCCACCGCGCCGGCCCCGAGCACGATCGCCGAGGCGGGCACATGGTCGAGGGTGAGGGCGTGGTCGGAGGTGAGCACCGCCCGGCCGTCGGGCTCCACGCCCGCCACCTGCTTGGGGCGAGACCCGGTGGCGATCACGACCGCACCGGCCTCCAGCAGGACGTCGCCGCTCTGGCCACCGCCCACCCGCACCCGGCTCGGGCCGTCCAGCCGCCCCCGGCCACGGACCACCTCGATGCGGTGCTTCTTCATCAGGAACTCCACCCCCCGGTGGAGCTGGGAGACGACCTGGTCCCGGTTCTTCCCCACCTGCGCGTAGTCCAGCTCGACCCCGCTGACCCTCACCCCGAGGCGGGCACCCTGGCGCGCCTGGTCGAGGACGAAGGCCGACTGGAGCAGCGCCTTGGTGGGGATGCAGCCCCGGTGGAGGCAGGTNNCCCACGTACCCGCCCATGCCACCGCCCAGGAAGACGACATCAAAGCTGCTCGCCATCGTCTCGGCAGTATATTCAGGCCGACGTGAGCGGCCACCGATGAGCCCCGTGGTGATCGTGCTGATCGTGCTCGGCCTGGTCGTCGGGGTCGGTGTCGGCTATGACGCCGAGCGCTGGGGACGCAACATCAACGGCTGGAGCCTGGCCGGAGCCCTCTTCAGCCTGATCGCGCTCGGAGCCTGGCTGATGGTGCGCCACCAGGAGGCGGAGCGCCGCCGGACCGCCGGTCTGGCGCTGCCCCCGCGGATGTGGCGCTGGCTCCGGCGGCGGCGCCACCCGGACCCCGCCGCGACCGACTGAGCCGGGCAGCCGCGTCCCGAACGGCTTGCACCCACGGCCCGGCGCCTCGTCCCCGCCGAGGGCCGCCCGCTACCCCCGAGCGATCGCCAACGCCGCCTGCAGCTGGGGGTCCTGGGAGGGATCGGCGGATTCCGCCTCCAGGGTGAAGAGGTCGGTGGGGCTGGGCAGGCTCACCACATCGTCGGGGGTGAGCCCGGTGCCGTCGATGCTCTCCCCGTCGGGCCCATACCATTTCTCGACGGTGAGATGGAGGTCGCTGCCATCCGGCAGGTGGAAGTCGAGCTGCACCGACCCCTTGCCGTAGGTGGTCGCCCCGACCACGGTGGCTCGGTGGTAGTCGCGGAGCGCGGCGGTGACGATCTCGGAGGCCGAGGCGCTGCCGCCGTTGACCAGCACCACGAGGGGGATGGTGGGGGCGAGACCGCCCGATTGGATCTGATCGTGGATCACCGTCTGGGCGGTCGTGACCTGGCCCTGCAGGTCCATCCGGCCGCGCCGCACGACCACGTCCCGCTCGCTGCCGTGGAGGGTGAGGAACTGGCTGGCGAGCGTCACCGCCGAGGTGACGTAGCCGCCGCCGTTGCCCCGGAGGTCGAGCACCACCGCCGTCGCCCCACCGGCGAGCCCGCTCTTCAGCGCGGCCACCGCGTCCTGACCGGTGTCCTCCCCGAAGCTGGTCACCTGGAGGTCGAGGACGGTGCCGAACATCCGGCTGTAGACGGTGGGAACCTGGAGGTTTTCCCGAGTGACGGTGAAGGCGAACTGCGCGCCTCCACGGTCGACGGTGAGGGTGACCGTGCTCCCCGCCGCGCCATCGATGAGGTTGGAGAGCTTGGCGAGTTGCTCATCCAGGCCGGTGCCGAGGCTGGAGACCTGGGTCGCGCCGACCGCGACCAGCACGTCGCCGTTGCGCACCCCCGCCCGCTCGGCCGGCTGGCCGTGGAGCACGTCCTCCGCCGCCAGTTGGGTGGGATTCTGCCCGCTGGCGCAGAGGGTCGCGCCCGCGCACGTCTCCTCGATGGAGATCCCGATGCTGCCGCTGCGATCCTGGTTGACCGCCGCGGTGAATTGCTGGTACTGCCGCTTGGTGAAGTAGGCGCTGAAGCGGTCGTCATAGGTGCTGTCGACGGCCTGCACCAGGGCCGCCTCGCTCGCCTCCGTGCCGACGCTGCCCGGCACGCCACGGAGCACGTAGTTGTTCTCGATGTCCTGCCAGGCGACCTGCAGCGAGGTCTCGTCGAGACCCCCGAAGCGCGGGTAGATGGAGGCGAGCGCGCTGCCGAAGGGCAGGTTGCCGAGGTTGGCCACCAGTAGCCCGCCCAGGTAGAGGCCGAGCACAGCGGCCACCGCGTGGCTCCAGAAGCCGGCGCGGGGACGGGACAGCCTGCGACGCGAAGGTGGCGGTTGGTCCTCGCTCATCGGCCTAGGCCGGTGACGCCCAGGCCGTCACGCGTGGAGGAATCGGCGGACCCCCAGGAAGCTGCCGAAGCCGCCGAGCGCGGCTCCGAAGGCGAGCAGCAGCACCACCATCGCGGTGAGATACCGACCGTCGAAGCTCACCCCGAGGAAGGCCTGGGTGTTGGCCTGGGTCAGCACGAAGCGGTAGGCGACGGCGATCACCGTCCCCCCGAAGGCCGCCGCAAGGACACCTCCGAAAACGCCCTCCAGGATGAAGGGCCAGCGCACGAACCAGTCGCCCGCCCCCACCAGCTTCATGATCTCGATCTCGGTCCGCCGGATGTACACCGCCGTCCTGATCGTGTTCATGATGATCACGAGGCTGATCACGGCCAGCACCACGGAGAGGATGCCGCCGACCCAGACGGTCCAGGTGATCAGCGTCTGCAGCCGGGGGATGACGGTCGGGCTGTAGTCGGTGGCGGACCCACTGCTGGTGTCCACGACCGGGAGCGACTTCGCCAGGGTGGCGAACTGACCGAGGTCGCCGAGGGTGCGCACGTGCAGGTCGATCGACGCCGGCAGCGGGTTGGTGCCGAGCGTGTTGATCGCCGGCTGCAGCTGGAGCCCCCGCTGCTGGGCGGCGACCACCGCCTGGTCCTTGCTGGTGAAGCCGACCCCGTTGACTCGCGAGTCGTGGGCGAAGCGCTGCTCGTAATCGACGATGGTGCGCATCGATAGCGAGTCCTGGAGGTAGATGTGAATCTCGTCCGCCTGCGTCTCCTGCTGGGCGAGGATGGCGTCGACGGTGTGGGTGAGAAGGAGCGTGCCGCCGACGAGCAGCATGATCAGGCCCATGGTGAAGACCCCGGCCATGGAGACGGCCAGGTTGCGGGTGAAGTTCTGCCCCGCCGCGACCAGCGCAAAGCGGACCGACGCCAGCAGGCCTCTCATATGGTCGCCTCGCCCTCGCGGAGATACCCGCCCTCGGCCTCGTCACGGACCACTCGGCCGGAGTCGATGGCGATGACCCGGCGCCGGCAGAGGTCGACGATCTCGCGGTTGTGGGTCGCCATCAGCACNNCCGGAGAGCTCGTCGGGGAAGGTGTCGAGCTTGTCCTCCAGACCGACGATCCAGAGGGTCTCCTCGACCTTCTCCTTGAGGTGGCGCTGCCCCGGCTTGGTCACCTGGAGGGCAAATGCGACGTTCTGCGCCACCGTCAGCTTGGGCAGCAGCTTGTAGTCCTGGAAGACGATGCCGAACTTGCGGCGGAGC
>PLNE01000107.1:0-1100 GCA_003141695.1 Candidatus Dormiibacterota bacterium
GTCATGGAGGCCTGCAACGACGCCGGTGTCCACATCCTCACCCTCTACGCCTTCAGCACCGAGAACTGGCAGCGACCCCGGGGTGAGGTGAGCTCCCTGATGCGCCTCTTCGAGGAGACGATGGGCAGCGAGGTGGAGGAGCTGGATGCCAAGGGGGTGCAGCTCCGGGTCATCGGGGACCGCGCCAAGCTCAGTCCGCGCCTCCGCCGCAAGGTGGACGACTGCGAGGCTCTGACCGCCCACAACGGCGCCAACATCCTCAACGTGGCCATCAATTACGGGGGGCGCAGCGAGCTGGTCGAAGCCATCCGCGAGCTGGCCTCCAACGGCGTCGACCTTCGCGTCCTGGATGAGGCGACCCTCTCGGCGGCCCTCTACACCTCAGGGCTGCCGGACCCGGACCTCATCATCCGCACCGCGGGCGAGCTCCGGGTGAGCAACTTCCTGCTCTGGCAGGGGGCGTACGCCGAGCTGCATGTGACCGAGGCGCTCTGGCCGGACTTCGGGCCCAGCGATCTGAGCGTGGCGCTGGGCGACTTCAGCTCGCGGCGGCGGACGTTCGGGCAGGTGGCCGACCCCGCCGGCGCCGATCTGGGCACCCCGGTCGCCGCGCCGGTGGGATGACCACCCCCCCGGCGCCCAGTGCGATCGGCGTCCCCCCAGCGGCGGTGGAGGCGGAGGCTGCGCCTGTTCCGGTGGGGTCCCTGTCCGGGCGCCGGATGAATCTGCTCCCGCGGGTGGCCTCCAGCGCCGTCCTCGCCCTCCTCGTCGCCGGCATGATCTACGTGGGCGGCATCCCCCTCGATCTGCTGGTGGGTGCGGCCGCGGCCCTCGGCGCCTGGGAGCTGGCCGGCCTGCTCGCCCGCTGCCCCGTCCCCGCGCCGCGGTGGCTGGTGGTCGCGCTTGCCATCTGGCTCGCGGAGCGGGCGGTCCTGCCCGGGGCGGGCGGCAATCTCGAGGTCATCCTCCCGGCCGCCCTGGTCGTCGGGATGGTCGCCGGCGTCCTCCTGCAGTCCCCCTGGGAGGGGTCCGCGGCGGGACTGGGCGGTGGTCTCTATCTCGGTGTCGGGCTGGGCAGCCTGCTCGGCCTCTACCACTGG
>PLNE01000107.1:1163-106855 GCA_003141695.1 Candidatus Dormiibacterota bacterium
CGTGATCTCGCTCAACCCCTTCGTGGCCGTGGGCATGGGGCTGCTGATCGCGATAGCCGCGGAGGGGGGCGACCTTGCCGAGTCGGCGCTCAAGCGGCAGGCGGGGGTCAAGGACTCGGGGAGGCTGATCCCGGGTCATGGGGGGCTGCTCGACCGCATCGACGGCCTGCTCCTCGCCGGGCCGGCCGTATATTGCCTCCTGGTGCTGATCGCCTTCCGGTGAGCCCGGCAGGCCGCAGCGCCATTCCACAACGCTCCCCTCACCCCCCGGAGGACCGCCCCGCTTCCATGGACTCCGCAAACTCCTCTCCGGCCCCGCGCCGCGTCGTGCTCCTCGGGGCCACCGGTTCGATCGGCCGCCAGGCGGTCGACGTCATCGCACGCTTCCCGGATCGCTTCCAGGTGGTGGGGGTGGTGGCCGGGCGCGACATCGCCGGCCTGCGGGCGCTGGCCGCGCGCTTCGGTGACGCCCGGGTCGCAGTGGTCGCCCCCGACCCGGGGGCGGAGGTGCCCCAGGGCTGGGGGGTCGGTCTCGACGCCGCGTGCGAGGTGGCCTCCATGCCAGCGGACGTCGTCTGCGTGGCCATCACCGGGGCGGCGGCGCTCCGGCCGACCCTGGCCGCCATCGACGCGGGCACCACCGTGGCGACCGCCACCAAGGAGGTGCTGGTCATGGCCGGCGAGGTGGTCCGGGCCCGATCTCGCCGGTCGGGCGCCCGCATCGTCGCCATCGACAGCGAACACTCGGCGATCTGGCAGTGCCTCCGGGGCGAGGATCCGGCCAGCGTCAGCCGGCTCATCCTGACCGCCAGCGGCGGGCCGTTCCGGGAGCGCGACCCGGCCACCTTCGCCGCCATCACCCCTGCGGAAGCCCTCCGGCATCCCACCTGGAACATGGGGGCCAAGATCACGGTCGATTGCGCGACCCTGATGAACAAGGGACTGGAGGTCATCGAGGCACACTTCCTCTTCGAGATCGACTACTCGCGGATCGACGTGCTGGTCCATCCCAGTTCGGTCATCCACTCGATGGTCGAGTTCCGGGACGGTGCCACCAAGGCGCAGCTGGGCGTGCCCGACATGCGCCTGCCGATCGCCCTGGCGCTCGCCGACGGGGAGCGGCTTCCGGGCGTCGCCCCGGCCGCCGACCTGCCCGCGCTCTCACCCCTCCACCTCCTGCCCCTCGACCCCCAGCGCTTTCCCGCCGTCGGAGTCGCCCGGAGGGCCGGTGAGCGGGAAGGCGTGGTGCCGGCCGTGCTCAACGCGGCCAACGAGGTCTGTGTCGACGCCTTCCTCCGCGGCGCCTGCCGCTTCGACCAGATCACCGAGCTGGTGGGGGAGGCCGTGGAGGCGGCGCCGGTGGTCTCCGAGCCCTCCCTGGAGGACGTCCTCGACGCCGACGGGTGGGCCCGCCGGCGGGTGGCCGGCGCCCTGGCCCTACCCGCCGGCGCGACCCCGGCCGGTCCCGGAGGCGTGGGGGCGGCGTGATCGGGTTCATCGTCGCGGTCATCGCCTTCCTGGTGCTGATCACCGTCGTGGTGGTGGTCCACGAGGGCGGCCATTTCGTCCTCGCCAAGCTCTCTGGCATCCGGGTCGACGAGTTCTTCGTGGGCTTCGGCCCCCGGGTGGTGAGCTTTAAGCGCGGCGACACCGAGTACGGCATCCGGGCGCTGCCGGTGGGCGGGTTCGTGCGCATGCCGGGGATGCTCGGCCTGGAGGGAGAGGCTGACGCCGGCGAGCGCAACTTCTACCGCGCCACCATCCCGCGTCGCCTGGCAACGATCGCCGCCGGGGTCGTCTTCAACCTCGTCTTCGGGGCCATCTGCCTGACCGTGGTGGCCAGCCAGCCCAGCCCCTCCTACGTCCCGTCGGGGGAGCCGACCGCCCGAGCCGGGCTGGTCAACGGCGACGTCATCTTGAGCGTCGGGGGCTCGGCGATCAGCTACTCCTCGACCACCTCCATCGACGACGACTTCTACGCCGCGGTCCAGAGGAGCGACGGCCGGCCGATGCCGGTCGTCTTCCAGGGCACCGATGGCGCCGACCACACCGCGACCATCACCCCGGAGCTGGTCGTCTACGCGGAGGGGGAGCCCGGCACCTTCCCGAGCAAGCTGGCGGGCGACGCCCTAGTCATCACCTCGGTGGACGGCGCCTCCCCGGCCACGGGCGACCCCGCCGCCGTTCTCGGCAACGGGGGCCTGGTCACCGTGGGCGGCTTCGTCGAGGGCGATAGCACCGATCGGTTCAGCAACGACCAGATCTCCGACGTGCAGGATGGGAACGGGAGCCGGACGGGCCACGTGGAGGCCGCCTGGCGCATCGGGTACGGAGCCCAGGTGCCCGGCGAAGCCCTCTTCCCGGCGCTGCGCGACGGCTTCGGGGCGATCCCCGCCTACGCCTCCTCCCTGGTCCAGGTCATCGGCCAGCTCTTCGTCCATCCCGCGCAGGCGAGCCAGCAGTTCTCCGGGCCGGTGGGCATCGCCGCCGCCGCCGGCACCTCTGTCCAGCAGGGCTGGGTCCAGTACCTCAGCCTGATCGGCATCATCAGCCTGGCGCTGGGCTTCTTCAACGTGCTGCCGATCCCCTTCCTGGACGGCGGCCGGCTGCTCTTCATCGCCATCGAGGGGGTGCTCCGGCGCCGGATCGACCCGATGCGGCAGGCGATCGCGATCGCCGTCAGCCTCGCCTTGATTATCCTGTTGGTGGTGTTCATCACCATCAATGACATCAACCACCTCGCCGGAGGCGTCCACTGAGATGACCCCTCCCAACCGCCGCCGGACCGTCCCCATCAACGTCGGTGGGGTCGTGATCGGCGGTGCTGCCCCGATCTCGGTCCAGACCATGACCAAAACCCAGACCGAGGACGTGAGCGCAACGCTTGCCCAGATCGTGCGGGCGGCGGCCGCGGGGGCCGACATCGTGCGGGTCACCTGCGACACCCCGGAGGCGGGCCGGGCGCTGCGCGAGATCGTTCGCAACTCTCCGGTGCCGATCGTCGCCGACGTCCACTACGACGCTCCCCGCGCCCTGGAGGCGCTCGAAGCGGGGGTCGCCTGCCTCCGGCTCAACCCCGGCAACATCACCGACTCGGCCAAGGTGGCCGACATCGCCCGCGAGGCGAGGGACCGTGACGTCCCGATGCGGATCGGGGTCAACGCCGGCAGCATCCCCGGTCGCAAGGGGCTGGAGCGTGGCCGCGGGGGCAGCGTCGACGAGACCGCGGAGCTGATGGTGGAGGCCGCCCTGGGCCACATCCGCATCCTCGAGGAGCTGGACTTTCACCAGATCAAGGTTTCCCTGAAGGCGTCGGACGTCGCCACCAACCTGGCCGCCAACCGCAAGTTCGCCGCCCTGGGCAACCGCTACCCGCTCCACCTCGGGCTCACCGAGGCGGGCCCGGTCGACACCGGCAGCATCAAGAGCGCGCTGGGCATCGGCATCCTTCTCGCCGAGGGGATCGGCGACACCATCCGGGTCTCGCTGGTTGGCGAGCCGGAGGAGGAGGTCCGGGTGGCCCGGCAGATCCTGGCCAACCTCGATGACCAGCCCAACGGGCCAAACCTCGTCGCCTGCCCCACCTGTGGGCGCCTCGAGATCGACATGTTCCCGATGGTGAAGAGGGTCGAGGAGGCGATGCAGGGCATCCGGCGGACCATCACCATCTCGGTCATGGGCTGCGTTGTCAACGGCCCGGGCGAGGGGATGCACGCCGACATCGGCATCGCCGGTGGCAAGCACAAGGGTGCCCTCTTCAAGGCCGGCCGGGTGGTGGCGTCACTGCCCGAGGCGGAGCTGATCGACCACCTGATCGCCGAGCTGCGGGCCATCGCCGCCGAGGACGCCGAGCTGCTGGCGGCGGGCAGGCCGCTGCCGGTGGGGCTGAGCGACGGCGTGGCGGCCCCCGAGCCGGCACGCCCGATGACTCCGCTGACCGTCGTCTGAGGCAAACCGGCCCCCGACCCGGCTTTCGCGCCGACTCCCGTACACTCGGCGGCCATGGCTGACGAACGACCCCCGATGCCCAAGGCGATCACGCGCAAGAGCGAGGATTTCGACCGCTGGTACACCGACACGGTGCGCCGCGCCGAGCTGGCGGACTACGCCCCGGTCCGGGGCTGCATGGTCATCCGTCCCTACGGGTACGCGCTCTGGGAGCGGATCCAGCGGGCGCTCGACGACATGCTCAAGCGGACCGGGCACGAGAACATGTACTTCCCGCTTCTCATCCCCGAGTCGTACCTGCTCAAGGAGGCCGAGCACGTCGAGGGGTTCGCCCCCGAGGTGGCCTGGGTGACCCAGGGCGGGCAGAAGGAGCTCGAGGAGCGGCTGGCGATCCGGCCGACCTCGGAGACGATCATCTGCTCGATGTTCGCGGACTGGATCCACAGCTACCGCGATCTCCCGGTGCTCATCAACCAGTGGGCCAACGTGATGCGCTGGGAGAAGCGCACCCGGCTCTTCCTGCGGACCTCCGAGTTCCTCTGGCAGGAGGCGCATACCTTTCACGAGACCCACGCGCAGGCGGCTGCCGAGGTCGACACCGGGCTCGAGTGCTACCGCGAGCTGGCCGAGGAGTGGCTCGCCATGCCGGTGATCCCGGGGCGAAAGACCGAATCCGAGAAGTTCGCCGGTGCGGAGTACACCCTCTCCATCGAGGCGATGATGAGCGACGGCTGGGCGCTCCAGTCGGGCACCTCGCACCACCTCGGGCAAAACTTCACCCGCGCCTACGGCATCAGCTTCAGCGACCGGGAGAACGTGCTCCAGCATCCGTTCCAGACGTCGTGGGGGCTGTCGACGCGGATCATCGGCGGGCTCATCATGGCCCATGGCGACGACGCCGGCCTGGTCATGCCGCCCCGCGTCGCACCGATCCAGGTCGTGGCCGTCCCGATCACCCGGAGCAACGACCCCGAGGGGGCGGAGGCCGTCGACGAGGCGTGCCGGCGGATCGAGGCCGAGGCGGGTGACGTGCGCCTGCGCGTGGACCGCCGGGAAGGCATACGCCCGGGTGAGAAGTACGCGCATTGGGAGCTGCGGGGGGTTCCCCTGCGGGTGACCGTCGGCGCCCGCGACCTCGCCGCCGGCCAGGTGACCGTCACGCGCCGGGTCGACGGGGAGAGCTGGACCGAACCGCTCGACGGGGTGGCTGCGCGGCTGCCCGCGCTCCTCGACGAGGCCCAGGCTCGCATCAGGACCAGGGCCGAGGGGCTGCTCCGCGACCGGAGCGTCGAGGTCAAGAGCCTGGATGAGCTGCGTGAGGCCTTTGCCGAGCGGCCGGTCTTCGCCAACGCCCCCTTCTGCGAACGTCCGGAGTGCGAGAAGGCGGTCACGTCGGCCGCCCACGCACTCACCATCCGGGTGCTGCGGCGCGACCGGAGCGGGGAGGTGGGACGGTGCCTGGCCTGCGGTGAGGCCTCGTCCGAAGTCGCGGTGATCGCCCGGGCGTACTAGCTGGGGACGGACCCGCTCACTACGCCCGAGGGACGATGTAGACGTAGGCGATCGCCAGCAGCACCACCACGATCAGCACGATCAGCACCCAGCGCAGCAGCGAGGGGCGCCGCTTCGCCGGCTTGGACAGGGAGGGCCGGGGGAGGGGAGGTTGCTCGACCTCCGCACGGGGGTGGGTGGACGGTGCGGGCTGGAGCGCCGCCACTGGGGGCCGACTCCAGACGGGGGCCGGCCACCCCTGGGCGACCGGGGACTGCGGTGCGGCCGGCTCGCCGGGAGCCTGCCAGGTCGCCGGGTCGACGAATGCCACCGGCTGCTCAACGCCCGCCGGGGTCGGGCGCGGCGGGCTCGGCGGCCGCGGCTGCCAGTCGGCGGGGTTCGAGAAGGGCGCGGTCGGCGCCGGGGCAAAAGTACCGGAGGGGACGGTCTGCCAGTTCCCGGGGATCGCACCCGGAGCCGTCGGCAGGGTGGAGGGCGGTGCCGCCGGCTCGATCGGCCAGTCGCCAGGTCTCGGTAGCGGAGCGGGCGGGGCCGGGAGCCGGGAGACGCCGGCGGGAGCCTGCCACTCCCTGTGGCCGGGCGCGGCCTGGCCCGAGAGCCGGGCCTGCCAGTCCGGATCGCCGGAGAAGGGAGCGGGCGAGGCGGGTGTCGGTGCTCCCGGAGGAAGGCCCTGGGGCATCCTCGGCGGCGCTGCGGCGGGCGATGGGTACACGGCCGGTGGGGCGGGGTGGCTCTCCGGCGTCGCGACCACAGGGGACGGTTGCTGCAGGCCTGGTCCCGGGGGGTGGGCCTCTGACGCGGCGGACGCGGGCGGCCGCGTGGCGACAAGCCGCCAACGCTGGCCGTCCCACCAGAAGCGGCCGTCAACGCTGAGGGGCACCCCCGGGGGCGGCCCCGGCGGCTGCTGGCCGTAACCTCCACCAGAGTCACTCATACGCGCCCGAAGCATATCCGCAGTGCGGGCCCCTGGGTCCAGATTGCCGGTACGAGCCGGTCGCGGAAGCGGCCCACCGGCTGCCCCGGCAGGTCGGGCTTCACGATTGCGCGAGCGGGGTCCCCGGTACACTCGCTGGGCAGCCATGCCCTACGCCGATCTCGAGTCCCGGACCGCCTACCTCTCCGAGGCCGACCGCGCGGTGCTCCACCGCGCCTATGGGGTGGCCGAGCGGGCGCACTCCGGCCAGTTCCGACTCTCCGGCGAGCCCTACGTGGAGCACCCCCTGGCGGCGGCGGTCCTCCTCAGCGAGCTGCGCCTCGACGCCGAGACGCTCGCGGCGGCGCTCCTCCACGACACCGTCGAGGACACCGAGGTCACCCTCGACGAGATCCGGGAGGAGTTTGGCCAACCCATCGCCCGCCTTGTGGAGGGGGTCACCAAGCTCGGCAAGATCCACGTCCACAGCCGCGAGCAGGCCCAGGCCGAGAACATCCGCAAGATGCTGGTGGCGATGGCCGAGGACATCCGGGTGGTGCTCATCAAGCTCGCCGACCGTCTGCACAACATGCGCACCGTGGGCGCCCACGCGGAGGAGCGGCGCCTCCGCATCAGCCGGGAGACCCTGGACATCTACGCGCCGCTCGCCCACCGGCTCGGGATCTGGCAGTTCAAGGCGGAGCTGGAGGACCTCGCCTTCGCCCAGCTCGACCCCGACAGCTACCACGCCATGGAGACCAGGCTCCAGAGCGGGCGGGAGCAGCGGCAGGTCTTCGTCCGCGACGTGAGCGAGATCCTCCAGCGGGAGCTGGAGGCCGTCGGGGTACGGGCCGAGCTGAGCGGCCGGTCAAAGAACGTGTACAGCATCATCGACAAGATGGGCCGCCAGCAGAAGGAGTTCGAGGAGATCTACGACCTGATGGCGGTGCGCGTCGTGGTGGACTCGGTCAAGGACTGCTACACCGCCCTGGGCGTGGTCCATCACCTCTGGAAGCCGATCCCGGGCCGCTTCAAGGACTACATCGCGATGCCCAAGGGCAACGGCTACCAGTCCCTCCACACCACCGTGATCTCCCATACCGGCGAACCCGTCGAGGTGCAGATACGGACGGTGGAGATGCACCACACCGCCGAGTACGGGGTGGCCGCCCACTGGCACTACAAGGCCGGCTCGCAACAGGTGCGTTTCGACGAGCGCTACGGCTGGCTGCGCCTCCTGATGGACTGGCAGAAGGAGCTGCTCGACGCCGAGGCCTTCGTGGACACGGTCAAGGTCGACATCTTCCAGGACGAGGTCTTCGTCTTCACACCGAAGGGCGACGTGCGCTCACTGCCGGCGGGGAGCACGGCCGTCGACTTCGCCTACCGCGTCCACACCGCGGTCGGCCATCACTGCATCGGGGCCAAGGTCAACAGCCGGATGGTCCCCCTCGACTACCGCCTCGTGAACGGCGACATCGTCGAGATCCTGACCACCAAGGCGCCCCACGGACCTTCGCGGGATTGGCTCAACTTCGTGAAGACGTCCACCGCCCGGGAGAAGATCCGGCAATGGTTCAAGAAGGAGCGCCGCGAGGAGAACGTCAGCAAGGGCCGGGAGATGCTGGACAAGGAGTTCCGGCGTCTGCGCCAGACCTCGCTCGCCTCGGTCAAGGAGGAGAGCCTGCTGGAGCTGGCCCGGGACTTCAAGTTCCCCACCGTGGACGACTTCCTGGCGGCCATCGGCTACGGCGAGCTGAGCGGCCGGACGGTGGTGCTTCGCCATGCCGACGGGGACGCGCCGACCTCCGAGGAGGACAGTCGGGGACCGGCGATCCCGCTCACATCACCGGCGGCGCTGCCGAGCGGCGAGGTGAGGGTGCACGGGGTCGGCAACATGCTGACCACCTTTGCCCGCTGCTGCAAACCGCTGCCGGGCGAGCCGATCCGGGGCTACATCACCCGGGGCAAGGGGGTGACCGTTCACCGGGCTAGCTGCGTGAGCATCCAGCACGCCCAGGACCCGGACCGGCTGGTGGAGGTGGAGTGGGAGCGGGACGCCCACCAGGTCTTCCCGGTCACCATCAAGGTCGAGGCCTGGGACCGGACCGGCCTGCTCCGCGACATCGCGGCGGTGATCGCCGAGTCGAAGATCAACCTGGTGGGGGCCGACGTCCAGGTGTATGACGACCGGACCGCCGTGATCTCGACCAGCGTGGAGATCTCCAACCTCACCCAGCTGAGCCGCCTCCTGGAGCGCCTGGAGCAGGTCCGCGACGTCCACACCGTGGCGAGGGACGTGGGGTAGGGCCGCGGGGGCTTGCCCGTCGCGGCCCCGTCGAGGCCGCCTCCGCGCCTCCCGGGGCTGCCGGACCGCCCGGGGGAGGGTCCTCGGTAGCCGATCGGAGCATCTCCACACTCGGCGTGGCGGCTTGCGACGGGGAATCCACCGGCGCGTTACCAGGGCCTGGCACATTTGGGGCGATGCAGCCGCCAGTGTGGTCTTCGTTCTATCCCCGCGCGTCGGCGCGCCGACCAGAGAGCCGAGGACAGCGCGCATGTCCTTGGGAGAAGGAGGTCGCGCCCCGGCGCCGAGCGCGAGAGCGCGGCCAGATCGTCCCTCTCTTCGCCCTTCTCCTGCTTGTCCTCACCGGCTTCGCGGCGCTCGTCATCGATGCGGGCGTGGCCTACGACCAGTCGCGTACCGACCAGGACGTCTCGGACGCCGCCGCCCTGGGGGCCAGCTACTGGATCTACTCCCATGCGAACACCCAGGGGGCCACCCTGGAAGGGGCCTTCGCCGCGGCGATCAACGTGGCCATCCTCGACTGCACGGGCCCCTCGGCCCCCTGCTCCCTGAGCGTGAGCTTCTACGAGACCTACCCGGGAACCGCGACGTGCAGCGCCTCCGTGCAGAGCGTGGAAAACTCGACCCAGGTGAGCGCGGCGGAGTCCGCGTTCACGTGCAATGTTAGCGGGCAGCCGGTCCCTCCGAAGAGCGTCGCATATGCCGGGGCCAGCGTCGGGAGCACCGGCCACAACTACCTCAGCACCCCCGTCACCCACTCGAAGTCGTTCTCCATCGGCACCCAGGCGGTGGCCCAGGTGAACGGCGCGACAGGCAGTGGCAGCAGTGACCTGCTCCTCGACTGCGTGTTGTGCATACTGGCCCAGACCAACGGCCAGAACCAGAGCGCCAACGGCCTCAGCATCGCGTCCAACTCCAATGGTCTGGACCTCGCCACCGACGGAGCCAACATCGCCGTCAACGGGAATCTCGACTGCGAGGGAGGGAGCGGCGACGCTGCCACCATCGACACCGAGGGCTCCTCGTCCAACGGCGCCGTCGATGTCTCCGGCACCTACACCGACAACTGCACGCCCACCTGGGAACCGGCCTCGAACCCGACCACCGGCACCACGCCGATCCCCGACCCCCTGGCCAACCTGCAGATGCCGAACGTGGGCACCTACGCCACCTGCACCGCCAGCGTGACCATCACCAGCAGCACACCCACCTCCCAGGACACCCTGCAGCCCGGCTGCTACGGGCAGATCACGATCGACGGGACCAAGACCGGCGGTTCGCAGCTGTCCGGCGGCCAGACCTGCCTCTCCGACGGTGACGGTCTCGACGTGATCTTCGACACGGGTCTCTACGTCATCTACGGAGGGCTCACCATCGAGGGCGACGATCCCACCGTGATGTCGCAGGCGGGGGCGACGCACGGGACCTGCGAGCAGGGCGTCACCCTCGACTTCGTCTGCTCCACCAACGACTACAACGGCATCAGCGGCAATATTGGCCCGGAAGCCTGCCCCTTCAACAACAATCAGGGGACGCCCGGGGCTGAGCTCATCCTCGACACCTACAACCTCACCGGCAGCGGCATCGCAGCCTGCTACAGCTACAGTAGTGACAACAATAACAACAACGGCATTGACGAGAACAACGGCCTGCCCTGCGACTGGCAGTGGAATCTCTACCCGCCGAGCAGCGGTAGCTGGACCAACCTCGTGATCCTGTACGACCAGAACAACGACTCGCCGATCGAGACCGCGTCGCAGACCGCCGACCCCGACAGCGACCACAACGGCGCGATCTATGCCGCACGCGCCACCTACATCATGGCCAACTACTCGAGCTCGAACACGCCGTCGACAACCAGCGGGTACTCCTGCATAACGCCGCTGGGCGCCCCCGACGTCATCGACTACCTTCAGGTGGACGCGAATTACACTCAGCTCGGCGCGAACGGCAAAAGCCTCTGCCACGAGTTCGACTGGGCCGACCAAGCCCCCTTCTCCTATCAGCTGGACAACGACGTCGAGCTGAACGCCGGGGGACCGGGGGGTCTGGTGGGCTGAGCCCACACCCACGGTCGCGGCTGCCAGGCTGTTACCGGACGGTCGCTGCGCTTCGACAGGAAGCGCAGAGGAGGGGGGCTAGCCTTGAGAGGCGGCGGCTGCCGCCCGCACTGTCGCAGGAGCAATGGATCGGTGATGAGAACTCGCGGGAGAGAGCCAGAGCCCCGTCGCCGCCCCCACCACCGGGCGCGGCGCAGCGGCCAGTCGATGGTCGAGTTCTCCCTCGTTCTGCCGGTGCTGCTGGTGCTCGCCATGTCGATCTTCGATTACGGGTACTACCTGGAGCACGTCAACAACATCGCGACCGTGGTCCGCGACGGCGCCCGCTACGCGAGCGTGTACACGAATCCGAGCTACGGCAACCAGTGGAGCAGCGCCTGCCCCAATCCGACCAACTCGAGCTCCGGCGGCTGGAGTTGCGCCGGGATGGAGACCACCGTGGCCAGCGGCCAGCCGACTCAGGCCATCAATCCCGGCAGCGGTAACTACGCCATCGAGGTCGCCTCGATCAGCGGCTTCTCCACCTACGACGACGGCTTCACCGTGGCGACGACCACCTCCACCGGCGTCGCGGCGCTCCTCGACTGCGGTGAAGCCGTCGTCGTAGGCTCTCAACCGGAGTTCACGGGGTGCAGCGCGACCGACCCGACCTCCGGGGGCGGCAACCTGGTGGCGAACAATTCGCTCGTCGGCCAGTCCGACTTCACCGAGGGCGTCATCCAGGAGGAGGCGGAGGGTCTCACGGTCCCCGAGGGCGGCCTGCAGATCGACAATATCGATTGCTGCTGGTCCACCTCGACGGCGACTGGTGGGTGCCCCAGCGGCGGGACGACTCCCGCCGCTCCGTCATTGGGGGCAACCGTCGGCATCCCGAATGCCTGGCCGGCGACTGGAATCAGCTCGCAGCTCCCGGTGAGCTGCGTGACCATCTCGTACTGGACGAGCAGCGATGGGTCGTATTCGGCCCAGAGCCTCAGCCTCTGCGGGTGGTGGTCGGCCGACGCCAACAACGACACTGGCCAGTTCGAATCCATCAACGACTGCTCCGCCACCATCGGCAAGCTGGTCCAGGTCACCGTGGCCTACGCCTGGAGCCGGGCCGCGCCGGGCCCCACCTTCACGGTCCTGAACTCGGTATTCGGCATCCAGGTGAACACGTCGGCGACCTCGTCGTTTGTGGTGACGGCTTGAATCGGGGTCGGCGCCATCGAACCAGGGGCCAGGCGATAGTGGAGTTCGCCATCGTCGCGCCCCTCTTCTTCCTCCTGGTGTTCAGCACCATCGACTTCGGCGGGTACTTCGGCAGCCGGCTCTCCGTCGAAGAGGCGGCCCGAGCCGGTGCGCGGGTGGCCGTGGTGCAGTGCGACGAGACCGGGTGCACCTACTCGGGCAGCTCGATCGTGAACGCGATCGTGGCACAGGAGGGGATCGCCAACCTCCCCAAAACGGTCAACTGCACCTGGCAGGGGACGACGCTGTCCACCAACGTGTACCCACCCTTCACCATTCCCGGGACCGGGAACGGGTGCATCGGCATCTGGTACTTCGACCTGTACAGCTCGACCACCGGGCCCCCGGCGCTGTGCGGGCAGTGGAGCGTCAGCAGCTCGGCGTGGGTGTGGTACACGAACGACGGCGCCACCACGACCACGGAACCCACCGGCTGCGTCCTGCCCAACGAGGACATCGTGGTGGTCGGGGTCGGCTATCACTACAACCCGCTGACACCGATGCCGGCGATCGCTTCTAACGCCCTGATCACGTACGGAGAGACCCAGCTCCTCGAGGAAGAGGGCGTCAGCTAGAGCGGACGAGCCCGGGCTCGGTGGGGCCGGGGAGGGGACCCCATGCAGCTAGACTCCCCGACCGATGCCGGCTATCACCCGCCCCCGGGGCACCAACGACCTGTTGCCGGCGGAGTCCGGCCTGCGGGAGTGGGTGCTGGCGACCCACGCTCGGGTGGCGGGCGCCCACGGTTACGAGCTCATCGACACCCCGGTATTCGAGGCGACCGAGATGTACGAGCGGGGGACGGGAGCCGGCACCGACGTGGTGGAGAAGGAGATGTTCTCCTTCACCGATCGCGGCGGCCGGGCCCTCACCCTGCGGCCCGAGGGCACCCCCGGGGTGCTGCGGGCGGTCCTCTCCGCCCACCTCGACCAGGCCCGCCGGCCGGTCAGGGTCCAATTCGCCGGGCCGATGTTCCGCTACGCGCGGCCCCAGGCCGGCCGCTACCACGAGTTCTGGCAGCTCGACATCGAGGCGATCGGCGAGCG
Source organism: Candidatus Dormiibacterota bacterium (assembly GCA_003141695.1). Taxonomy (GTDB): domain Bacteria; phylum Chloroflexota; class Dormibacteria; order Aeolococcales; family Aeolococcaceae; genus Changshengia. The sequence continues at coordinate 14,181 of PLNE01000107.1, forward strand.
CTCGCCGGCCCTGGACGCCGAGGTGATCGAGGTCGCCTGGCGTTTCTACGAGGCCCTCGGCGTCACCGGGCTCTCTCTCCAGGTCAACACCCTCGGCGACCTCGAGGATCGACTCCGCTACCGGGCCGCCCTTGTCGAGTACTACACCCCGCTCCAGGACCAGCTCTGCGAGGACTGCCGGCGCCGCCTGGGGGTCAACCCCCTCCGCCTGCTCGACTGCAAGCGGGATGCCGGCCTGGTGGCCGCCGCGCCCCACATCGGCCCGTCGCTCAGCCCCGAGAGCCAGTCCTTCTTCGCCGAGGTCACCACCCTGCTGGTCGCCGCTGAGATCCCCTTCCAGCTCAATCCGCGCCTGGTGCGGGGGCTCGACTATTACGCCCACACCACCTTCGAGCTCTGGCACGAATCGCTCCAGGGGGCGCAGAACGCGCTGGGCGGCGGGGGCCGATACGACGGGCTGGCGGAGGTGCTGGGCTTCCCGCCAACCCCGGGGAGCGGGTACGCCCTGGGGGTCGAGCGCACCCTCGCCGTCTGCCGCGAGCAGGGGCTCGGTCCCGCGCCCCGGCGCGAGCAGGTCGTCGTGCTCCCGGTCGCCGGCACCGACATCCCGGCGGCCGCCGCGGTGGCGCGCCAGCTCCGGGCCGCCGGGATCACGGCCATCCTCGACGCCTCCGACCGCCGCCTCGACCGGCGGCTCGCCGCGGGCGCCCGCCACGGCGCGCGCGCCGCCGTCCTGGTGGGCGCGGATGAGGCCGCCGCTGGCACCGCCACCTGGAAGGACCTGGACAGCGGCCGCCAGGAGACCGCCACGGTCGCCGACGTGGCGGGGGCGCTCCGCCTCCTGCTCACCGGGCAGTGAGCCCGGAGTCGCGGTGAGCGATCGGCGCCGATGTCAGCGCAGCGCCGCCGGCCGGGTACCATGAGGTCGGCCCCTCGCCGGTCGCAGCGCGCCCCATGCGGCTGGACCAACAGAAAAGACACCGGGATCCCAACATCCGCCGCCGGCCTTCGCGCCCCTCGGACGGGGAAGGAGAAAAGCGCCGTGCGGGAACCCACCTGGTCCTCGGGCTCAGCCCAGGACAGCGGCACCGGCGCTGGGGCCATCCAGCTTCGACGCAGGTCTTCCCGCCGATGAGCCCGGGCATCCTGCTCGGCGTCCTCTTCGCCCTCATCGGCGCCCAGCTCACCCGCCTGGTGTGGCCCCGCCGGCTCGGCTACCTGGCCGCCCTGGGCTTGGCGGCGGCCGGAGTGGTCGCCGGCGAACTGGTCGCACTGGAGCTGCACGGCGGCGGACCCCCGCTCGGGCCTCTCCACCCGCTCGCCGACGCCGCCGGCATCGCCGCCCTCGAGGTCGTCGGGGCCCTGCTCCGATCCCCGCGGAGCCGCCCGGGGCGGCCATAATCGAGGCCTCATCCACCGGCGCTCGATCCGAGCCCGCACCGCCCCGGTGCCATATGGAGGACCGGCCATGCGTCTGCCCATCCCGTTCGGCCGCAAGGGCCTGATCGCGGCAGCGGCCATCGCCGCGGGGGTCGTCTACTGGCGGGTGCGTGTGCGCCGCCAGGAGGCCGCCGACCGCGAGTGGGACGAGGACGTCCAGAGCGCGATCCAGGACGGCGTGTCCGCCGGCCGCGCCGCCACCCGCGGCGAGCCCGCGGAGACGACGGGCGCGTGACCGGGCATCCGCGGCCCGGACGCGGGCGGGAGCCCTGGTGAGTTTGGGCATGGCTCCGCTCGGGTATGCCCCGGATGTGACCCCCAATACGTCGGAGCTGAGGCTGCCCGCGGATCGGCGCTACGTCCTGGTCGCCAAGCGCGCTGCCGCCGGCTTCGCCGCGGTGGCCGGGCTCGACGTCGAGGCCCTCGACGACCTGGTCATCGCCGTCTGCCAAGCCTGTGAAAACGCGATCTCGCTCACCGAGCGGGTGGCGGGCCCGGGCAACGGGCAGATCCGGCTGGTCTTCACCCTCGCCGACAACGCGCTCGAGGTCCGGGTCCGGAGCAGCCTGTCGCGCGCCGAGCTGGAAGCGGCCGCGCACCGCCAGGCGGTGGCGGTCGCTCAGGCCGCCCGTGAGGCGCAGGCGCGGGAAGCCGAGGAGGTGGCCATGCAGGTCATGGGGCTCTTCGTGGACGACTTCGGCTACCGGATGGACGAGCGCACCGGCGGCCTCCGGGTTCGGCTGACCAAGTACCTCGTGCGGTGAGCGCCGCCACTCAGGGCGGTCCCGCAGCCACGCCCGAGAGGCGGACGATGCCGAAGCCGCGTGACACCCCGCTGCGCGAGGAGGTCCGGCGGCTGCTCCGGGAGTACCGCGCCACTCGCGATCCCTCTGTCCGGGAACGGCTCGTGGAGCTCAACAGCGACCTCGTGCGCTACATCGCGCGTCGCTTCGCCAATCGCGGCGAGCCGCTGGAGGACATCGAGCAGGTCGGCTTCCTCGGGCTCATCCAGGCCATCGACCGCTTCGACCCGTCGCTGGAGAACGAGTTCAGCACCTTCGCCACCCCCACCATCATGGGCGAGATCCGGCGCCACTTCCGGGATCGCTCCTGGGCGGTCAGGGTGCCCCGGCGGCTCCAGGAGAACCTGCTCCGGGTGCACGCCGCCCAACAGGAGCTGCAGGGGAGGCTGGGCCGGCCCGCCTCGATCGAGGAGATCGCCGCCCACCTCGGCCTGGAGCCGGATGACGTTCTGGCCGCCCTGGAGGTGAGCCCCGCCCAGCACACCGTCTCCCTGCAGGCACCCATAGGGGACGCGGAGGACGGCAGCATGCTCGGGGAGCGGTTGGGAGGGGAGGACGAGGGGCTCGGCCGGGTCGAGATGCGCGACGTCCTGGAGCGGGCGATGGCCCATCTCAGCCAGCGTGAGCGGCGGATCATGGCGCTCCGCTTCGTCGAGCAGCTCCCCCAGACGGAGGTCGCGAAGCGCCTGGGAATCTCCCAGATGCACGTCTCACGGCTGCAGCGGGCGGCCGTCGATCATCTCCGGAAGGAGTTCGGGGACGAGGTGCTGGTCTGAGCCCGACGGGGCGCGGGGGCGGGCCGCCCACGGGGTGAGCCGGGCATGGCTCTCCCCATCAGATGGGGCAAGTCCTCCGCCGTCCGATACAATCACCCCGCTCCGCACCTCGGACAAAGGGCGCCGCCGCACCCGAGCGGGTGCCGCCCAGTGGCCGCCAGGTGCCCCACCCTCCACGAGCTCCCCATTTGCGCAGCCACGAGATCCGGCAGCGCTTCCTCGGATTCTTCGAGGAGCGCGGGCACCATGTCCTGCCCAACGCATCGCTGATCCCGAGTGACGAGCCGTCGCTGCTCTTCACCGTGGCCGGGATGGTGCCCCTCAAGCCCTACATCAGCGGCGAGCGCACCCCGCCCAGCCCACGCCTCACCTCCTGCCAGAAGGTTTTCCGGGGCTCGGGGCTGACCACCGACGACATCGCCTCGGTGGGCGACTGCACCCACCACACCTTCTTCGAGATGCTCGGCAACTGGTCGATCGGGGATTACTTCAAGCAGGGCGCGATCGAGATGGCGTGGGAGCTGCTCACCCAGGGCTTTGGCCTGGACCCGGACCGGCTCTGGCCCTCGATCTACCCGGACGACGGCGACTCCCTCGACATCTGGACCAATCGGATCGGCGTCGCCGACCGCCGCGTGGCCCGTCTGAAGGACAACTGGTGGCAGGCGGGGCCGACCGGACCGTGCGGGTACGACAGCGAGATCTACTTCGACNNGACCGATGGATCGAGATCTGGAACCTGGTCTTCATGGAGTTCGACCAGGCCGAGGACGGCTCCAGGGCGCTCCTGCCGAAGCGCACTGTGGACACCGGCATGGGCCTGGAGCGGATCGCCTCGGTCCTCCAGGGGGTCCGCTGCGACTACGACACCGACCTCTTCGCCCCCATCGTGGCCGGGCTCGACCGTCGGGCCGCCGGCGGCGCCGACCCGGCCCGGCGGGCACGCTCCCTCCGGGTGCTCGCCGACCATGCGAGGGGTGCGACCTTCCTCATCGCCGAGGGCGTCCTGCCCAGCAACGAGGGGCGCGGCTACGTGCTCCGGCGGGTCATCCGGCGGGCGGCGCTCCACGCTCGGAGGGTCGCGCTGGAGGGCGGCCTCGCCGCGTCGGTCGGCGACGTGGTGGCGACGCTCCAGGACGCCTATCCGGAGCTGGTCCAGCACCGAACCCTGGCCGTGGCGACCATACGGGGGGAGGAGGAGGTCTTCGCCCGGACCGTCGAGGCGGGCACCGACCGGCTGGAGGCGCTCCTCGCCGGCGGGGCGAGTGGGATCTCCGCAGACGACGCCTTCCGGCTCTATGACACCTTTGGGCTCCCCGTGGAGTTAACCGTCGAGATGGCAGGGGAACGCGGGCTCTCGGTGGACCGGGCCGGCTTCGACGCCGCTCTTCAGGCTCAGCGCGAGCGCAGCCGTGCCGGCCGCTCAGGCGGCGGTTGGAGCGTCCCGGCGAGCGGCTCTCTCGGCTTGAGCGGCGAACTAGAGGCCATCCTGACCGTCGCGACCCAGTTCGTCGGCTACGAGTCGCTTGAGACCAGCGCGTCGGTAAAGCGCATCGGCGCCGCCGCCGAGCGCGCATCCTTGGGGGTGGGGGAGGAGGATGTGGTCTTCCTCGACGTCTCCCCGTTCTACGCGGAGGCCGGCGGTCAGGTCGGTGACACGGGGACACTCACCTGGGAGGGTGGGCGCGCCGCGGTGCTCGATTGCCTCCAGATCGTCGACGGCCCCGTCCGGGGACGGGCGCACCGGGCCCGGGTCGAGGCCGGCACCCTGCACCGGGGCGAGGCGGTGACCGCCGAGGTCGATCGCGATCGTCGCGGCGCGACCGCACGGCACCACAGCGCCACCCACCTCGTCCACAAAGCCCTCCGCGAGACCCTGGGCGAGACCGTCGTCCAGCGTGGATCGTTCGTCGGGCCCGAGCACGCCACCTTCGATTTCAGCTTCCCCCGCGGGCTGAGCCCGGAGGAGATCCAGACCGTCGAGCAGCGCATCAACGCCGCAGTTCGTGACAACCTCGTCCGCAACGTGCGGGAGATGCCGGTCGCCGAGGCGCGGGCCTCGGGGGCGATGGCACTCTTCGGCGAGAAGTACGGCGACCTGGTGAGGGTGGTCGAGTTCGGCGGCTGGTCCCGCGAGCTGTGCGGCGGCACCCACGTCGGCCGGAGCGGCGACATCGGGGCAGTCATCGTCCTCTCCGAGACCTCGATCGGGCAGGGCACACGGCGCATCGAGATGGTGGCCGGCGGCGCCGCGGTGCGGCGGTGGGAGGAGTCGGAGGCGCTGCTCCGGGAGACTGCCCGGACGCTCAGGGCGCGCCTCGACGAGGTCCCGGACCGAGTCGCCCGCCTGCTCGAGCAGAACCGTGAGCTGCAGCGCAGACCCCGCGAGGGTGGGGGAGACGCGGTGAGTGCCGCACTCCGCGCCGTCGAGGTGACCCACGCCGGCGCCGTCGCCGTGGCGCTATGGGACGACACGGCGCTGAACGGGGACGATGCGGTCGCCCTGGTGGACCGGCTTTTCGCGGAGCGGCTCGGTGGCGACGGCGTTGCCGTCGTCTTCGGGCAGGCGATCGTCTGCGTCAAGGTAAGCGAGAGCGCGATAGCGGCGGGGATGAACGCGGGGCGACTTGCATCGGTTGCGGCGGTCGCGTCTGGCGGTCAGGGCGGGGGGAATAACGCTTTCGGCCGCGGCGGGCTGAAGGACCCTTCGCGGCGCCAGGCGGCGCTCGACGCCTTCCAAACCGCGCTTGAGGGTCGGGTGATCGAGGCTTTCCGGCAGGGCCTGGAGGGCCTCGAACGATGATCGGGCGCAAGAAGTTCACGATCCTGCGCCGCCGCGGGGAGTTTCACAGCCACTACACCGTGCTCGACATCGGCACCGAGTTCGTCAAGGCGCTAGTGGTCAAACGGGAGGAGGGAGCGGGCATCGTCATCGGCGTCGGCAAGGTGCGCCAGTCCCTCTCCGACATGCAGTCGGGGGCGGTCGCCGACATCCAGGGCGTCATCGACAACTGCGATCGGGCGCTCACCGAGGCCGAGGACATGTGCGGGACGATCCCCGGCCAGGTGGTGATGGGCATCGCCGGGGAGCAGGTGCGCGGCTTCAGCACCACCATGACGATGCCGCGCTCCCAGCCGCAGGCCCGGATCACCCAGGCCGACGTCGCCACCGCGCTCCAGGCGGTCCAGCGCCGCGCTCTCAAGGAGGCGGTGCGCCAGATGTCCCACGAGCTGGGCGTGGCCGAGGTCAACGTCAAGCTGGTCCACAGCAGCATCACCTCGGTGCACATCGACGGCTACGCAGTGACCAACCCCCTCGACTTTCAGGGCCAGGTGCTGGAGATATCCGTCTTTAACACTTTCGCCCCGCTCACCCACATCGGGGCCCTCCAGACCATCGCCCAGGAGCTGGACCTGGAGCTGGTGGCGACCGTCGCCGAGCCCTACGCGCTCACCCGCGGCTGCGCGACCGAGGATGTGTACGAATTCGGGGGCATCTACATCGACGTCGGCGGCGGCACCACCGACATCGCCGTCGTCCGCCGCGGCATCGAGGCGATCCGGATGTTTGCCCTGGGAGGTCGCTCCTTCACCCGCCGGCTCGCCAACGAGATGGGGATGAGCCTGGAGGAGGCCGAGCGCTTCAAGCTGGCCCACGCCGAGGGCCGGCTCCCCGCCGAGCAGGACGCCCTCGCCCGCGCCACTCTGGAGCCGACCGCGGAGGTGCTCGCCCAGGGGGTTGCACTGACCCTCGAGGAGCTGTCCGGCAAGGAACAGCTGCCTCCCGCGCTCTATCTCGGTGGCGGCGGGGCGGCGTTGCCCGAGGTCGCGGAGCAGCTGTCGGCCCTGGACTGGACCGAGGTTCTGCCGATGAGCCGCCAGCCGACGGTCAGGGTGCTCGGCCCCGGCGACGTCCAGGGGATCCACGATTCGACCGGCCTTCTGGTCGGGAGCCAGGATGTGACTCCGATGGGGCTTGCGTATCATGCGGTGTCCCTGGAAGATGACGCGGACCAGCCTCTGGGCGGCCTGATGCGCCGCGTCATGAAGGCGATGAAGGTGTGATGGGGCCTGCTGAATGGCCAAGAGACTGATTCACGTCGGCCCGGAGGACGACGTCGCGGATCTGGCCGGGCAACTGCAGGCTGCCCATCCCGGCGACGAGATCGCGCTCACGGTGGCGCCCGGCGCCCAGGCCTTCCAGACCCCGCTCAACCTCCGCCTCCTGCGGAGCGTCGCGATGAAGCGCGGGCTGACCACGACGATCGTCAGCCCGGATCCGCGCATCCAGCAGGTGGCACAGAGCGTCGGACTGGTCGTCTACAGCTCGGTGGCGGCGCTCGAGGGCGGAGTTCCGGTCGACTCGCCGCGTCCCGGCTTCCGCCCGGCGGGGCCAGCGTCCCGGCCCCAGGCGCCGTTCCTGCCCGGGCCGCCGGCGCCGGCCCCGGGTGGGGCGAGCTCGGTGGCCGCCCCGCCGTTCGAGTACGTGCTGCGGCCCCTGACGCCCCCGGCGTCCGCCGGCGCCGATCTGCCTGTGACCCCGTCGGCGGCCGCGCCCGGAGCCGTCCCGGCCCCCCGGACCGGGCCATGGGGCGCACCGATCGTCCCGGCCCGGCCACCGGCTACACCCGAGCCCGTGGTGCCGGCCTGGGAGGCGCCCGTCAGCTTCGTTCCGACCCCGCGTGCGGCGGACCTGGGCTACATCGCGTCGCAACCGGCGGGCCAGATCTCCCCGGCCTCGCCGCCATATGCCCCGTTCCTGCCCGCGTCGCCCGCCGGACCGCCGCCCCGACCGGGGGGCTCGTGGAGCTCCCTCTCCGAGATCCCTGACGAGGAGGAGCCGTCGTCGCCCTGGGGGGCGGCGCGAGCCGCGGTCGCTCCCGCGATGGCCGCCGGGGTGATCGCCACGCCGGCGGCTCCGCCCTCGATCCCGGCGCCGGCAACGGCCTCACCACCGAGGACCGCGCCGTCCAGCCGCCGGCAGCCGTCGCCCCCGCCTCCGACGTCCACGGCGGGACGGATCCGCCTGCCGTCGCGCCGGGTCATCTACGGCATCGTGGTGGGGGCGCTTGCGCTCGGCATCGTCCTCTTCCTGCTCCTCGGCACATCCGCCACGGTCACCATCACGGTGGCCGAACAGCCGCTCACCGTCACCCCGACGATCCAGGGGACGACCTCGACGGCCCAGGCCGGCCAGGCCAACTACATCCTGAGTAAGCAGATCACCGACACCGCGAGCCAGACCTTCCAGGCCACCCCCACAGGGAGCCAGCCGGTGCCGGCGGTGGCCGCGACCGCCGTCGTGGTGCTGACCGCGGGTGCACAAGGTGAGTGCGCCAACGGATGCAGTTTCACGCTCACTTCAAAATACCAGTTCGAGACCGCCACCACTCCGTCGATCGTTTTCGGCGTTTCGGGCCAGACAGGGGTGACGATCCCCGCGGGCGGCGGCACGAGCAGCGCCATCCCGGTTACGGCCCTGACGACGGGAAGTATCGGGAACGTCCCCGCCGGCGCGATCAGCCTCTGCCCGTCCACATCGGCCTCGGGTGACTGGTGCACAACCTTGGACCTCCAGGCCACCAACCCGGCCGCGGCCACGGGTGGCGTGGATGGTGGCGCTCAGACCGTGGCCAGCGCCTCCGACATCGCCAACTGGCAGGAGCAGCTCGGCCAGGTCGAGAACCAGCTCGGCGCCAAGGCCGCTTCGTACCTCACCACCAAGGCCGGCCAGGAGAAGGTCGCCATCGACCCCAACGGCGGGGGCAAGAGCCTCACCTTCGTGGTCAGCCCCTCCACCTTCCCCCCGGCCAACCCGAGCACGGTGATGACCGCCACGACGGTGACGGTGACCATGACCGCGCAGGAGACCCTCTACAACCCGGCCGATCTCAATGCGGTGGTGCTCAAGGACCTGCAGGCCTCCTCCAACCTCCCCGCGGGGGACAGCCTGGTGCCCGCCCAGCTCCAGCTCAACAACGTCCAGATCATCCAGGCGGGGAGCGACGGCAGCTTCGCCCTGTCGCTGTCGGCCGTCGACTACTACCACGGCAAGGTCGACCTCACGCAGCTCAAGAGCCAGCTCAGCGGGCGCAGCCCAGGCAGCGTGCCGGGGATCGTCAAGCAGGCGATCCCGAACGTCCACAGCGTGACCGTCGACGAGACCCCGGTCCAGTTCCTCTTCATGCCGTTCTCCGGCTCCAGCATCCACATCGTGGAGACCTTCGTGACCGGCGGCTCCGGGTCGAGTGCGAGCGGCTGAACCTCCGGCGGGGATCGGCACCGTGAACGTGAACGTGAGCGTGAGCGCCACCTGCGCCGCCATCGGCGTCGACTTGGGGGCCCGCCGGGTGGGCCTCGCCGGTGCCGATCCCACCGGCACCATCGCCACTCCCCTGACCACGCTGGAACGCCGGCATCCCAAGTTCTGGTCGGCGCTGGAGCAGGCCTGTGTGGAGCGCGGCTGCCGCCTGCTGGTGATCGGCCTGCCCCGTCGCCTCGACGGGGGTGAAGGCGATGCGGCGGCGGTCGCACGTCGCTTCGCCGCCGACGCCGGGCGCCGTCTCGGGCTGGAGGTGACCATGTGGGATGAGTGGTTGACCACCGCCCAGGCGGAGCGCGCGCTTATCGCCGGAGGGGTCCGCCGGGCGCAGCGGAGGAGTACGGTGGACGCGGTGGCCGCCACCCTGATCCTCCAGAGCTACCTCGACGCCCACCCCCGGAGCCCTTCGCCGTGAGGCGCGGCGAGAGGGGCCGGCTCGGCGTGCTCTTCGCACTCATCGGGGTGGTCGTGGTCGTGGCCCTGCTCGCCGGGGCGGTCTTCGTCTACGGCCGCATCCAGCTCGAGGCGGCGGACACCGGGAGCGAATCCGCGACCGTGGTCACGGTCACGCCGGGGGAGAGCCTCGACCAGCTGGCGACCAGCCTCGAGAACCAGGGGCTGATCAAGAGTGCCCTCTTCTTCTCGGCCTATGCCCGGATCCGCGGCGTGCAGCTCCACGCCGGCTCGTACCAGGTGGATTCGGCGATGGCGGCGAGCGAGATCATCAAGGTCCTCGAGGGCCCGCGGTACTGCGCGCCGGTAACCTTCGTCATCCCCGAGGGCTTCACCATCGACCAGATCGCCGAACGCATCGCGGCGACCAAGGGACTGGACATCACCAAGGCCGACTACCTCGCCGCGCTCACCCAGAGCGGATACACGGCGACCTTTCTCAGCATTCGCCCGGCGGGTGACACCTCGCTGGAGGGGTTCCTCTTCCCGGCCACCTACGTGGTGCCGGACTGCGCCACCGCCCACCAGGTGGTGCAGCAGCAGCTGGACGCCTTCAAGGGCAACATCGCGCCGAAGCTCCCGTCGTCCCCGACCCAGGCCTACGACGATCTCATCACGGCCTCCATCATCCAGGCCGAGGCCCGGTTCGCCGCCGACTTTCCGCTGGTCGCCTCCGTGGTCAACAACCGGCTCGTCGCCCACATGGACCTCCAGATCGACGCCATCGTGATGTACGGGCTGCACCTGTCCGGGGAGCCGATGTCGACGGCCGACGAGGGCATCAACACCCCCTACAACAGCTATCTCAACCCCGGCCTTCCGCCCACCCCGATCGACTCTCCCGGGCTCGCCACCCTGGGCGGCGCGCTCGCCCCGGCCTCGACCTCATACCTCTTCTACGTGACCGACACGTGCGGACACAACCACTATTCGGTCACCGAGGCCGTCCACGAGCAGCAGGTTTCTCAATATGAGGCCTCCTGTTGATCGGTACGGCGGGCCGACGATGCCAGTAGCGCCGCCAAAGTGGCTTCAGCTCGGTTTGATCGGATCGGGGATACGGCACTCGCCGAGTCCCGCGATGCATCGTGCCGCGCTCCACGCCCGCGATCTCCAGGGCGACTACATCCCCCTGGACGTGACCGCGGCTGAGCTTCCCGGGCTGCTCCGGCAGCTTCGCAGCGGGGAGATCAGCGGGTGCAATGTCACCGTCCCCTACAAGGCGGCGCTGGCGGCGGCCTGCGACCGGCTGGAGGGTGATGCCGCCGTCTGCCAGGCCGTCAACACCCTCCTCGTCCAGGAGGGGGAGCTGATCGGCGAGAACACCGACGCCCGCGGCTTCGAGCTCGCGCTGAGCTACCAGCGACTCCGTCCAGAGCCGGGGGCCCATGCAATCGTGCTCGGAGCGGGCGGCGGCGCCGCCGCCTGCGTGCTCGCCCTCTGCCGGATGCGGGTGGATGAGGTCGTGGTCGTTGCCCGGCGTCTCGAGCAGGCGCAGGAGCTCTGCCTGCGCGTCTCACCCGACGACGCCCGAGCCGTCGACTGGAAGGACACGGAGGCGGTCCAGGCCGCCGCCCGTCAGGCCGGCATCCTGGTCAACGCCTCGTCGACCGGGGTCTCCGGCATCCCCGTGCCGGTCCAGCTGCTGCCGGCCGGCTGCATCGTCACCGACCTCCGGTACCGACCCCGCCCGGTTGACCTCGTGGCTGCCGCTCAGGCGCGCGGCCTCCGGGCCGCCGACGGCGCGGAGATGCTCCTCTTCCAGGGAATGCTCAGCTTCCAGCGTTGGACCGGTGTCGATCCTCCGTGGCACGCCGCCCGCGCCGCGCTGGAGGAGGCGCTCGCCGGGTGACCGGGCCGTCCGCGAACCGCGCCCCCAGCAGCCGTCGATGAATCTCGCCTTCACGCTCGCCGCGGGGGCGGCGGGCGCCGCCGTGGGGCTCGGCACCGGATGGCTCAACGTCTTCCTGGAGCGGTTGGAGCGGCTCCGCCCGGAGGAGGACGAGGAGCGTGCCGAGTACGAGGCCGAGGTCGCCAAGGCGGCGGACGCGGCCAGGGAGCGGGGGGAAGAGCCCGAGGCGGCAGCGCCGTGGTTGCCCGAGCAGTACGGGTGGACCTGGCTGGAGTGGGGCCTGGCCCCAGTGCTGGGCGCCTTTGCCTTCAGCCTCTTCGCGGGGCACCAGTCGCTCACCTGGGGCGCTGCCGAGACCTTCCTCTGGATGGCCGTGTTCGTCCAGATCGTGCTCTTCGACCTCAAGCACCGGCTGATCCTCGACAAGATCACCTACCCGGCCATCGTGGTGGCCGTGGGGCTCTCCGCCGTCACTCCTGGGCTCTCGTTCACCCGGTCGCTCACCGGCGCCCTGGTGGTCGGCGGTTTCTTCGTGCTCTTCCACCTGATCTCACGCCGAGGGATCGGGCTGGGCGATGCCAAGCTGGGTGCCCTGATCGGCGCCGTGACCGGGCTCGGGTTGGACAGCCCCGATCATCTGCAGGCGATCTACGCGGTGACCGGCGGCATCTTCCTGGGCGGTGCCGTCGCGCTGCTCCTCCTGCTGACCCGGGTTCGGAGCCTCAAGGACCCGATTCCCTACGGCCCGTTCCTCTGCGCCGGTGCCGTGCTGGTGCTGTTTCAGAGCCTTCCCCTCACCTGAGATACGCCCGCATGTCGCATCATTGCGGCGGCATGGCGCCCCACCTCCTGAGCGGCGAGACCGTGGTGACCACGGAGCGCCAGCACCTCGCGGTGCTGGTGCCCGTAACGCTGCTCGCCGTGATCTGCCTGGGCCTGCCCCTGGTCCTGATCCAGCTCGTGCCCAACCAGGTGAGCGGCACCGACGTCAGCGGGGCGAAGGCGATCGCCGACGCGGTGGTGGCGGTCGTGGTGGCGGCCTGGTACCTGCTCCGCATTCTGCGGTGGCGCTTCCAGACCTACACCCTCACCACCCACCGGATCGTCCTCTCCCACGGGGTGGTCTCCCGGGTCACCGAGTCCATCGCCCTCGATCGGATCCAGGACACCGTGGTCCGCCGCCCCCTCGCCGATCGGCTCATCGGGGCGGGCTCGCTCGAGATCCAGTCCGCGGGGCGCGACGGCACCGAGGTGCTCCGCCTCGTCCCCAAGCCCGACCGCTTCTACACCCAGATCCTGCAGGCCATCGAGGACTACCGCGTCATCGCCTACCCGGGCGGAGCCGAACAGGGCGAGCGGACCGCACCGCCGGCCCCCCAGGCGAGCGCCGGCGGAGTCTGATCGCTGACCGGCTTCCTGGGGCGTCGCCCGAACGCGACCATCGTCGCCGTCAGTGCCCTGGTGGCCGCAGCGCTGGACGCCCTCCAGCTCGCCCGGCCGGGTTACCTCCTGGGCGGGACCCCGGACATCAGCGTCTACCTGGGGACCGCGATAAGGCTCGTCCACGGCGTCCTCCCGTACCGCGACTTCGTGCTGGTGCAGCCTCCGGGGGGCACCCTTCTGCTCAGTCCGGCCGCGTTGCTCTCGGACCTGGTCGGCACCCGCTGGGCCCTGGCCATGGTCCGGCTGGGGGCCATCCTCGTGGCTGTCGCCAACGTCCTTCTCGTGGGCAGGCTGGTCCGCCACCACGGCCGGCTTCAGACCCTGGTCGCCTGCGGGGTGATGGCGGTCCTTCCCGCAGAGGTCTACGCCCTCAACGCAGGACTGCTCGAGCCCCTGGTGGACCTCTTCTGCCTGCTCGGGGCGGCGATCGTCCTCGACAGCGGTGCGCTGTCGTCCTCGTGGCGGCGGTGGCTGATCGGCGGGGCGGCGATCGGCTTCGGCGTCGCCGTCAAGCTCCCCGCGGTCGTCCCCGCTCTTGTCCTCGGCGCAGCCTGCCTTCCCGAGGTGCGCCGCCGGCTGGTGCCCTTCGGGGGCGGAGTGGTCGCCGGTTTCGCCCTGCCCTCCGTCGCCTTCATCGCCGCCGCGCCGGGGTCGTTCTTCCGCGACGTGGTGGGCGGCCAGCTCGGCCGAGTCCCCGATGCGAGCCGCGCATCGGTGGCGACCCGGCTCGCCGGGATCACCGTGGGCGGAGGCGGCGACGTCGCCGTCGGCATCACGCTCGCGCTGCTCGCGGTGATCGTGCTCGGGCTGGCGGTTCGCGGCAGGCGGAGGGACGCGAGCGAGTGGTTCGCCATCGCCGCGGCGCTGCTCGTCGCCGGTGTCCAGTTCGTACCGTCCCAGTACTACCCGCAGTACGCCGCGCTGCTCGCGCCCTTCCTGGCGCTCAGCCTGGCCACCGCCGTCGACCGTCTCGCCGGCCTGGTCAGGCGGCGGGTGCTCGTCCTCGCCGCGGTGGCGGCATGCCTGGCTGCCGTCCTTGCCGGACAGGTGGTCGCCATCGAGGCCTCCTCGGTCAGCGACCCGGCCGCCGCCGTCGATGCGGTCGTGCCTCCCGGGGGATGCACCCTCTCCAACGGGCCGCGGATGCTCGTCCCCAGCGACCGCTTCGTCTCGACCACGCCGGGCTGCACTGCCATGGTCGATCCCTTCGGCACCATGCTGACGTTCGCCGGCGATGACGGCGCTGGAGTCGCCCTCTTCCGGGCCGCGATATCTCACGCGGACTACCTGGTGCTGACCGGCGGTGTCGCCGGCTGGCTGAGCGGTCCGTACACGCCCCTGCAGGCCGTGGTCACCGGCGACTTCCACCTGGTCCGTTCCGGTGATCTGTGGATCTACGTGCGGGACGGGTCCCCGGTGGGGGGAGGCGGGCGATGACCACGGGGACCGTCACCCCCGCGACGGGAGGCCGATGGCGGGCCGCGGCGCGGCGCGACCCGGCCACCACCGTGGTGGTGGTCATGGCGCTGGTCGCCGCCGGGCTTCAGGTGCTGACGCTCGCCCGCCCCAACTTGCTGCTGGACGGCCATTCCGACACCAGCCTCTACCTGGGAGCGGCGATCCGGTTCGTTCATGGCGCCCTTCCCTACCGCGACTTCGCGATGGTCCAGCCGCCCGGTCTGGTGCTGCTGTTCAGCCCGTTCGGCCTGCTCTCGATGGCGGTCGGCTCCCGAGTGGCCCTGATGGCCGTCACCGGCTGCACCCCGCTGCTTGCCGCCGCCAACGTGGCCCTGGTCGGGAAGCTGATCGCTCACCGCGGATGGCGCGCGACCCTCGCCGCCTGTGGACTGATGGCCGTCTTTCCGGCGACGTACGTCGCCCTCGGGGACGGCATGCTCGAGCCGCTCATGTGCTTCTTCTGCCTTCTGGGCGCTGTCCTGGTCTTCGACCGGGACGGTCTCGCCGGACGGCGCCGGCTGGGTGCGGGAGGCATCGCCTTCGGCTTCGGGGGGTCGGTCCTGATCGCCACCGCCCTCCCGGCGCTGGTCGTGATGGCGCTGTGCTCGGGCCGCCTGAAGCGCCGGCTGCTGCCCTTTGCGGGAGGGGTCGCCGCCGGCTTTCTCATTCCGGTGATCCCCTTCTTCGTGGCGGCGCCCGCCGCCCTCGTCCACGACACCGTGGTCAGCCAACTGGAGCGCGTCTCGGGGGGCGGCCGCACCCCGGTGGCGGACCGGCTCATGTACATGACGTTTGCCCCCGATGGGGGCCGGGTGATATGGGCCGTCGTCGCCCTGGCGGTGCTGGGAGTTGTGATCGTTGCGGGGCTGGCTGCGGTGCGGCGCCGCCTCACGGCGCTGGACTGGTTCGCCGTCGGCGGCACGCTCAGCCTCGGCGCCGTCCAGTTCACCATCGCCATCTACTTCAACCACTTCCCCGCCATGCTGGTGCCGTACCTCGCGCTGCTCCTGGGCATCGCGGTGGGGCGGCTCAGCTCGTGGCGGGCGCCGCGACTGATGGCGGCGGTGGCCGCCCTTGCCGTGGCCGGTCTGGTGGTCGCCCAGGCGTCCCGCATCGAGACCGAGTCGATCGTGGACGTGGGTCCGTGGGTGGACGCCGTCGTGCCTGTGAATGGGTGCGCCATCGCCTCGCTCACATACCTCGTGGTGACGAGCAACCGCTTCGAATCGTCGGTTGCCGGGTGCACCACGTTCACCGACCCGGGATCGACGCGGCTCGTCGACCACGACAGCCCGGGCGGCCCGGTGCCGGCGTTCCGAACGGCGCTGGAGCACACCGACTACCTGGTTCTCGACCGGACTCTCCGCCAATGGCTCTCTGGGGCGTATGCGCCGCTCCAAGGGTACGTCACCCAGGATTTCCACCTGATCCGGTCCGGAGCTCTGTGGATCTACGTTCGCGACGGCTACCAGGTGGGGTGACGCCAAGGAAGGAGAGGTTCCTCCAGAACAGGGCGTATGTTGTGGCGACGGGGAATCGGGCCCCCTGACCCGTAGAATCGCTGGCGCAGCCAGCGGCGCCGACCGCGCCCCAGCGAGAGTGAGCTTCCCACCTTGATGACGTCTCCGCGACCGACCCGCCGAGCGGGCCTCCGGTCTCAATCGAAGCCGCGGCCATGCTCCGCTTCCTGACCGCCGGGGAGTCCCACGGTCCCCAGCTGACCGTCATCGTCGAGGGGCTGCCCGCCGGGCTGCGTCTCGACGCCCGCCGCGACATCGACCCGCACCTCCGCCGCCGCCAGGGCGGATACGGCCGGGGCAAGCGCCAGCAGATCGAGCACGACCACGCCGACATCGTGGCCGGGGTGCGTGGCGGCCTCACCCTCGGCTCGCCGGTCGCCCTGGTGATCACCAATCGCGATTGGGACAATTGGCGGGGGCCGATGCAGGTCACCGCCACCGGGTTCAAGCGCAAGCCGGTGAGCCGCGTCCGGCCCGGGCACGCCGACCTCGCGGGCATGCTCAAGTACGACCTGGATGATGCTCGCGACGTCCTGGAGAGGGCCAGCGCGCGCGAGACGGCCGCACGGGTCGCCGCCGGGGCGGTGGCCATGGCGCTGCTGGGACGGCTCGACGTCCGCGTCACCTCGTGGGTGCAGCGGATCGGGGTCGTGGCCATCGACTGGCGGGAGGACGTGGATCCGATCGCGGTCGAGGCGTCGCCGGTGCGGTGCCCCGACCCCGGGGCCTCGGAGCGGATGGTGGCGGCCATCGACGCCGCCCGCGAGCGGGGGGACACCCTCGGGGGCAGCGCGGTGGTGACCGCCTCCGGTGTGGTCGCCGGGCTGGGCAGCTACGCGCAGTGGGACAGGAAGCTGGACGGTCTGATAGCTCAGGCCCTCTGCAGCATCCCGTCGGTCAAGGGCGTCGAGATCGGGGCCGCCGCGCTCGCCGCGCGGTCGCCGGGCTCCCAGGTCCACGACTCGCCCCGGTACATCGAGGGCGAGGGTTTCCGCCATCTCAGCAATCGCCAGGGCGGTCTCACCGGCGGGGTCACCGACGGCGAGCCGGTGTGGGCGACCGTCCACTTCAAACCGATCTCGACGCTGCTCTCCCCGCTGCGCTCGGTCGATGCCCACACTGGCGCGGAGGTCAACGCCCACTACGAGCGGAGCGACATCTGCGTGGTGCCGGCCGGTGCCGTGGTCGCCGAGGCCATGCTCGGCTGGGTGATCGCGGCGGCCATGGCGGAGAAGCTCGGAGGCGACTCGCTGGCTGAGATGCGCCGCAACCTGGCCGGCTACCGGCGAAGCACGAGGCGGCTCCGTTGATCGCGCCAACCGCGGCCGGCTCGCGGCCGGTGGCCCTGGTCGGCCTTCCCGGGACGGGCAAGACCACCTTGGGGCGGCGGCTCGCCGAGCGTCTCGGCTGGGAGCTCTGCGACACCGACGCTGAGATCGAGCGCGGCACCGGGCGGAGCCCGGCCCAGATCATCGACCTGGACGGGGAGGACGCGTTCAGGCGGATCGAGCTGGCCACCCTGACCGAGCTGCTGGAACGCCCCCGGGCGGTCGTCATCGCCTGCGGCGGAGGGCTCTTCGGCGAACCCGCCGCGCGCCGCCGCCTGCTGGAGGCCGCCTGGGTGGTGGCCCTCGATGCCCCCGACAGCACCCTGCTCGAGCGGCTGGGCTCGGCCTCGGACCGCCCCCTGCTCCGGGGTGACGTCAGTGGCCGGCTCGCCGAGCTGCGGCGGCGCCGGCAGCGCGCCTACGCCGAGGCCCACCTCCGCATCGACACCGGTCGCACCTCGCCGGAGGAGGCCGAGGCCGCGATCCGCCCCCTGGCCGGCTCCATCCCGGTGCCGACCGCCGGCTCCGCCTACCCGGTGATCGTCGGCGAGGATGCCGCAGGCAACCTCGAAACGCATCTCCCCGCCGACTGCCGGCGGGTCGCCGTGGTCACCGACCGGAGCGTCGAGCCCGCCGCCCGCCGTCTCGCCACCCGCATCGCCGCGTCCGGCCGGGAGGCTCCGGTGGTGAGCCTGGCCGGCGGCGAGACTGCCAAGAGCTGGGCGTCGGCGGGGCGGCTGATCGAGCGGTTGGCCTCGCTGGAGCTGGGGCGGCGCGACGCCCTCGTCGCGGTGGGTGGCGGCTCGGTGGGCGACCTCACCGGGTTCGCAGCCGCTACCTACTGCCGGGGGATCGCCTGGCTGGGCGTGCCGACCACCCTTCTCTCCATGGTCGACAGCTCCATCGGGGGCAAGACCGGTGTGAACCTGCGTGCCGCCAAGAACCTGGCCGGCGCCTTCTGGCAGCCGCGGGCGGTTCTCGCCGACCCCGCCCTGCTGCGCGGCCTCCCATCCCGGGAGCTCGCCTCTGGTCTGGGGGAGGTCGCCAAGTACGCGATGATCGCCAACACCGACCTCCCCGCCCTCCTCGACGACGGTGTGGAGAGTGCCGGAGCCGGCGATGTCGAGACCCTCACCCCGATCATCGAGCGCTGCGCGGCGATCAAGGCGGAGGTGGTGGGCCGCGACCCTCGCGAATCCGGTCTGAGGGCCGTCCTCAACTACGGGCACACGGTCGCCCACGCCATCGAGGCGGCCACCGGCTACGGCACAGTCACCCACGGCGAGGCGGTGGCGGCGGGGATGCGCGTCGCCGGCCGGCTCTCGACCGAGATGGTGGGGCTCTCCGCGGCCGACCGGGAATGGCAGGACCGCCTCCTCGACCGGCTCGGCCTCCACCCCCTGCCCCCCGTCGAGGCCGCGGCCGTGCTGCGGCGACTCGCCCATGACAAGAAGGCGGTGGGCGGCGAGGTGCGCTGGGTGCTCCTGGCCCGGCGCGGCGAGCCGGTCCTGGACCAGAGCGTGCCCGCCGACCTGGTGCGCGAGACGCTCGAGGAGGTACTGCAAACGAGATGACCAGGATTCTTGTCCTCAACGGTCCCAACCTGGGGAGCCTCGGGCGCCGGGAACCCGAGCTGTACGGCGACCGCACCCTCGCCGAGGTCGACACCGATCTCCGCGAGCGTGCCGCGGCGATGGGTGTCGATATCCGCACCGAGCAGTGCAACGGCGAGGGCGAGCTGATCGACCTCATCGAGGCGGAGACGGGGCACTCCGACGCCGTGGTGATCAATCCCGGGGCGTACAGCCACACCAGCGTCGCCCTGCTCGACGCGCTCCGGGCGTTCCCCGGGGTGGTCGTCGAGATCCACCTCACCAACACCTTCCAGCGCGAGAGCTACCGGAAGGTCATGCTCACCGCGGAGGCCGCCGATTCGGTCATCCTGGGGCTCGGGGCCTCCGGGTACGCGGTCGCCCTGGAGGCAGCCACCCGGATCGTGCGAGAGAGAAGAGAATTGAACCAATGATCAGTGCAGGCGACCTCCGTCCCGGGGCCACGGTGGAGAGGGGCGGTCAGCTCCTCCAGGTCCTCGACTTCAACCACATCAAGCTGGGCCGGGGCACCGCCATCGTGCGCACCAAGATGAAGAACCTCTCGACCGGGGCGGTGACCGAGGAGACCTTCCGCCCCGAGGAGAAGTTCGGCCGCGCGCGGATCGAGCGCAGCGAGGCGCAGTTCCTCTACAAGGACGGCGACGCGTACGTGGTCATGGACACGACCACCTACGACCAGACGCCGCTCTCTCCCGAGCAGGTTGGCGAGGGTGCTCGCTGGCTCAAGGAGAACGTCAACCTCACCCTGCTCATGTACGACGACAAGGTCCTCGGCGTCGAGCTGCCCACCTCGGTGGAGCTCGAGGTGGTGGAGACGGATCCGGGATTCAAGGGCGACACCGCCAACGCGGCGACCAAGCCGGCCACCCTGGAGACCGGGGCCACCGTCGACGTCCCGCTCTTCGTCAACGCCGGCGATCACGTCCGCGTCGACACCCGCACCGGACGGTACCTGGAGAGGGCGTGATGGACGCACCGGCCGACGCCGCGACCAACGGGCACCGTCCCGATCTCCGCCAGCCGCTCGGCGTGACCCGGGTCGCCAACGAGGTCGTGGCCTGGATCGCCGTGCTCACCGCCCTCCAGGTCGAGGGCGTCCAGGCCATGTACCAGGCGACCGGCCAGTCGCTGGAGCGCATCCTGCGCCGCTCCGCGGCTCACCGCGGCGCCAGGGTCGAGCTGCGCGACGACAGCACCCTCGACATCGACCTCTGGGTGGTGGTGCTATCCGGTCACTCCGTCCCCAAGGTCGGCGCGGAGGTGCAGCAGCGCGTCGCCGACGCCGTGGAGCGGATGTTGGGCCTGGACGTGGGCACCATCAACGTGCACGTCAGCGAGGTCGTCTTCGCCCCATGAGCCGCTCCGCGGGGAGGCGGCGCCGGGGACGTGAGCTCGCGCTGCGCGTCCTCTTCGAGCTGGAGGGGACCGAGAAGGAGCCGTGCCCGGCCCTCGAGTATCAGGCCGACGACATGGGTGCGCCCCGGGACACCGTCGAGTTTGCCCGCACCCTCGTGGAGGGGACGCTGGAGCACGTCGTCCACATCGACGCGGCCATCTCCGAGGCGAGTGTCAACTGGGACCTCGTCGACTACGGCAAGGTGGAGAGAGCGGTGCTGCGGCTCGGGACATACGAGGTCCTCTATGAGCCGGCCACCCCGGTCGCGGTGAGCATCGACGAGTCCCTGGAGCTGGCGCGGGTGTATGCCGGGGAGGAGGCGGTCCCCCTCGTGAACGGAGTGCTTGGCCGGATCGCCCGGGAGAGGGTGTGAGCGCCGGCCGGCGGGGCGTGAGCTGATCGCTTCGGCCACCTCTGACCGCGTCGGAACGGGGCTTGCGGCCCCGGCGGCGGCGGCGTCCTTTGAGCGATCATATGTTCGATCGATGAAACCGGCATCGCCTCTCGAGCACGACCCGGAGGGCCCCCCGCTCGGGGGCGGCCGCCGATGAGCCTTCGCCAGGCGCTGACCGTCGCCCAGCTCACCGCGGTCATCCGCGGGGTGATCGCGCTCAGCCCCGACCTCGAGGACGTGCTGGTCGAGGGGGAGATCAGCAACCTCTCGATGCCGGCCTCGGGGCACCTCTACTTCACCCTCAAGGACGCCAACGCCTCCCTGAACTGCGTCGTCTGGCGATCGCAGCGGGCCGAGATCCCCTTCCGGCCGGAGAACGGGATGACGGTGATCGTCCACGGCCGGATCGAGGTCTATGACGCCCAGGGGCGCTACCAGCTCTACGCGGACCGGCTGGAGCCCTCGGGCGTCGGTGCTCTCGCTCTGGCCGTCGAGCAGCGCCGCCGCGCGCTTGCGGCCGAGGGTCTCTTCGATGAGGCGCGGAAGCGGGCGCTGCCGCTCCTCCCCCGAAGGGTGGTGGTGGTGACCTCCCGCAGCGGGGCCGCGCTGCGCGACGTCCTGACGGTGGTCGGCCGGCGCGCGCCCGGCGTCGACCTGGTGCTCTCCCCGGCGACCGTCCAGGGGGAGGGGGCGGTCGATACCCTGGTCCTCGCCCTGGAGCGGGCTCAGTCGGTGAGCGGCGCCGAGGTGGTGCTGCTCGTCCGCGGTGGTGGTTCGCTGGAGGACCTGATGCCCTTCAACGACGAGCGGCTCGCCCGGGCCATCCGGGCCGGCCGGCTGCCGGTGGTCTCCGGCGTCGGCCACGAGACCGACACCACCATCGCCGACCTCGCCGCCGACCGCCGGGCGGCCACGCCCTCCGCCGCCGCCGAGCTGGTGGCGCCCGACGCCCGCCGCTTGGGGGCCGAGCTGGGCGCGCGACGGGCCCGCCTCGGAGCCGCGGCGCGCCAGGAGCTCTCGGTCAAGCGGGGCTCCCTCGAACGTCAGCGGCTGCGCCTCGACAGCGCCTCGCCGCTCCGGCGGTTGCCCAGTCACCGCCAGGAGCTGGACCTCCGCGCCGAACGCCTGCGGGCGGGCCTGCTCGCCTCGCTGACGGCCAAGCGGCGGCGCCTCGACGCTGCCACGGCGAGACTCCGCCTCGCCTCCCCGGGCCAGCGGGTGGGTCTGGAGCGCCAGCGCCTCGGCGGGCAGCGCCGACGGCTGGCCCGGGTGGTCGGCGAGGCCCTGGTGCAGCGGCGCCAGGAGGTGCGCGCCCGGCATGACCAGCTCGAGGCGCTCTCACCGCTGCGCGTGCTGGAGCGGGGCTATTCGATCACCATGGAGGCGGCGAGTCGCGCGGTGCTCACCGACCCGGCTTCGGTCCGTGCCGGGCAGCGCCTCCGCACCCGTCTGGCTCAGGGCTTCGTGATCAGCACGGTCGAGTCCGCGGGCTCGACAGACCAGGACGAACGCCTGTACGATACCGGGCACGACACTCGGGAGAGAGGATGAAAGGCGACGGCAGCGAGGCCGCCGGCGGACCACGACCCGCCGGAGAGGACATCGAAGGATTGAGCTACGAGCGGGCGCTCGCTGAGCTCGACCAGATCATCGAGCGGCTGGAGCGCGGAGCCGTGGCCCTGGACGAGGCCATCGCCGCCTACGAGCGGGGGGCCCGGCTGGCCCAGCACTGCGGCAGCCTGCTGGACCGCACCGAGCGGAAGGTCACCCAGCTGGTGGTCGGAGCCGGCGGGCGGATCACGGAGAAGCCGCTGGAGCCGGAGCGCGATGTCGTCGCGCTCCCAGTGGTTCCCCCCGGTGCGCCACTCACGCCGCTTCCGGCGCGGCGCGATGTGATGGACATCGATCCTGACGAGATCCCCTTCTGATGGCGTCGCTCATTTCCGTCCAGCTCCGCGTCAGCTTCGCCGCTCGCTCGGTCACGCACGTTAGTGCGCTCCCTCACTCCGCGGCTCGCTTCCTTGATCTGAACGGCCTGAGCGCCGCCATCACCGGCTGTCGCGCATGGCGGTGACAGCGCAGCGACTGGACGTCGTCCTGGTGGAGCGGGGCATCGCCGCCAGTCGCGAGCGCGCGCAGGCGCTGGTCGCCGCCGGCATGGTCGAGGTGAACGGGCAGCAGGCCCGGAGTGCAGCGCAGCGTGTGGGTGAGGCCGCGGAGCTGCGCATGGTGGGGGAGGGCAGTCCGTGGGCGAGCCGTGCCGGGGAAAAGCTGGTCGCCGCTCTCGACACCTTTGGTGTCGACTGCCAGGGCCGGGTCTGCCTCGACGCCGGAGCGTCGACCGGAGGCTTCACCGATGTCCTCCTCTCCCGGGGAGCGGCGCGGATCTACGCCGTCGATGTCGGCCACGGCCAGCTCCTCACCCGTCTGACCGATGACCCACGGATCTCGATCCTGGACCGGACCAACCTGCGCTACTTGGAGAGGCTCCCGGGCGAGGCTCCGACCCTCGTCACCCTCGATCTCTCCTTCATCTCGCTCCGGCTCGTCCTGCCCGCGGTGGCGCGACTCGCACCCGGGGCCGAGGTGGTCGCCCTCTTCAAGCCCCAGTTCGAGCTGGGCCGCGATGCCGTCTCTCGAGGCGGGATCGTCCGGGACCTGGCGGCGGCGGAAGCCGCAGCTGTCGCCTTCTTGCAGTGGTGCGTGAGTGAGCTGGGGGCCTCGGAGGCGGCGGGACCGATCCCTGCGCCGATCCGCGGCACCCGGGGCAACCAGGAGCTGCTCATCCGCTTCCTGCTGGCCAAGGCGCAGCCGGCGGGCGGCCCTGGAGTTGAGCGATGAGCAGGGGTGCCATCGGTTTCCTTCTGCACCCGGGGGAGAGCCCCGACACCGTGACCGCCGCGGCGGAGGCCGCGGTCCGCTGCGGGTACCGCACCTGGACGACCAAGGTCCGCCCGGTCGAGGACGTGGCCGAGCACGCCGAGGGCACTGATCTCCTGGTCACCCTCGGGGGAGACGGGACGTTCCTCTTCGGCGCCCGTCTGGCCGCGCCGCGCGACATCCCCGTCCTCGGTGTCAACCGGGGCAGGCTCGGATTCCTCACCGACATGGAGCTGGAGGAGTTGCCGGCTGCCATCGAGGCGTTCGCCGATGGCCGGACCGTCCGGCAACGGCGGGGCATGCTTGCGGCGGAGATCGTCCCGGGCGACGGGGGCGGCGAGGATGGCACCGGCGAGATTCGCGTCCTGGTGGCGCTCAACGACATCGCCCTGAAGTCCCCCGAGGTGGTCGTGGTGCGCCTCCGAGTGGAGGCGGACGGGGAGCTCCTCGGCGAGTTCGACGCTGATGGGGTGGTCGTCTCCACCGCCACCGGGTCCACCGGATACTCGCTGAGCGCCGGTGGGCCCCCCATCGACCCCCGGGTGCGTGCCATCACGGTGGTCCCGCTCGCCCCGCACGCCGTCATCACCCGGCCCATCGTGCTGCCCGAGGTCACCGTGGTGGAGGTCACCGTGGTTCACGGTCGCGTTCACGTGGCCGCGGACGGTCAGTACCAGGGCAACCTCATGGCCGGGGGCAGGGTGCGCATCGGCCCCGGGCCCGAGTTGACGGTCATCCGCTGCGCCGACTCCCCCTCGTTTCTCCGCCAGCTGCGCGACAAGGTCCATTTCGGTCTGCCGCTCAAGCCGGCCGACCGCGCCCCCCGTGACAGGGACAGCGAGCCGCAGTGACCCGGCTCCTCGAGCTTCGACTCCGCAATTTCGCCCTAGTGCGGGACGCGCGCCTCGACTGCGATCCCGGGTTCGGAGCCCTGAGTGGAGAGACCGGCGCCGGCAAGTCGCTCTGCATCGCGGCCGTGCGCTGGGCGCTCGGAGCGCGGGTCGAAGGCGAGGCGGTGGGGGAGGGGACCTCGGTCCGGGCCGTCTTTGAACCGAGCTCAGAGAGCGTCGTCCTGCTGGCAGGGCTCGGCATCCCCGTCGACGACCTGGTCACGCTCACCCGCGATGCGGGGAGCTCGGGGCGCTCGACCTGCCGGGTCAACGGCGCCCTCGTCTCCCAGGCGACCCTGCGGGAGCTCGGCGAGCAGCTCGCCGAGGTCACGGCACAGGGGGCCAGTCACCGGCTGCTGCAGCGGGCGTGGCAGCGCAGAGCGCTCGACGATTCAGGGGGCGATCCCGTCCTCCAATGTCGGGCGGCGATGGCGGACGCGCACCGGCGCCTGCGCAGCGCCGAGGCGGCGCTCACCGCGGCGCGAGCGGCGAGCCGCAGGACCGCCGCGGAGCTGGCCGAGGCGGAGGCGAGCATCGCCGAGCTGGAGCCGCTGCGGCTCCGCGAGGGCGAGGAGGACGATCTCGGCGCGGAGCGGCTGCGCCTCCGCCATGCCACCGGCATCGCCAGTGCCGCCACCCTGCTCGGGGAGGCGGCGACCGGCGATGAGGCGGGCGCCGCGGATCTTCTCGAGCGTGCCCTGATCGGTGTCGAGGCCTTGAGCGGGGTCGATCCGGCCCTGGCCGACCTCGGCGGGGAGGGGGCCGCGCTGGCCGCGGCACTGCGCGATCTCGGCGTCTCGGCCCGGCGCATGGCCGACCGGGTGGAGGTGGACCCCATCCGGCTGGAGGCGGTCGAGGAGCGCCTCGACGCGCTGGCCCGGGTGCGTCGCCGTCATGGTTCGATCCGCGCCGCCCTCTCGGTGCTCGAGGGTGCCAGGGGGATCTGCGACGCCGCTCGCGGCGGCCTGGACATCGCCAACCTGGAGGTGGACGCTCGGGCCGCCCAGGCCGGCGCCGCCACGGCCGCGCGGCGGCTCAGCGCCTCCCGGCGCGAGGCGGGCCACGCGCTGGAGCAGGCCGTGGAGCGGCACCTGGCCGTCCTCGAGCTCCCGGATGCCCATTTCCGCGTGACCCTCGGCGTGGTCGCCGATGCCGACGGCGTCGACCTGGGTGACGGCCCGCTCCGCTGCGACGCCGACGGCGTCGACCTGGTGGAGTTCCGGCTGGCGGCCAATCGCGGTGGGGTGCCGCTGCCGCTCGACGAGGGCCCGTCCGGGGGAGAGCTCAGCCGGTTGGCCCTGGCGCTCGCTGCCGCCGGGGGAGGGGGTGGCCAGCCCCTGATGGTCCTGGACGAGGTCGACACCGGTGTGGGCGGCGAGACCGCGGCGCGGGTCGGCGACCTCCTCGCCGACATCGGCAGGGGCCGCCAGGTCCTCGCCGTCACCCACCGCCCCGAGATCGCCTCCCGCGCCGGCTGGCACCTCCTGGTCTCCCGTCTGGGAGGCGGCGACGCCGTGGAGAGCACCGTGCGCCGGGTCGACGGCGAGGAGCGGGTGTCGGAGATCGCCAGGATGATGTCCGGCCGGACCACCGCGGCTGCGATGGCGCGCGCCGGAGAGCTGCTCCGTGAGGGCAATGCCAGCTCCGGTGCTGGCGCTCGCTCACGCGCGGGATGATGGGCGAGATGACGAACCTGCCAGATGGTCAGGGCGTCGAGGTGCGTCCGGGGAACCCGCTTGACGTGGCCTTGCTCTATGCGCGTCTGTCGGCGCTCGACGCCGACTACGTTCCGATGGAGCGCAGCGACGCCTGGTCGGGCTTGGTGGCCGACGCCGTGCAATGGGACCACGTGTTGCAGACCATGCAGGCGACTCGAGAGCGATCAACGACGCAAGATCATCGGCGGGCTATCGAGGTGGCCATGCGTGCTGCCGCCGTCGACACAGGCGCCATCGAGGGCCTCTACGAGGTCGACCGGGGCCTGACCTTGAGCGTGGCCACCCAGGCCACCGCGTGGCAGGCGTCCGTGATGGAGAAGGGCCAGACGGTGCGCGACCTCTTTGAGGCGCAGCTGCAGGCGTACGAGCTGGCCCTCGATGTCGCCACTCGCTCGATCCCGATCACCGAGGCCTGGATCAGGCGCCTGCACGAGGTGCTCTGCGCGCCGGAGCAACGCATCAACGGGCTGACCTCGCAAGGATGGCAGGAGCAACCCCTTCTGAAGGGCGAATACAAGCGCACTCCGAACCACGTTCTGCAGCTGGACGGCAGCTGGTTCGCCTACGCACCGGTCATGGATACTCCGGCAGAGATGCACCGGCTCGTCGAGGAACTGTCCCACCCGGGCTTCCTGGCCGAGCATCCGGTGGTTCAGGCCTCGTACGCGCACCACGCCTTCGTCCGGATCCACCCATTCCAGGACGGGAACGGAAGGGTCGCCCGGGCCCTCGCATCGGTATTCCTCTACCGGGCGGCCACCGTCCCGTTGGTGATCTTCGCCGATGAGAAATCCGAGTACCTGGCGGCGCTGCGCGCCGCCGACCGCGGAGAGCGGCAGGTCCTGGTCGGATTCATTGCCGAGCGAGTCGCGGGGGCCGTCCAGCTGGTCGCCGAGCAGGCGGGTGGGGACCTTGAGCAGCGGGTGACCGAGTTGCGCAGCCTCCTCTCCACGAGGAGCGGGCTGGCCCACGCAGAGATCGACGCGCTGGCCCGCAGGCTCGTCAATGCTGCGCACGCGGCGGGGGAACTCGAGATCCGAGGTCTGGCCCTGCCTGCGGGTGCGCGCCTGTATTCGCAGGCCAACGACCCCACATCGGAGGCGCACAGACCGCCGCCTCCGGGCGGCTACCGTCCCATCTCTTCCCCGCATCAGGCCGGTGCCGGGGTCTATCTCTGGGGCGAGGTCGAGTCGCCTGCGCAGGCGCATGCGCAACGCGCGATCCGCGTATACGCCCGCGTGGACGGCGAAGCCGAAGGCCTCTTCCGCCTGGTCGCCGGTGGTGGTCAGGCACTGGACATCAATTTGGGGGATGTCCAGCCTGATATCCGCACCTCCTTTGATCTGCGGCTCAGGGCATGGGTGAGGCGGGTGTTGGAGAGCGTCGTTGACGAGATGGCCTCTCAGGCCCGCGAGGCGCTGAAGAGCGCGGGTTACCAGAGCAACGATGACCCGACGAGTGGGGGCTGATCAGGCACCCCACTTCGGTCGCCACGGCGCCCATCGCGCGCAGTGCTCACCTCCGTGTATGGCAGCGAGCCTGCGGCCGGCCTCGGGTTCGCCCGGCTGGGCGACCACGTACCATGGGCCGCCATGAGTGACAGCGCGCCCGTCGGCGGCCGCTCCGGGTGGCCCCGCCGCTTCCCGGTCGAGGTGGGTGGGTTCAGCGGCACCCTGGAGGAGCTGGTCCTCGCCGCGCAGCGTGGCGACGTCGACCTGCGTGACCTCCCGGTCGCTCAGGTGACCACCCAGGTGAGCCGGCAGCTCACCGGGACGGAGCTCGGAGGGGACCTTCGCGACGCGGCCGAGGCATTGGGGCTGCTGGCACGCCTCCTCTCCATGAAAGCGGCCAAGGTCACCGAGGGCACCGCCGAGCTGGACGACGAGGAGGAGGTCGTCGAGGCCGAGGCGGGGAGGCGACTCGCCGAGTACCGGCTGTTTCGAGAGGCCATGGAGGCACTCCTGCTTGAGCCCGCCGAGACCGGCCAGCGCAGCTTCCTCGGCCTGGTTGCCCCCGAGGTCCTCCCCCTGGAACGGCTGCGCATCCCCCCCGACCGGCTGGCGGCCGCCTTCCGGCGGGTGCTCGAGCGCCTCCAGGACACCGCCCCCCTCCCCGTGGGGATGGTCACCTTCTCGGTCGAGGAGAAGGTGGCATGGCTTGTCGAGCTGCTGGGCCGCGGGGCGGTGGAGTTCGAGGCGATGTTCGCCGAGGTCACCACCCGCCTGGAGGCGGTCGCCTGCTTCCTCGCCCTGCTCGAGCTGCTGAAGCGCGGTCTGGCGGTGGTCGACCAGCCCAAGCCCTTCGGTCCCATCCGGGTGCGGACCAGTGACTGAGGACCTGACCCTCAGCGCCGTGCCGGGCGAGGCCCCCCCGGGAGAGCACCTCGAACCGGCGGGCGCGCTGGCAAGCCTGCCCCTCGACGGGGAGGACGACGGGGAGGAGGGCTTCACCCTCGAGCTCGACGAGATCGGCCGCCCCCGGGTGCCCGACTGGGTGGCGGGCAGCGAACCCGAGGACCTGGCCCTGGCCCTCGAGTCCGTCTGCTTCGTGCTCAACCGTCCGGTGACCGTCAGCGAGCTCTCCGGGATACTGGGACAGCCTTCCCAGCGCGTCGACAGGGCTGCCGAGGCGCTCGCCGGGCAGCTGCGCGGGCGCGGCCTGATGCTCCAGCGCCACCGCGACCAGGTGCAGCTGGTGACCCGCCCGGAGACGGCGTGGGCCGTCCAGCGAGCCCTGAGCCCCGAGCGCCCGGCGCGGCTCAGCCGTCCGGCGCTCGAGACCCTCGCCATCATCGCCTACCGGCAGCCGGTGACCCGTGCACTGATCGAGTCGATCCGCGGAGTCAACTGCGAGGCGGTGCTGGAGAGCCTGGAGCGGCGGGGCCTGATCGCGGAGATCGGCCGTGCGAGCACCCCCGGGCAGCCCCGTCTCTTCGGGACGACCCTCCGCTTCCTGCAGCTCGTCGGCTTGGAACGGGTCGACCAGCTCCCCCCACTTGCAGGAGGCATTGGGCTTCCCGAGGAGCAGGAGCGGGCGTGGTCCGAGGCCCTGGCCGCTCCTCAGGAGGAGGAGGAGCCGGCCCCGCCGGGCTCGATCTGATGGCGGCCACCCGAGAGCGGCTCAATCGGTACCTCGCCCGACGTGGAGTGGCGTCCCGGCGCGGGTCGGACAGCCTCATCGACGCCGGGCGAGTCAGGGTCAACGGCACCCAGGCCACCCTCGGCGCCACCGTCGACCCGCAGCGTGATCGGGTCTCGGTCGACGGCAGGCCGGTCGCAGGCGGCCATCGCATCGAGACCCTGATGCTCAACAAGCCGGCCGGGGTGGTGACGACGGTTCGCGATCCTCACCGCAGGCCGACCGTGATGGGGCTGCTCCCCGAGGCGGTGCCAGGGCTGGTGCCGGTCGGGCGGCTCGACGCCGACAGCCGCGGGCTCCTCCTGCTCAGCTCGGACGGAGACCTGGCCCACCGGCTCACCCATCCCAGCTACGGCGTGTCCAAGCGGTACCGGGTGGTCCTCGCCAGCGGCCTGAGCGATGCCGGCATCGAGCACCTGCTCCAGGGTGTGGAGCTGGAGGACGGGCTCGCCCGGCCGCTCGGCGTGCGCCGGCCGAGCCCGGGGCGGGCTGACCTCATCGAGGTGACCATGGGCGAGGGGCGCAAGCGGGAGATCCGCCGCCTCTGCGCGGCCCTGGGCGCTCCCGTTCTGGACCTGGTCAGGATCGGCCTCGGCCCTCTCAAGCTCGGCCATCTGGAGGAGGGGCGGGTCCGGCTCCTGACCCCCACCGAGCTCGAGGCGCTCTACACGGCGGTGGGGATGACCGCGCCATGAGCCTTCCCATCGTCACCGTCGACGGGCCGGCCGGGAGCGGTAAGACGACACTCGGACGCCGGCTCGCCCTGGCCCTCGACCTCCCCTTCATCGACACCGGCCTCTTCTACCGCGCCGTCATCGTCGCAGCGAGCCGGGCCGGCCTCGGAGCCGGCGACCTCGATGGCATCGCCGATCTCGCCACGGGCGTCGCCATCGAGGTCAACACCGCACCCGACGACGACAGCTGGCAGGTGCGTGTGGACGGGACCGATCCCGGAGCAGAGATCCGCGATCCCCGGCACGCCGGGCTCCTCACCGCGGTCAGCCAGCTCCCCGACGTCCGCCGCCATCTCCTCTCCCTGCAGCGTGCGCCGGCGGCCCGGGGGGCGGTCGCGGTCGGGCGAGACTGCGGCACCGTGGTCTTCCCGGAGGCGGCGGTCAAGCTGTACCTGCAGGCGACGGCAGCGCTCCGCGCCGCCCGGCGTGCGGCACAGCTCGAGGGAGAGGGCGCGGCCGTCGACCCCGAGACGCTCGAAGCGGAGATCTCGGGGCGCGACAGCGGCGACGCCCCGGCGATGGCGGCGGCTCCCGACGCGGTGGTCATCGACACCGGGGCCCACGGCATCGACGAGATGGTGGAGATGGCACTCGCCCTCTGCCGGGGTGCCGGCCTGTGACCCGCACCCACCTCTCGCCCTCCGGGCTCGACCTCAACTACCGGTGGATGACGGCGGTGTCCCGGCTCGTCTGCCGCGTGGTCGTCGGTGATCTCCTCGACATCGCCGGCACTGAGAAGGTCCCGCCGCGAGGCGGGCTGCTGGTGGTGAGCAACCACGTCGGCGCCGCGGACCCGCCCATCTCGGGCGCCTACATGCCCCGCCGGGACCTCTATTTCATGGCCAAGAGCGACTACTTCCACTCCCCGCTCAGCCGCTTCTTCATCGTCGGCTACCACGGCTTCCCGGTCGTGCGCGGCACCGCGGATCGGGCGGCGCTCCGTCAGGCGGTGGGACTGATGCGTCAAGGGCATGCCGTGCTGGTCTACCCGGAGGGCCACCGGAGCCCGGACGGGGTGCTGCAGCGTCCCCACCCGGGCGCCGGGTTCCTGGCCCGCGCGGCCGGGGTGCCGATCCTCCCGGTGGGCATCTGGGGCACCGAGCGCGCCCTGCCGATCGGCTCGGTCCGGCCCCGCCACGCGCCGGTCCACCTCCGGTTCGGGCGCGCCGCCCCGCTACCCCCGGAGCACCCGGACGGCCCGCGCCGGTCCCACCAGGAGATCTCGGACCTCCTGATGGAGCGGATCGCGGAGGTCCTTCCTCCCTCGCGCCGGGGCATCTTCGACGGGATGACGGACTACCGGGCGGTGACGCCGCCTCCCGCCTGATGACCGCCGAAATCGTCTCCTTCGACCTCGAGACGACCGGGCTGTCGCCCAAGAGTGAGCGGGTCATCGAGATCGGCGCAGTCCGTTTCGGGCAGGACGGGGTGACCCTCGGCGAGCTCCAGCTCCTCGTTGACCCGGGCATCCCGATCCCGCTCCCGGTCCAGCGGCTGACCGGTATCACCAGCGCCGATCTCTTCGGCCAGCCGTCGCCGCTCGAGGCCATGGCCCAGCTCGCCGAGTTCTGTGAGGGCGCCTATCTGGTCGGCCACGGGACCGGCTTCGACCTCGCCTTCTGCAGCCAGCTCCTCCCCGATACATTTGGTCGGAGAGATGCGATGGATACGCTCGAGCTGGGACGTATCCTGCTGCCGCTCGCGGGCAGCCACAACCTCGGGGCACTGAGCCGCCAGCTCGGGCTCCACCACGAACGTCCCCACCGCGCCCTGAGCGACGCTCAGGCGACGGCGGACCTCTTCCGATGGCTGCTCGTGGAGGCGGCCTCACTACGAGGGTCGACCTTCGCGGAGATGTACCGGGTCGCCGGCCAGGCCGGGGAGTCGCTCCGGCACTTCTTCGACCTCGTCGCGGCCGAGCGGAGGGAGCACCCCGAGATCGAGGCCCGACCCCACCCGGGCGGCGAGGGCCCGGCCACGCTGGCTGGTCCAGGACCGGAAGCGGCGGCCCCCGCCACCCCCGGCGCCGAGGACGCCGCCCGCGGCGAACGCGAGTCGCTCCTCTCCGGGCCCCTGGCCGACGCCGCCGTGCGACTGATCGGGCCCGGAAGCTCGCTCGCCGAGCGCCCCGGTTACGAGTATCGGGAGACCCAGGAGCAGATGGCACGGGCCGTGGCCCAGAGCCTGGAGCGCGGCGGACGCCTCCTCGTGGAGGCGGGGACGGGGGTCGGGAAGACGCTCGGCTACCTCGCCCCCCTCGCCCTCTGGATCGAGCGGGGTCGCGGTCGGGCCGTGGTCGCCACCCACACCATCACCCTCCAGGAGCAACTCGCCTCCCGGGAGCTGCCCGCGCTGCAGCCTCACCTCCCCCGGCCCCTCGGCTGGGCGATGCTGAAGGGCCGCAGCCACTACATCAGCCTGCGACGTTTTCAGCGCCACCTTCGCCGTGGCGACGTCGGCCCCCACGGCCCGGACCTCGATGTCATCCGGTTCAAGCTCAAGCTGCTTCGCTGGCTCGACCTGACCCGCACCGGGGACCGGGCGGAGCTGCATCTCGGCGCCTTGGAACGCGAACTCTGGCGTGCCGTCGAATCGACCGGGGACGACTGCCTGGGCGGCGCCTGTGCCAACTGGGGGAATGGCGCGTGCTACATGGTCGCGGCGCGCCGGACGGCGGCCACTGCCGAGCTGGTCGTGACCAACCATGCCCTCCTGCTCAGCGACGAGGCCGCGGCGGGGCACCTGCTCGGCGACTACTCGGCCCTCGTCGTCGACGAGGCCCACCACCTGGAGGAGTCGGCCACCCAGGCCGGCGGCCACCACCTCCGGGGCGCGGATGTCCTCCGGGCCCTCGATCGCCTCCCCGACGTCCTGGACCCCGGCCTGGCCAGTGCCCTCGACGCCTGCCGCGACGCCACCACCCGGCTCTTCGGCGAGACCAAGGGGCTGCTCGCCGAACGCCTCGGCGCGGGAGGGGGAGTCCCGACCGGGAGCCTGAGCGTCACCGACGACCTGCTCATCGAGCCGCGGCTGCAGCCCCTGATGCGGAATGCGCACCACGCCGTCTCCGTCCTCCGCCGGGCTGCGGAGGCTCTCCGGGCGGCGGGCCCGGCCTCCCTCGAGACCGATCTGCTCCCGCAGCCGGATCGAGAGGAGGAGGAGCTGGCGCTGGCGGCGTCCGCCCTCGAGGGATCGGCGGGCGCCATCGACGACGTGCTCCTTCGCCGGCGGGAGGGACATGTCGCCTGGATGGAGCTGCGCGCCGAGCAGGCGGAGTTGCGCGACGCGCCGGTGGCGGCCGGGACCGCCCTCGGAGAGGGGCTCCTGGACGCGGCGCGCACCGTCGTCCTGACCTCGGCCACGCTCGCCATCGCCGGGGACTTCGGCTTTGTCCGGGAGCGGCTCGGGCTCGGCGCGCGGACCGAGGAGCTGGCCCTGCCGTCGCCGTTCGACTACCTGAACCAGGCCCTCTGCATCGTGGTCACCGATATCCCTCCCTACGACGATCCCGAATACGAGCAGGCGCTGGCAGCCATCACCGCCGGCATCGGGCGGCGGCTGGGCGGCCGCACCCTCGGCCTCTTCACGGGGTACGGGGCGCTCCGCCGCGTCCGCGACCTGGTCGGGCGGCGGCTTGCGGGCACCCAGATCTCCGTCGTCGCCCAGGGTCTCGACGGCACCCGGCGCCAGCTCCTGGCCTCCTTCGTCGAGAACCCCCGCACCCTGCTGCTCGGCACCAGCACCTTCTGGGAGGGGATCGACGTCCCCGGCGACGCCCTCCAGTGCGTGATCATCGCCAAGCTCCCCTTCGCCGTCCCCACCGACCCGCTGGTCCGTGCCCGTACCGCCGAGATGCGTGATCCCTTCGGGAGCTACGTGCTGCCCGAGGCGGTCATCCGGCTGCGCCAGGGATTCGGCCGGCTGATCCGCTCGGGCACCGATCGGGGAGTGGTGGTGATCGCCGACTCCCGCCTGCAGAGCCGGGACTACGCGCGACGCTTCCTGGAGGCGCTGCCGCCGGCCAACGTGGCCCGCGAGCCGGTCTCGGGGGTGGTCGCCCGGGTCGCCGAGTTCGTCGGCGGCACCGTCGATGGCGGAGAATCGACCCCATGGTGAAGGCAGCGCCCGAGGTGACCGAGGCGAGGGCAACCGGGCCGAGCGGCGAGATCGTCGTCGCTCTCGCGCAGATGGCGCCCCGGCTGGGCGACCTGGGTGCCAACCTCGCCCGCCACCTGGAGCTGATCGGCACCGCCGCGGCGGGTGGAGCCGACCTGGTGGTCTTCCCCGAGCTCTCGCTTACCGGCTACTTCCTCAAGGACCTGGTCACCGAGACCGCCCTGCGCCTCGACAGCCCGGAGATTCAGGCCCTCGCCGAGGCGTCACGGGAGGTGGACGCCGTGGTCGGCTGCATCCTGGAGAGCGACGACCATCGCTTCCACAACGCGGCCCTCTACCTCTCGGGGGGAGAGGTCGTCCACGTCCACCGCAAGGTGTACCTGCCCACGTACGGCCTCTTCGACGAGGCCCGGGATCTCGCCCCCGGCAACCGGTTCCGGGCCTTCGAGGCCCCGCTCCGCTCCGCCGGACCGCGCCGCCCCTGGCGGGCGGGAGTGCTCCTCTGCGAGGACCTCTGGCACCCGAGCTCGGCGTACCTGCTCGCCCGCGCCGGCGTCGACCTCATCATCTGCCCGTCGGCCTCGCCGGGCCGGGGGGTGGGACACGGGTCGGAGCTCGGCACCGCGCAGAGCTACGACGTGATCACGCGCACCTACGCCCAGCTCTTCACCGCCTACGTCGTCTACTGCAACCGCGTCGGCTACGAGGACGGCATCAACTTCTGGGGAGGCTCCCGGGCCGTCGATCCCGAGGGGCACCTGGTCGGCGAGCCCGCCGGGCGCGACGAGGCGATGCCCCTGCACCGCCTCGACCTCGCCGCCCTCCGGAGGGCCCGGATCGCCAACCCCATGCTCCGTGACGAGCGCCACGACATCGTCGACGCCGAGAGCCGGCGGTTGCACCGTCGCGAACGTGACTGAGACCGCGGCCGGGTTGAACGACGACGCCCCGCCCGGCGCGCTGGCCGTCGACTGCGCCCTGGTCACCGAGATCCTGACCGGATTTGTCCGCGAAGAGGTCCGCAAGGTCGGCTTCGAGCGGGGCGTGGTCGGTCTCTCCGGGGGCATCGACTCCGCGGTCACCCTGGCCGTGGTCTGCCGTGCCCTCGGGCCGGAGAACGCGATCCCCGTGGTCATGCCCTACCGGGCGAGCAGCCCCGCATCGGAGCGCGACGCCCGCCTGGTCGCGGCTCAGCTCGGGACCACCCCGCTGGGCGTCGACATCTCGCCCCAGATCGACGCCTACTTCGATCGCCACCCGGACGCCGACCGCACCCGCCGCGGCAACAAGATGGCGCGCGAGCGGATGTCGATCCTCTACGACCTCTCCCTGGCGCGGGGCGCACTCGTTGTCGGGACGTCCAACAAGACCGAGCTGCTGCTCGGCTACGGGACCATCTACGGCGATATGGCCCACGCCCTCAATCCGCTCGGCGACCTCTACAAGACCCAGATCTTCGCCCTCGCGCGGCATCTCGAGCTGCCCACGGCGGTGATCGAGAAGGCGCCCTCCGCCGACCTCTGGGAGGGCCAGTCGGACGAGGACGAGCTCGGCTTCGAGTACGCGGCGGTCGACCAGCTGCTCCACCAGATGATCGACGAGCGGCGCACCCGGCCCGAGCTGCACGCGCTCGGCTACGACGATGCCTTCGTCAAGCAGATCCACCGGCGGGTCAGGGACAGCCAGTACAAGCGCCGGCCACCGCTCATCGCCAAGCTCTCCAACCGGACCATCGACCGCGACTTCCGCTACCCCCGCGATTGGGGCCGCTGACGAACGCGGAAACGCCGGCGGGGGCGCGGCTCACGGTCCTGGCGACACCGATCGGCAACCTGGAGGACGTCAGCCGCCGCGCCGAACGTGCGCTGCGCGAATGCGACGTCGTGGTCGCCGAGGATACCCGGCGCACCCGCATCCTGCTGCGCTCGCTGGGCATCGAGCGTCCGGTGATCTCCCTGCCCGCCTTCGACGAGGAGCGCCGGATCCCCGGCCTGCTGGCCAGGCTGGAGGCCGGCCAGCGTCTCACCCTCTGCACCGACGCCGGCACGCCCGCGATCAGCGACCCTGGCAGCCGGCTGGTCGCCGCCGCCCACCGGGCCGGGATCACGGTCACCGTGGTCCCGGGCCCGAGCGCGGTCACCGCCGCCGTGAGCGGCAGCGGGCTGGGCGGGGGCGGTGGCTTCGTCTTCTTGGGCTTCCCGCCGCGCTCCCCCGGCAGGCTGCGCCGCACGGTCGAGGCGGCCCTCGGACTGGGTGTGCCGGTGGTTCTCTTCGAGGCCGCCAACCGGCTGGCCAAGACCCTGGAGCTGATCGAGCCGCTTCTCGGCGAGCGGCCGGTCGTGGTCGCCCGGGAATTGACTAAAGTCCACGAGACCTTCCACCGCGGCACCGCCCGGGAGCTGGCCGAGGAGCTACGCCGGCAGCCCCCGCGGGGCGAGTGCACAGTCGTGATCGGGACATGAGCAGCACCTTCTACGTCACCGCCGCCATCGACTACGTCAACGGCGACCCCCACCTCGGCCACGTCTATGAGAAGGTCGGCTGCGACGTCCTCGCCCGCCATCACCGGCTGCGCGGCGACGACGTCCGCTTCACGGTCGGGACCGACGAGCACAGCCAGTCCGTGCTCCGGGCCGCTCGGGACCGGGGCGTGAGCCCCGAGGAGTTCGTCGCCTCCCAGGCGGAGAGGTTCCGCTCCCTCTGGGCGTCGCTGGACATCGACTACACCGCCTTCGTGCGCACCAGCGGCGACGCCAACCGGCGCAGCACCGATCGTCTGATGCAGGCGGTCCACGACGCCGGATTCATCTACAAGGGCTGGTACCGGGCCTGGCTCTGCCCCTCCTGCGAGCGCTACTACTCCGACAAGGAGCTGGTCGCGGGGCTCTGCCCGGTCCACGAGCGCCCGGTCGAGCTGGTGGAGGAGGACAACTACTTCCTCCGTCTAAGCGACTTCCAGGACCGCCTCCTCGACCACCTCGAGANNCAGGTGGTCTATGTCTGGTTCGACGCGCTGATCAGCTACATCACCGGGGTCGGCTACGCCTCCGACGACGACGAGTTCGCACGCTTCTGGCCCGCCGACGTCCACGTCATCGGCAAGGACATCACCCGCTTCCATGCCGTGATGTGGCCGGCGATGCTCATGGCCGCCGGCATCCCGCTCCCCAAGCGAGTGCACGCCCATGGCTTCATGACCCTGGGCGGCGAGAAGATGAGCAAGACCCGCGGTGTCTTCGTCGAGCCCACCGCGCTGGTGGAGCAGTTCGGAAGCGACGCGGTGCGCTACGTCCTGATGGCCGAGGTCCCCTTCGACCGCGACGGCGACTTCTCCATGGAGAGCTTTGTCGATCGCTACAACGCCGACCTCGCCAACGACTACGGCAACCTGGTGTCGCGCACCGAGAAGATGGTGCAGCGCTACTTCGACGCCCGCGTGCCCGAGCGGGGAGGGGAGGAGCCCATCGACGCCGAGCTGCGGGAGCTCGCCGCCACCGTGGTCCCGGAGTACGACCGGGCCATGGACGGCCTCGATTTCACCGCGGCTCTCGCGGCGGTCCGGAAGCTCGTGGCGCGGGCCAACAAGTACATCGAGGAGACCGCCCCCTGGAAGCTGAAGAGCGCGGACGACGGCCGGCTCGGCACCGTCTGCGCCGAGCTGCTCGAGGCCGTGCGGGTCAGCACCGGGCTGCTCCACCCCTTCATCCCCCGGGCCACCGCGCGGGTCGCGACCGACCTGGGCATCCAGCTGAGCGGCGACTTCACCCAGTCCGCTCGGTCGTGGCCGGCGCTGCGCGGGGGGGAGCCGGTCGGGGTGGGCGAGATCCTCTTCCCAAGACTGGATCGTGAGGCGATCCTGGGCGGGAGATGAGCGACCCTGGCCCCACCGCTACGGGCCGCGACCCGCTCGTCGACAGCCACTGTCACCTCCAGATCCTCGCCGAGCGGGGTGGCACCTCCGGGGTGGAGCGCGCTCTGGAGGAGGCGTCGGCGGCCGGCGTGGTGCAGCTCGTCTGCCCCGGCCTCAACCTCGAGGACAGCGATCGCTGCCGGGAGCTCGCGGAGGCGCATCCGGGGGTCTTCTTCACCGTCGGCTGGCACCCCCATGAGAGGGCTGCCCCCGATCGAGCCCAGCTCGACGCGCTCGACCAGCTCCTCCGGCACCCGCGTGCGGTGGGCGTCGGCGAGGTCGGGCTCGACCAGTACTGGCGACCCGGGTACCACGAGACGCCGCTCGAGGTGCAGCAGGCCGCTCTGCATCAGATGCTGGAATTGGCCCGTGCCCACTCCCTGCCCGTGGTCATCCACGACCGCGACAGCCACGCGGAGGTGCTCGTGGCGGTGGACGGGGTCCCCGGGGTGCGCGGCGTCATGCACAGCTACACCGGCGACCCCGCGCACGCACGCAGCTGCCGGGAGCGGGGCTTCCTGCTCTCCTTCTCGGGGATCGTGACCTTCCCCCGCAGCGAGGCCATCCAGGCCGCAGCCCGTGAGGTCGACGCTCAGGGGTACCTGGTGGAGACGGACACGCCGTTCCTTGCGCCCGTGCCCCACCGGGGGCAGCCCAACACGCCGGCCTTCGTGGCGGCCACCGCGGCGGCGGTGGCCCGGTTGCGCGGCGTCCTGCCGGGTGTCGTCGCGGGGGAGACCACCGCCAGCGCGCGACGCCTCTTCGCCCTCCCCGCGGACGACCTCCTCCGTGGCTGACGCCCGGACGCTTGCCGCGGGGTCCGGACCGCCCGGCCGCATCCGGAGGTGGGCGGGGTGACCGCCGCGGCCCGCCGGCTCGACCTCACCGACCCGGCGACGGTGACACGGGTGGCCCGCCAGGCCGGGCTCTTCGCCAAGCGCCGGCTCGGTCAGCACTTCCTGGTCGACCGGGGCGCGCTCGACGCCATCGTGGAGGCGCTGGACCCGGCGGCCGGCGACACCGTCTGGGAGATCGGACCCGGGATCGGGGTGCTCACCGCGGAGCTGGCCCGGCACGCCGGGCGCGTGGTCGCCGTGGACCTCGACCCCGCCTGCATCCGGGCCGCCCGCGTGACCCTGCGCGGTCTCGCCAACGTGGAGTTGATCGAGGGGGACGCGCTCCGCGCCGACGCGGCCAGCCTCGGCCTCCCGGAGTACCATCTCGCCGCCGGCAACCTCCCCTACAACCTGACCGGCGCCCTGCTCGGGCACCTCTTCGAGGCAGCCGTGCCGCCGCGGCGGGGGGTCTTCCTGGTCCAGCGCGAAGTCGCCATCCGGATCGCCTCGCCACCCGGGGGCTGGAGCCTGGCGACGGTGGCGGTGCGGTCGGTGGCGGATGTCGAGCGGGTCCGGGACGTTCCGCCGGGGAGTTTCCTGCCCGAACCGGCGGTGGCGTCAAGCATCATTCGCATGCACCCCGCCCGGCCCATGCCCGAGGCGGAAAGGGGAGATGTGCTCCGACTGGCCCGCGCCGCCTTCCAGCTGCGCCGCAAGACCCTCCGCCACGGCCTGGGCCGCGGCCTCGGCGACCGTGCCGACCTGGTCGAGGCGGTGCTGGCCCACTGCGGAGTGGATCCGGGGCGGCGGCCCGAGACCCTCGACCTCGACGAATGGCGGTGCCTGGCGCGAGCCGCGCGGGAGATGGGATGAGCGGGGAACGCCTGAGCGAGCCACCGCCCGACCACGTCCCGCCGCTGCACGCGGTCCGTCCCGCCGTGCCGCCCCACCCCGACGACGCCGCCGGTTTTGCCCGGGTGCTGCGCCGGCGGGACTTCCGCTTCCTCTGGGGTGCCCAGTGCGGCAGCCAGCTGGCGCAGAACTTCATCCAGTTCGCGCTCCTGGTCGTCGTCTACGACCTCACCGGCCTCACCACCGCGGTGGCGGCGGTGGCGGTGGCCTTCACCTTCCCCGGGGTGCTGCTCTCCGCCCCCGCCGGCGTTTACGCCGATCGGCACGACAAGCGGTCGCTCATGATGCTCACCAACCTGCTCCGCGCCGTGCTCCTGGTGCTGATCCCGGTTACCCAGCTGATCCCCTTCCTCCAGCACCAGGCATGGCCGCTCCTGATCATCACCTTCCTCTTCAGCTCGGTGGGTCAGGTCTTCGCTCCGGCCGAGGCGGCCAGCATCCCCTCCCTGGTCAGCCGCGAGCAGATCCAGGGCGCCATGTCCCTCTTCATGACCACGGTGATCTTCACCCTCATGCTCGGCAGCGTACTGGCCCCGGTCTGCCTGATCCTCTTCGGGGACCTCGTCCCCTTCTACATCGCCGCCGGGCTGTTCGCGCTGGCAGCGCTCTCCTGCTGGCGGATCCGGGCGCCGCTTCGGGCGGTGGGGAAGGGGACGGGCTCCCAGAGCCACGTCCTCCAGGAGTTCCAGGACGGCATCGGCATCCTCCGTCGCGGCCCGGCGCTTCGCTGGGGGATGATCCAGCTCGGGCTGGCGCTGGTCATGGTCTTCACCATCTACGCGCTGGGGGCGCCCTACCTGCAGAAGGTTCTGCACCGCTCGCCGAATGACATCTCCATCGTCCTGGTCCCTGCGATGGTCGGGCTGGTGGCGATGGCGGGGGTTCTCGGCCAGCACCTCATCACCCTCTCCCGGCGCGCGCTCAGCGTCCTCGCCTTCATCACCACCGGAACCTGCCTGGCGCTGATGGGCATCCTCCCCCCCGTCTTCCAGCACCTCGGCATCAGCGGGCTGCTCCTCCCCGCCGTGGTCTTCCTGGCCCTCGCCTTCGGCTGCGCCCTCGGCGCCATCCTGATCCCCTCCTTCACCGTGCTCCAGGAGGGGACCACGGAGGAGTCGCGCGGCCGGATCTTCGGTGGGGTCTTCACCGTGATCAACGCGTCCATCGCCCTGCCGCTCCTCGCCTTCGGCGGCGCCGTCGACCTCTTCCACTCGGTCACCGGCGTCGTCGACGTCTTCGGCGCCCTGGTGATCTTCGCCGGCCTCAGTTTCCGGTTCATCTTCTGGAGCCGGCTCACCGTTCTGGACCACCCCGCCCCGGCGGACGCGACATCTCCAGGATCGACTTCCAGCCCCTGACACGACCGTGCAACGGCCAGGTCGCGGTGCCATGTAAGACCCGGCTCGGCCGGATGCCGGTGGCAAAGTCGGGGAACTCCAAGAGAGATGGCAGCCCACAGGGGTGCCGGCTCGCGGAGAGTGGAGGCGCCAGGGGAGAGATGCGAGCCATCGTGACGTGCGAGTGCTGTGGGTATCGTCAGGCGGTGGCCCGCCCCATCCGTCGCCCGGAGCAGTTCCACGTGATCTGCCACGGCTGCGAGGGGGTGCTCCTCGTCGAGGTCACGACCGCCGACCTGCGGCAGGCTCACAGCCCCGCCACGAGCCGCGCCCCCCACGCCGCCGGCGGGGTGGGCACTCCCGTCTGAGCCGCGGAGGACCTCGGGGATCGGTTGCCGGGTCGGCGCCACCGTCCGGTCGCGGTATCATCCCCGCCTGATCTGCGCAGGTGCGCGGGCGCATAGCTCAGTTGGTACGAGCGCAGCGTTGACATCGCTGAGGTCTCAGGTTCGATCCCTGATGCGCCCACGTCCGCCGGACCCGACACCCGCCTCGCCCTGAGGAGAGCGGTGCGGTCTCCTTGCGGGACGTGAGGGAACTTCACCGCCGTCGGCGTGTCGCCACCCACTCGCCCGACGTCACAACCGGTGCGCACGATGTCGCGGAAGCCGCGTAGTCCACTCCGCACCGGTGCAGCGACAGAGCGACGCGGTCGCTGTCGGAAACCACGACCAGAGGCGCAGGCAAATCGTCACAAGTGGACTTTGCGAACAGCTTTCCCACAAGCCGCGAGAGGGCTCGTCAGATGGGCGGTCACCGGTTGTCCACAGTGTGCACACCTCTGCCGCTTGCACCCTGCGCACCGATCGGCGGACTCCTCACACACCTGTTCCTTGCAGACCTGAAATCGGGTGTTGACAGCCGACCAGGCGGCAGTCGTAGACTGGCCTGACTCATGGAGGTGGGTGTGCGACAAGCGATTCAAGGTCGCCTGCCGGCGGTGCGATTGTGCGCTCGTCGGGGGTGCGGCCAACCGGTTAAGAAGCCGACCAACAAGTACTGCAGCGTGCACTGCTGCGCCATCGATCCCGAGCGACTCGAACGTCTCCGGGCTCAGGCGCAGCGCGGCTCGCGTCGCACCGTGCTGCCGCTCGCCCATCAGCTCTCACTGGAGATCTGGGGCTCGTCGTTGGCCAACCCGGAGGCCGAGATCGACCGCCTCGGCGACGCCCGCGAGGACGTGCCGCTGGGCATGTCCCGCCTGGTCGTCTGACCTTTCCGCGCGGGGGCCGTTCGCACCCTCGGTGGCGCCCGGGCACCTCCAGGTACCGGCTCCAGCAGCCGGCGTGACCCGGAGGCGCCGCTTCCGTACAATGCGGCCACCATGCCAGAGGACGTCGATGATGCCGCCGAGGCCGGGCTGCCCCTGGAGGCCCCGGGTGAGCTGACCCTGGATATCGTCCGGCACAGCGCCGCCCACCTCATGGCTGCGGCGGTCTGCGAGCTCTTCCCGGGGACGCAGTACGACGTCGGGCCGTCGATCGAGGACGGCTTCTTCTACAACTTCCTTCTCCCCGAGGACCGTCACCTCACCGACGGGGACCTGGCGGCCATCGAGGGACGGATGGTCGAGCTGGTCAAGCGGCGCGTCCCGTATCACCGCGAGGTGATGCCGCGCGAGGAGGCCCGGCGTCTCTTCGACGGGATGGGCCAGACGTTCAAGGTGGAGATCATCGACCGGCTCGCCCCGGAGGTCACCAGCGTCGGCGTCTACCACACCGGCGACTTCGTCGACCTCTGCCGCGGGCCCCACGTACCCGACAGCGGCGCCCTCCGCGCGGTGAAGCTGCTCCGCGTGGCCGGCGTCTACTGGCGCGGCGACGAGCGCAACCCCCAGCTCCAGCGGGTCTACGGGACGGCCTGGTTCAGCCCCGCCGACCTCGCCGCCTACCTGGACCGCCTCGTCGAGGCAGAGCGCCGCGATCACCGGCGCCTGGGCCGTGAGCTCGAGATGTTCCACTTCGACGCGTCGGCCCCCGGTATGCCCTACTGGCTGCCCAACGGCGTCATCGTGCTCAACGAGCTGATCGACTTCTGGCGCAAGGACCACCGCGCCCGCGGATACCACGAGGTGATGACCCCGCTCATCAACGAGAAGAGCCTGTGGGAGACGTCGGGGCACTGGGACCACTACCGCGACGACATGTTCCTCTTCCCGGTGGACGAGCAGACCACCTACGGCCTCAAGCCGATGAACTGCCCCAACGCCCACGTCGTCTACAACCTCCGGCGTCACAGCTACCGGGAGCTGCCCCTCCGCTACTCGGACATCGACCCGCTGCACCGCTTCGAGCGCTCGGGCACACTGCACGGACTGCTGCGGGTGCGCAAGTTCATGCAGGACGACGCCCACATCTTCGTCACCGAAGACCAGATCGAGGCGGAGTACGCGCGCATCCTCGAGATCACACGTATCTACTACGGCATCTTCAACCTCGAGTACTCGCTCCGGCTCGGGACGCGGCCCGCAGACTTCATGGGCGATCCGGAGACCTGGGATCGAGCCGAGGCGGCGCTGCTGCGCATCCTGGAGGGCAACGCCGGCATCCCCTTCACCGTCGAGGCGGGCGAGGGGGCCTTCTACGGGCCCAAGATCGACATCCTGATGAAGGACGCGATCGGCCGCTCCTGGCAGACGGGGACGATCCAGCTCGACTTCCAGCAGCCCCGGCGCTTCGGCTGCGAGTACATCGACGCCTCGGGCTCGCCGCGCACGCCGGTCACCATCCACCGTGTCATCTACGGATCCCTGGAGCGCTTCGTCGGCATTCTCCTGGAGCACTTCGCGGGCCAGCTTCCCCTCTGGCTGGCTCCCGTCCAGGTCGAGGTGGTGCCGGTCCAGGACGACGTCGAGGCGGTCATGGACTGTGCTCAGAACCTGGTCGAGCGCCTCGAGGCGGCAGGGCTCCGCGCCGCGGTCAGCGATTCTCCGGGCAACCGGATGCAGGCGCGCATCCGCGACGCCGAGCTGCGCAAGGTTCCCTACGTGGTTGTCGTCGGCAAGCGCGACGTCGAGCGCGGCGACGACGTGATCACCGTGCGCGACACGCGCCGCGGCGGGAACGAGCAGCGGAGCGCTCCTGATCTCATCGCCCTGCTCAACGACGAGGTCGCGAGCAAACGGCCGAGCTGAGAGCGCGGGGCGACCCGCGCCGGGCATCGCAGGCTCGTCGAGAACGGTGACGCGCCGCCTCCGCCGGCTCGCCGATCTTGCCGCCGAGCTGGAGCCCGGCGGTGACCCCGCTCTCCTGGTGGCGAGCGGGGAGATCGAGGTCGACGGCTTGGTCGTCACCAACCCCGAGGCGCGCGTCCCGGCCGGCGCGCAGGTCCGGCGCCGGCACCGGGCCAGCCTGCGCGGCGAGGCCAAGCTCTCCGCCGCCC
The DNA here is from genome assembly GCA_003141695.1 of Candidatus Dormiibacterota bacterium. Classification (GTDB taxonomy): domain Bacteria; phylum Chloroflexota; class Dormibacteria; order Aeolococcales; family Aeolococcaceae; genus Changshengia. The sequence continues at coordinate 58,891 of PLNE01000107.1, forward strand.
TCACCGCGTTCGGCATCGACGTGAGCGGTCGGGTGGCCCTGGACGTGGGCGCGGCCGCCGGAGGCTTCACCCGGGTCCTCCTGGAGGCGGGTGTGCGGCGCGTCTACGCCGTGGACGCGGGCCACGGACAGCTCCTCGGGTCGCTGCGCCAGGACCCGCGCGTGGTCAACCTGGAGGCGACCAACGTGGGCGACCTCACCGCCGGCATGATCCCCGACCCGATCGAGGTGGTGAGCATCGACGTCTCGTACCTGTCGCTCAGCGCCGCCGCCGGCCAGCTCGACCGCATCCACCTCGCCCCGCAAGCCGACCTCGTCGGCCTGGTCAAGCCGATGTTCGAGCTCCGCCGGGCCACCGCCCCGATCGACGACGCCAGCCTGGCCGCCGCGCTGGCGGCGGCCGCCGCAGGCGTGGAGGCGGCGGGCTGGACCGTGGTCTCCAGCATCGCGTCACCCGTCCTCGGGGCCCGGGGCGCCCGCGAGCTGCTCCTGCACGCACGGCGTGGCGGGCACTGATGAGGGGAGGGGACGTGGGCAGTCCGCCGCGATCTCATGGCGGGGTGGGCCGCGCGCGGCTTGGCCGCGCCGGCGAGCGGCGGCGAGCCCCTGTGAGAATGGGAGGGGACCCCACGCGGCCCGCCGCGTGGGGATCAGCGGGGACCTCTGGCCGTCCCGGGTCCCCGTGGTATGCTCCGGCGCTGGACGCNNCCAGCCTGGATAGCGGAAGCTATCCGTTTTTTGTTTCAGCCGGTTTTTCGGGAGGTCCCACCCCATCGCATTCCGAGAGCTGCGGGTCAACGACCAGATCCGGTTGCCCATGGTCCGACTCTTCGACGACACCACCCAAGAGGCCTTCGGGATCGTTGCCCTGGAGCGGGCCAAGCAGCTCGCCCTCGAGCGCGAGCTGGACCTCGTGGAGGTGGCACCCCAGGCCCAGCCCCCGGTGTGCCGGCTGATGGACTACGGGCGGTTCAAGTTCGAGGCGCTCAAGCGGGAGAAGGAGAGCCGGCGCGAGCACAACGTCATCACCGTCAAGGAGATGAAGCTCCGGCCGAAGATCTCGGAGCACGACTTTCAGACCAAGTTCGGCTATGTCAAGCACTTCTTGGAGGCCGGGGACAAGGTCAAGCTGACCATCGTCTTCCGGGGTCGCGAGCTGGTCCACCAGGAATACGGCCGCAAGCTGCTCGACCGGATGGCCGAGGAGCTGCGCAACCTGGCGGCGATCGAGCGCAATGCGCTCGTCGAAGGCCGGAACATGACCATGATCCTGAGCCCGGCCCACAAGAAGCCGGTCAAACCCGAAACCACGCGAGCAGAGGACGACGGGGACCACGAGACCCTCGAGGCGAGTGGCGAGCCGGCCGTTGAAGGGAGCCAACCAGATGCCCAAGATTCGCAACCATAGGGGTACAAAGAAGCGCTTCCGCGTGACCCCCACCGGCAAGGTGATGCGGCGGCACGCTAGCCAGTCGCACATGCTGGAGAAGAAGAGCCAGAAGCGGAAGCGGCTCTTTGCGGGCGAGACGGCGGTGTCGCATGCCGATCTGCGCCAGATCCATCACAACGCCCCGTATCTGTAAGGAGGTCCCGTCATGGCCAGGGTCAAACGGGGAGTAACCCAGCGCGCTCGTCACAAGCGGGTCCTCGATCGCGCCGAGGGGATGCAGGGGAGCCGCCACCGGCTGCACAAGTCCGCCAACGAGGCGGTGATGCACTCGCTGGCGTACGCGTATCGCGACCGCAAGCAGCGGAAGGGCGACATGCGCGGCCTCTGGATCGCCCGGATCAATGCGGCTGCCCGCCAGAACGGGCTGCCCTACAACCAGCTGATGCACGGCCTGAAGTCGGCGGGGATCGACATCGACCGCAAGCAGCTGGCCGACCTCGCCGTCACCGACACCGACGCGTTCAACCGTCTGGTTGTGGTGGCCAAGGGCGCGCTCTCCGCCGCCTGACGGCGGCCCGTGCGACCAGCGGAGAGAGACGCTGACTGACGGCGTGGTCACCGACGACCTGCACGAGGTCCTGCGGCGCGGACTGGAGGCGGTGCGCGCCGCAGGCGACCTGGCTGCCCTCGACGGGGCGCGGGCTCGGTTCCTCGGGCGCGGCGATGGCGAGCTGACCCTGATGAGGCGCCGGATCGGCACCATCGCCGACCCCGACGCCAAGCGCCAGTACGGCCTCTCGGTCAACGAGGTGTGCCGCCGGCTCGAGGAGGACGTGGAGTCCCGTCGCGCCCAGCTTGAGCGGGAGCAACGGGAGGTCGCGGTCGCCGCCGAGGCCCTCGACCTGACCTGGCCGGCCCCGCCGCTGCGGCGCGGCCACCTCCACCCGGTCACGCGAATGACCCGGGAGATCCGCCGGGTCTTCACCCAGCTCGGGTACCTGACCCTGAGCGGTCCCGAGGTGGAGTACGACCGCTACAACTTCACCCTCGTCAACATGCCCCCCGGGCACCCGTCCCGCGACACCCAGGACACCTTCTACATCGACGACTCCCGGCTGCTCCGCACCCAGACCTCGCCGGTGCAGATCCGCGCCCTGGTGGCCCTCGGCGCCCCCCTTCGGGTGATCGTGCCCGGCAAGGTCTTCCGACGCGACAACGATCCCACCCACTCCCCGGTTTTCCACCAAGTGGAGGGCCTGCTCGTGGACGAGGGAGTGACCGCCGGGGATCTCAAGGGCACCCTCGAGTTCTTCGCCCGCTCCATCTTCGGAGCCGAGCGCGCCATCCGGCTGCGCCCGCACAACTTCTCCTTCACCGAGCCCTCGCTGGAGCTGGACGTCTCCTGCATGGTCTGCGGCGGCNNCGGGCCGCCCAGCTCGCCTACGGGATCGACGACGTGCGCATCCTCTACGAGAACGACGTCCGTCTGGTGGGCCAGGGATGAAGATCTCCCTGGAGTGGCTCCGGGAGTACGCGGATCTCGACGCTCCCGTCGACGAGCTAGTCCGTCTCCTGGTCGACACGGGCACCGAGGTCGACCGCGTCGAGCGCGGTGCCGAGGGCACCATCGTGGCCCGAGTGCTGGAGCTCGCCGCGATCCCCGAGTCGACTCGCGGGGTCCGCCTCGCCGACATCGATGTCGGTGACGGAAAGACGGTCCGCCTGGTGACCGGCGCACCCAATGTGAAGGTGGGCGACCTGGTCCCCTACGCACCCCCGGGCACGGTGCTCCCGGGCTTCCCGGAACCGCTCGGGGTCCGCTCGATGTTCGGCGGCAAGTACAGCTCCCCGGGGATGCTGCTCTCCGCCGTTGAGCTGGGGATCGGTGAGGACGCCGCCGGGCTGCTCATCCTGGGGCGGGGCAGGCCGGGCCAGCCCCTCCACGAGGTCATCGTCCTCGACGTCGTCCTGGACGTCGAGGTGACCACCAACCGGCCCGACTGCCTCTGCCACCTCGGGATCGCGCGCGAGCTGGCCGCCGCCCTCGGCGAACCCCTCCGCGAGCCCTCCGCCACCGTCCCCGAGGGACTCCTCTCCGCCTCCGCGTCGAGCCAGCGCGCCCGCGTGCGCATCGAGGACCCGTTGGGGTGCCGCCGCTTCACCGCGGTGGTGATCGAGGGGGTGGTGGCGGGGGAGTCCCCGGACTGGCTCAAGCGGCGGCTGCGCGCCATCGGGCTCCGCCCCATCAGCGGGCTGGTCGACGTCACCAACTACGTGACCCATGAGCTCGGCCATCCGCTCCACGCCTTCGACATCGACCGGGTCGCCACCCTGGACGACGGCGGCCGTCCGGTCACCCTGACGGTGAGGCGAGCTCGCGCCGGAGAGAGCCTCGACTGCCTGGACGGGACGACCCGCGCCCTCGACCCCGAGGACATGATCATCGCCGCCGGCGGCGTGCCGATCAGCCTGGCCGGGGTCATCGGCGGCACGTCGACGGCCATCGGCGACACCACCCGGGCCGTGCTCCTGGAGGCCGCCAACTGGGAGCCCACCGCGATCCGGGCGACCTCCCGCCGCCACGCCATCCGCACCGACGCCTCCGCCCTCTACGACAAGGGACTGCCCGACGACTTGGCACCGCTCGCGCTGGGGAGGGCCGCGGCGCTGATCGCCTCCATCGCGCGGGGTCACGTGCTGAGGGACCCGATCGACGAGCATCCTTCGCCGCTCCCTCCCCTGGAGCCCGTCGAGGTGACCGGAGAGTGGCTCGGAGGCCTGCTCGGCTACCCCGTCGACGTCCACGAGGCGTCCGCCGCCCTGGCCCACCTGGGCTTCGCGGTCGAGCAGGCGGGAGACCGGCTCACCGTCCATCCCCCCTACTTCCGGCGTGACGTCCGCATCCCGGAGGACGTCGCCGAGGAGGTCGGTCGGGGTCTCGGCTATGCGCGTCTGCCGAGCACCCTGCCCGGTCACCGCACCGAGGTCCGCCAGCTGGCCGCCGAGGCCCCCATGGATGACCGGGTGCGCGACTTCTGCGTCGGAGCCGGCTTCGACGAGGTGCTGCCCTACGTCTTCCTCCGGCCGGAGGCCGTCCGCTGGCTGCCCGGTCTCGGCGAGGAGCGCCGGCCGATCCGCCTCCTCAACCCCCTGAGCGACGAGATGACCCACCTGCGAGTGAGCCTGCTCCCCGGTCTCTGTCACGTTATGGCGCTCAACCAGAGCCGCGGCGTCTCCGGCGCCGCCATCTTCGAGCTGGGACGCGCCTTCTGGGAGGGGGAGCGTGACGGGCTCGCCCCCGGCTCGACACCCGACGGCGAGGACAGCAAGCTCCCGCCGCTCCCGGCCGAGCCGCTCCTCCTGGGCCTGGTCACCCACGTCGATGGGGACGCGGGGGCTGCGGCAGCCGCTCTGCGTCACTCCCAATCGCTCCTCGAACGGCTGGTCCGCGATCTGGGCGGGGAATCGGTGAGCGTGGAGCCGGCCGCCATCCCCGGGCTGCGCGCCGGCCGCGCCGCCTGGATCCACGCCGGCGCCGGCCGGGTGGGCCTGGTCGGGGAGCTGGACGCCGGCACCGCCGAGCGGTTCGAGCTGCGAGGGCGGATCGCCGTCGCCGAGCTGCACCTCGAGGCGCTGGCCGGCCAGGACCGCCGCCCGGCACAAAAGTACCGGCCCGTCCCCCGATTCCCGGCCGTCACCCACGATCTCTCCGTCACCGTCCCGACCATCCAGCGGGCGGCTGACGCCCTGGCGGTGGTGCGGGAGGCCGGAGGACCTCTCCTCGAGGCGGTCGAGCTGCGTGACGAGTTCCGCGGGGCGCAGATGGGGGAGGGGCGCAAGGGATGGACATTCCGGCTCACCTTCCGGAGCCCCGAACGGACCCTCACCACGGAGGAGGCGCAGGCGTCGCAGGACGCCGTCATCCTGGCCCTGCGCACCGGCTGCGGAGCCGAGCTCCGCTCCTAGGAGCGCCGGCGGAGCGACGGCTGCGGTGACCCGGGCTACCGAGCAGTCCAACCGGCGGCTGCTCCGCGCTCCCGCGCCGCTTCTCCGCGTGCTCGCAGCCGGCACGAGGCATGGCCTAAGCTGGCACTCATCGTGAGTGATACGGTCGAGGCCAGATCCCTGAGCAAGGCGACCGCCGCCGGCTTCGACGCCGAGCTGCAGCGACTTCGCGACCTCGTCCTGACCATGGGGGACGAGGTCGACCGGGCGATGACCCGCGCCACCCTCGGCCTGGTCGAGCGTGATGTCGATGTCTGTGCCGCGGTGATCCACGACGACGCCAGCGTCAACGCCCTCCTCATCGAGGTGCGCACGCTTGCCTTCGAGGCGCTGGCCCACCACTCCGCACCTTCACAGCTCCGTGAGGCCCTCGGCCTCCTCCACATGGCGGCCGAGCTGGAGCGGATGGCCGATCACTGCGCCAGCATCGCCAAGAGCGGCCGTGAGCTGGCCAACATGCCGCCCCTCTCCAGCCACGTCGACCTCCCCCAGCTCTCCGAGGCGTGCCAGGCGCAGGTGCGCGACATCCTCAGCGCCCTGATCGCTCGGGATGTCGACCGGGCCCGTGCTATCGCCGCCCGCGACGACCGCGTGAACCGGATCCACCACCGCATCGTCGACGACCTGATCCAGCTCATGACCGAGGACGGCGACGCGGTCTTCCGGGGCACCAAGCTGATCATGGTGGCCCAGAACTTCGAGAGGATCGGCGATCGGGTCACCAACCTGGCCGAGGACCTGATCTTCCTGGAGAGCGGCCGGATCGAGGAGTTGGGCTGACCGCACACCGCGAGACGCCCATCACGGCCTGAGCGCCCCTCCACCCGCCGGCGTTCAGATCCTGCCGTGCAGGGGATCAGACGTCGAGGCGGGCCACCATCTTGCGCTGGCGCGCGGTGATCGCCCGTCCGCCGAAGATGAGCAGCAGCACCAGCAGGATGGTGACCCCGGCGGCGGCGCTGGCCAGCGCCTGATCCCTGGCCCCCGGCTGCCCCACGTAGTAGTAGGTGACGTAGGTCAGGTAGCCAATCGGGTTGTTGAAGAGCCCCGGGGTGGGGTTGTGGTCGCTGAACCCGGCGGTGTACAGCAGGGGCGCCGTCTCACCGGTGGAGATGGCCAGCGCGATGACCATTCCGGAGATGATCCCGGGCAGGGCCGGGGGCAGCAGGACCTTGCGGATCGTGGTGATCTTGGAGAGCCCGAGCGCGATCGCGGCCTCGTGCAGGCTGCGCGGCACCTGGCTGAACGAGACCTCGGTGGTCTTGACGATGTAGGGGAGGGTCAGCAGCGAGAGCGCGATGATGGCGCTGAGGACCGAGAAGCCCCAGTGGAGCGCTTCCACGAAGGCGGTGTATGCGACCAGGCCGATGACGATCGAGGGCACCCCGGCGAGCACCTCCGAGAAGAAGCGGAGGAAGCCGCCCGCCCGCCGCGGCGCGAACTCGGCGAGGTAGATGCCGCCGAGGATCCCGATGGGCCCGGCCACCACCACCACCCCGAGGCTCAGCACCAGGGTCCCCAGGATGGCGTTCTGCAGGCCGGGGTTTTGGACGTTCAGGGTGGTGTTGGTGAGCAGGCTCCACTTGAGCTCCGGCGCCGCCTTGACGAGGACGCTGACGACGACGGCGACCGCCGGAGCGATGATCGCAGCCAGGGCGATGCCGCAGATGATCCAGAACACAGACCCCTTGAGATGGCGGAAGCGGGGGGCTCTAGACTCCACGGCCCACCGGGAGAGCCTCGGAGCTGATGCGGCGCACCACCAGCCGGCCGGTGAGGTTGGTGATCAAGCTCATGATGAGGAGCAGCAGGCCCAGCATCGCCATGGCGCGCACCGCCATCCCGGTGCCGTCGCTGAACGCGCTGTCCAGGTCGGCGGCGATCGTCGAGGCGAGTGTCGACGTGGTGCCGTAGATGTTAACCGGCGGGTTGTTGGCCATCCCAATGATCAGCAGCACGGCGATGGTCTCGCCGAGCGCACGCCCCCAGCCGAGCAGGGCCGAGGCGATGATGCCGGTGCGCACGTAGGGGATGGTGACCACGCGCACCATCTCGTACTTGGTCATGCCCAGCGCCATGGCGCCCTCGCTGGCGAGCACCGGCACCCGCTTGACCAGCTGCCGAGTCGTCGAGGCAATGATCGGGATGATCATCAGAGTGAGCACCAGCGAGGCGGTCAGCAGGCCCTGCCCGTTGTATGCCCAGGACCCCTTGAAGAAGGGGAGGATCACGCCCAGGTGTGACAGCGCGGGGAAGATGTGCGCGCCCAAGAAGGGGCCGAAGACGGTGAGGCCCCAGAAGCCAAAGACCACGCTCGGGATACCGGCGAGGAGCTCGAGGAAGGTGGAGAGCGGGCCCTCCAGCCGCCTCGGTATCCACTCCGAGAGCATCAGCACTCCGCCCACCGAGATGGGCACCGCCAGGACCAGCGCGATCAGCGAGCTGGTCAGGGTGCCGACGATGAAGGTGAGCGCCCCGTAGCTGGCCCCGTACGGGGCGACGATGCCGTTGACCGACGAGAAGTTGGGGTTGTAGAAGCTGCCGATGAAGAACTTGTCGCTCGTGAAGACGGTGAACCCGCTGTAGATGATGGCGGGGATCGCCCAGACCACCAGGATGATGGTGATGAAGAGGAGCCCCGCCAGCGGGATCGTGGCCGCAACCCCGGAGACCCACTGGAGAACTCGGTCTCCGGTGGACAGCTCGTGACTGCGGGTCCGGGCGACCCGGGCCGGGCCGGTGGGCGGTCCACCGGCCCGGCGACGGACCAGAATCATGTTAGCCGGTGATCTGCGCGACCGCTGCGTTGACCAGCGGGATCACGTTGGTGGGAAGTGGCACGAATTGCACCGCGCTCAGGTTGTCCGTGGTGGCCCCTCCGGTCGGGGAGATCGCCCACTCGATGAAGGTGCGGATGGCCAGAGCCGAGTCCGAGGAGGTGACCTTCGAGGGGCTGATGATCAGGTACTCGAAGTTGACGATCGGGTACGCCTGCGCGCCCGTCTCGTAGATCAGTGGCGCCGCGAGGCTGGCGGGAACGCTACCGGCGCCGGCAGTCACCGCGGCGGTGACAGTGGTCGTGTTGGGCTGGACGTAGTTGCCCGAGGCGTTCTCCAGCTCGGCCTCGCCCAGACCGTCCACCAGGGCGGCCCCCTCGACGCTGACCCCGACGTAGGCGATGCCGCCCGGGGTGCTGTGCAAGGTGTCGACCATGGCCGGGTTGCCGGACGCGGTCAACTCGGTGGAGACGCTCGGCCAGCTCACCGTGGTCCCGAAGCTGGGGCCACTCGACCACGTCGTGTTGGTGGCGCTGAGGAAGCTCGTGAAGATGAACGTGTCACCCGAGGAGTCGGAGCGCCGGATCGGGATGATCGGAGTGGCCGGCAGGGTCACGCCGGGGTTGAGGGCAGCAATCGCCGCGGCGTTCCAGGTGGTGATGGTGCCCTGGTAGATCTGGGCGATGACGCTGCCGCTCAGCTTGAGGTTGGTGATGCCGGCCAGGTTGTAGTTGACCGCCTGCGAGGAGACCGCGATCGGGATGTTGAGGGCGCCCGCGTTAGCCGTGACCTGGGTCGTGCTCAGGTAGGCGTCGGAGCCGCCCATGTCGATGGTGCCGCTCAGGGCCTCAGACTGCCCGGTGCCCGAGCCGCCGGCGGCGGGGGTCAGCGTGATGTTCGGGAACGCGGCGGTGATGCCGGGGGCCAGCTTCTGCAGGTATGGGTAGAGCAGGCTCGATCCGGCCTCCGACAGGACCTGCGGGCCGGCCGGGTTGCCCGTGTGCACGGCCGCCGCGGTGGGCGAGCTGCTCGCGCTGGCGGCTGCGCTGGTGGGCGGCGCGGTGACCGTGCTCGTGGAGCCACAGGCACTCACCAGGACCGCCCCGGTGATCACCGCAAACCCGATGGACGCGTGTCGACGAACGTTCATGAGACCTCCCCTTCCAGGATTGAATGTGATGCTGGTGATGAGGGCCGCTGGTGCGAGCTCATCCGATCCGACCGCTGACGTAGGCCCGGCTCCTCTCGTCGGCCGGGTCATGGAAGAAGGTCCTCGCCGACGTCGCTTCGACGACGTTGCCCTTCATGAGGAAGAGGACGTTGTCGCTGATGCGACTCGCCTGGGCGAGGTTGTGGGTGACGATGAGAACGGTCATGCGCTCCGAGAGCTTCTTCATGAGCTGCTCGATGTGATCGGTGGTGTCGGGGTCGAGCGCCGAGGTGGGCTCGTCGAGCAGGATCACGTCGGGCGAGAGCGCCAGCGTCCGGGCCAGGCAGAGGAGCTGCTGCTGGCCGCCCGAGAGGCCAAAGGGCGAGCCGTGGAGGCGGCTGCTCACGGCGTCCCAGAGACCGACCGTGGTGAGCTGCTCCTGGACCAGATCCCGCACGTTGCCGCGGTTGGCCAGCCCGTGAGCCCGTGGCGCCAGCCCGACGTTCTCGGCGATGCTGCGGGGGAAGGGGTTGGGGCGCTGGAAGAGCATCCCCACCCGGCGCCGGACCTCGCGGACGTTGACGTCCGCACCGTAGACATTCACGCCCTCGACAACCACCTTCCCGCTCACCTGCATGCCGGCGACGTGGTCGTGCATCCGGTTGATGGAGCGGAGCAGGGTGGTCTTGCCGCAGCCGGTGGGACCGACGATGGCGGTGACCTTGTTGGGCTCGAAGAGGTTGCTGATGCCCTCGATGAGGGGCGTGCCGCGGAACTTGACGGTGAGCCCCTCGACCGAGACACCCTCCGAAACCGCCTCCTGGGTGCCAACGTTGGTCCCGGCTAGCTGCATGGAATCGGTGGCCACGCTTCGAGAGTAGGCAGGGGCGGATTGTGGCCGGGTTGCAGGCAGGTTAAGAACAGGTGAAGGCGTCGGCGCAGCATCTCCGAGGTCGCCCTCGCCGGGCACCTCCTGTTCGGTCACCCAGGCTCCGGGTCGACCGCCTGGCGGGGAGCGGCGGGCAGCTCGACGATGAAGGTCGCTCCCCGACGCGGCTCCGACACGACCCGGATCGAGCCGCCGTGCGACTCGACGACATGACGAGCGATGGCCAGCCCGAGTCCCGATCCCTCCCCGTCTCGCTGGCGCGAGCTGTCGGCCTTCCAGAAGCGTTCAAAGATCCGGGGAAGGTCCTCCGGACGGATGCCGATACCGGTGTCGCGCACCACCAATTCGACTCTGCTCTGCTCGAGGAGGGGACGGGCGCTGACCGTGATCCGGCCCTCGGGCGGGGTGAACTTGATCGCGTTGTGAACCAGGTTGCGCAACACCTGACCAAGCCGTCGGGGGTCGCCGAGGAGAGGCGGCGTGGCCGGGTCCACGTCGACTGTCACCTCGATCAGCCGCTCCTCGGCGAGCGGCAGCAGCCGATCGACGGTGCGGACCAGTTCGACCACCGGGACCGGCTCCATCTTCATCGTCTGGCGCCCCGACTCGATGCTGCTCAACTCGAGCAACTCCTCGACCATCTGCGCCATGTGCCCGACTTCCAGCGCTATGCGGTGGACGAACCCGGCGGCGACCTCGGGCTCCGCCAGAGCCCCCTTCTGCAGGGTTTCGACGAGCAGCCGGATCGCGGTGATCGGGGTGCGCAATTCATGGGAGACGTTGGTGACGAAGTCGCGGCGAACCCGTTCCAGCCTGCGCAGGCGGGTCTCGTCGCGCACCAGGACGATCACAGCGATCGCCTGATTCTGCACCGGAAACGCCCGGACCACGATCACCTCACGGGCGCTCGCGATCTCGCGCTCCACGGCCGCCTCCGCGTCACGGCACGCCGTGATCACGCGCAGCAGCCGGAAGTCCGCGCCCAGCTCGGCGAGCGTGTGCCCCTCGCCCTCGCCGGAGAGATCGAGCAGACGGCAGGCCTCCTGGGTCGCCAGCAGTATCCGGCCGGCCTGGTCCACGGCGATCAGTCCGTGGCCGCCCTCCAGCTGATCTCCGATCGACTTCAGGAGGCTGAGCGTGTGGTTTGCCGACGGCGATGAGGTGGAACGCTTCATCGGTGTCAGCCCAGCGCGTGAACGGTCGCGGTCGGTGGCCACGTGATGCGATGTTATCCATCTCCGGCATCGCCGGTGCTGCTCACATGACACCGCGACCGCACGTTAGTGATCCGACAATCGTCGGTTAATCTTCCGATAATCTCTGGAGCCTACAGAGCGCCAGCGTTAATCTCCCGATAAGGTTGCGACGGGGTGCGTCCGCCCACTCGACCCCGCGAATCCTCGCCGGGGCATAATGATCTTCGCCGATGAGTTGCGTGATCGCTCTCACCACGACGGACCAGCCTGCCGCGGAGCCCGCCCGATGACGGCGCCTGCCAAGCACGTTCTCATCGTCGAGGACGAGGACTCCATCCGGCAGACGCTGCGCTACAACCTGAGCCAGGAAGGCTTCGTCATCAGCGAGGCGAGCACGGGGACCGAGGCGCTCTCGGCGGCGCGCCGGCAACGACCGGACCTCATCCTTCTCGATCTGATGCTTCCCGAGCTGTCAGGGCTCGAGGTGTGCCGGATCCTCCGGCAGGAGATGACGGTGCCCATCATCATGCTCACCGCCAAGGGCAGCGAGCTCGACAAGGTGGTGGGGCTGCATGTCGGCGCCGACGACTATGTCACCAAGCCGTTCTCGCTCAACGAGCTGCTGGCGCGCGTGTCCGCCATGCTGCGGCGCGCGGAGATGACCGGCAAGGAGCGCGTCGACGCGCGCGAGATCGAGGAGCTGGACAACTTCCGGATCGACCGCGGCGCCCGCACCGTGCACGTCGACGGCGAGGAGCTCCACCTTGCGCCCAAGGAGTTCGACCTCCTCTCCCTGCTCCTCCTCAATTCTGGCAAGGTGCAGTCCCGCCAGGTCATCATCCAGCGGATCTGGGGCAGCAAGTTCTACGGCGACCACAAGACCGTGGACGTCCACGTGCGCTGGCTCAGGGAGAAGTTCGAGCGCTTCGACCGGCTGCCCTTCCGCATCACCACCGTGTTCGGGGTCGGCTACCGGATCGACCGGCTGGAAAAGCCGGGCTGAGCGCCCGCGGCCCGACCTACCATGGCGCCGATGGGCTCCAGGGTCGCGGCCGCACCTGCGAATTCGTACCACGCCAAGGCACTCCGGCGGGGATTCTTCGCCGGGCCCGCCGTCGAGGTCGCCAGCGCCCTGATCGGGTCGCGGCTGCTCTGCGACGCGGGCACTGCCCAAGAGGTCCGCGCCGTGGTGGTGGAGGTCGAGGCCTACCTGGGGGTGGAGGACCCTGCCTCCCACGCCCACCGGGGGCCGACGCCGCGGGCGGCCATCATGTTCGGCTCCCCCGGCCACCTCTACGTCTACCTCTCCTATGGCATGCACTTCTGCGCCAACGTCGTCTGCGAGCCCGCGGGAGTCGCCGGCGCCGTGCTGCTCCGTGCGGCCGCGGTCGAGGTGGGGGAGGAGGTGGTCCGCGCCCGGCGCGCCGGGGGAAGGCGGAGGCCGGCCTTCGCCAACCTCCTCACCGGCCCCGGCAACCTCGGCGCGGGCCTTGGCCTCACCCTGGCGGACAACGGCCTCGACCTCTGCGACCCCGGCTCACGCCTACGCATCCTGGAGAGGGAGGCGGAGGTGCCGCTCGCCGTCGCCCCCCGGGTGGGGATCACCCGCGCCGCCGACCGGCCGCTCCGCTTCGCCTGGGCCGGCCACCCGGCGGTTTCCCGTCCCGCCCTCTCACAGCCATATTCCTTGGCGGGGTGAACCGAGCGCGGCGTGGCGGCGACGGCGGGGGGCGGTGATTCACACCCGGCACTCTCGCACGCAAAAAGAAGGGGCCGGCGGTGCCGGCCCCTCAATTTTTATATCGCCGATATTCGGCAGCCCGGCGGATAGGCCGGGCTTTGTGCGGCACCGTCCGGTGCCAGGTGACCTGCCCGGGGCGTCTCGCCTCGTCACCTGCTCTCCCGCGACGCTCTTGCAATCCAACTGCCTGCCGGACCACCCCAGGGCGGTCTCACGGCGGCGCACGCCGGGTGCGGTGGCGAGGGGCCCGCGCCGGGCCTTACCTCTCGGCCCGAGTGTGCCTCAGGGTCTCGTAGACGCTACGCATCGAAGCCCTACCTCCATATGGAACGTGACGGCTTCTATCCGTAGAGTACCCCCTCGGACCTGTCTGTCAACCATGAAGCGCGTGACGAGTGTTTGGTGCGCTCGCATCGAATCGCCCCTCCCTGCCATGCGTGCCGCCTCGTAGACTGAGCGGTGGGGGACAGCCTAGAATCTGAACGTCCGTTCGTCCCCGGAGGCAGCATGTCCGGTCACAGCAAGTGGGCTGGGATCAAGCACAAGAAGGCGATCGTCGACGCCAAGCGCGGCCAGGCCTTCACCAAGGTGGCCGCCGAGCTCTCCGTGGCGGCGCGCGAGGGCGGCGACGACCCGGTCGGGAACTTCCGGCTCCGTCTCGCCATCCAGAAAGCCCGCGAGGTCAACATGCCCGCGGACAACATTGAGCGGGCGATCCAGCGTGGCGCCGGCGGCAAGGACGGGGTCAAGCTGGAGGAGGTCCGCTACGAGGGCTACGGGCCCCACGGGGTGGCCGTGATGCTGGACGTGCTCACCGACAACCGCAATCGCACCGTGGCCGCCATCCGCAACCTCTTCATCCGCTCGGGCGGGTCGCTGGGGGAGTCCAACAGCGTCGCCTGGATGTTCTCCAACCAGGGGATCATCCACATCGAGGCCGGCAAGCGCGATCCCGAGGAGATCGAGCTGGAGCTGCTCGACCTGCTCGACGTGGGCGCCGACGGGGACATCGCCGTCGACGGCACCTCGATCCAGGTGTCGCTGGCGCCCAACCTCTTCGAGGAGGCACGGCGGCGTGTGGAGGAGGCGGGGTACAAGGTGGAGGCGGCCGAGGTGACCATGAATCCGGGCACGTCGATCACCCTCGAGGCCCCCCAGGCCCGGCAGGTCCTGCGCCTTCTCGACAGCCTCGAGGAACTGGACGACGTCCAGCAGGTCTACGCCAACGCGGAGATCCCCGACGAAGTCCTCGAATCGGTCACATCGTAGCCGCGAGCTGAGGTGAGGGTCCTCGGCGTCGACCCGGGCTTGGGGCGCACCGGCGTCGCCCTGGTGGAGGGGCACCCCGGCTCGCTGCAGCTGGTCCACGCCGAGTGCATCGAGACGGGCGCCGAGGATGCCGACGGCCCCCGTCTCCTGGAGCTCTCCCGGCTCCTGGCTCAATCGGCCGGGTCCCTCCATCCCGATGTGGCGGCGGTGGAGCGGCTCTTCTTCTCGACCAACCGGCAGACCGCCATGCGGGTCAGCCAGGCACGGGGCGTCATCCTCTGCACCCTGGCCGCGGCCGGGATCCCGATCGCCGAGTACACCCCCAACGAGATCAAGGAATCCGTCGCCGGCTACGGCGGGGCGACCAAGCGCCAGGTCCTGCGGATGTGCGAGGCGCTGCTCGGGGTGGAACAGATCCCCGGTCCCGACGACACCGCGGACGCCTGCGCCGCCGCCATCTGCCACCACCACCGGGCCGGCCTGAGGCCCCAGGTCACCGTCACGGGGACGGCGTCCCGGGTCAGCCCGGCGCTGGAGCTGGCCATCGCGGCCGCCCGGGAGCGCGCCGGTGGCGCCGCCACGGCCTCCCGCCCCGCCACGCGGGCGAGGCCGGCCACCACCCCGGCCGGACGCCGATGATCGCCCGACTGCGCGGCCGCGTCGTGGTCGCCGACACCGACCACGTGGTCCTGGAGACGGGCGGCGTCGGCTACCAGGTCCAGTGCCATCTCCGCACCCTAGCCGCGCTCCACGAGATGGGCGACCGGGAGGTGATCCTGCACATCCACACCTCGGTGAGCGACGATGCCATCCGCCTCTACGGTTTCCTCGGGCGCGACGAGCTGCGCCTCTTCCGCCTCCTCATCGGGGTCGAGCGCATCGGTCCGAAGGCCGCGCTCTCCATCCTCGGCCGGGCCGAGCTGCCCACCATGGTGCGGGCCATCCGGGACGGCGACGTCGCCTTGGTGGCGACCGTGCCGGGCGTGGGCCGCCGGACCGCGGAGCGGGTCGTGCTGGAGCTGAGCGACCGCCTCGGCGACCTCGCCCTCACCATGGAGCCGGCGGCCCCGACGGCCGCCGCCCAGGCGGTGGAGGCCGCCGTGGCCGGGCTGGTCGGCCTCGGCTACCGCGAATCGGAGGCGCGCCCCGCGGTCCGGGCCGCGCTCGCGGCGGCGGGGGAGGCGGACGGCGACGTCACCGCACTGGTGGGCCGGGCGCTGCGGCTCCTCGACGTGGGAGCCGCGACGTGAACGACGGCCGCGTGGTCAGCCCCGGCGAGCTCGACGAGGAGCGGGCGGCCGACTCCGTGCTCCGCCCTCGCCGGCTCGAGGACTTCGTGGGCCAGCCCACCATCCGCGAGCAGGTGCGCATCCTCATCGAGGCGGCCAGCGCCCGCTCCGAGCCGGTCGACCACGTCCTCCTCTACGGCCCCCCCGGGCTGGGCAAGACCACCCTGGCTCAGATCATCGCCACCGAGATGGGGGTCCAGGCCCGGCTCACCAGCGGGCCGGCCTTGGAGCACCAGGGGGTGCTGGCCTCGATCCTCACCGCCCTCGAGGCCCGCGACGTCTTCTTCATCGACGAGATCCACCGCCTCAACCGTGCCGTGGAGGAGGCGCTCTACCCGGCCATGGAGGATCTCGCCTTCGACTTCGTGGCGGGCAAGGGGGCGGGGGCTCAGACGCTCCGATTGAGCCTGAAGCCGTTCACCGTGATCGGGGCGACGACGCGGGCCGGGGCCCTGGGCGGCCCGCTGCGCGACCGGTTCGGGGTGACCTTCCGGCTCGACTACTACGGCGCCGAGGAGCTGACCGCGATCATCGTCCGCTCGGCGCGGCTGCTCGGGGTCGAGATCACCCCGGCGGGGGCGAGCCTGCTGGCCGGGCGCGCCCGCGGGACGCCCCGGGTCGCCAACCGGCTGCTCCGGCGCGCCCGCGACTATGCCCAGGTGCGTGCCGGAGGGAGCATCGACGCAGATGTCGCCGCGGCCGCCCTCGGCATTCTCGGCATCGACGAGCTGGGTCTCGACGAGATGGACCGGCGGGTGATCGAGACGCTCTGCGGGGCCCTCTCCGGGCACCCGTCGGGGGTCCAGACCATCGCCGTCTCGGTCCAGGAGGAGCCCGAGACGATCGAGGACGTCGTCGAGCCCTACCTGATCCGGCTCGGGCTGGTGGTCCGCACCCCGCGCGGCCGGCTGGCGACCGCAGCCGCCTACCGCCACCTCGGACGTACCCCGCCGCCGGGCGTCCCGGGTGCGGAGGGAGGGGGCCAGGAGGTCCTCTTCGGGGCGTGAGGGGGCGGTTGGGGGCATGAGCCGCACCCCCTTCCGTGAACTCGACACCGAGAGCGGTGACCCGCTCGGCTACACTTCGCCGTCGTGAACTGGCTGCGGGTCACCCGGTGGAAGGTGGCGACGATCTTCGTCGTCCTGATCGTCGCCCTCGTGGTCGACGTCTTCAACTTGAACGTGCTCGGCTACGACATCACCCTCCACAAGGGGCTGGACATCGTGGGTGGCTCGGAGCTGACCATCGCCATCTGCCAGGGGCCGGACAACCCGGTGGACGCCGACCCCCCCTGCCGCTCCGGGCCCCGGAACGGGATCACGATCACCCAGGCCCAGACGGACACCATCCCGGTGCTGCAGAACCGGGTCAATGCCCTCGGTGTCTCGGAGGCCAGCGTCCAGCCGGTCGGCAGCGACCAGATCTCGATCGAGCTGCCCGGGGTCTCGCTGGCCAAGGCTGACAGCATCCTCGGCACCACCGCCCTGATCCACTTCGCCACCGCGGCGTCCGGGGCCCCGCCAACCGCGGCCGCCAAGAACTCCGACTACTGCGTCCAGAACCCGACCAACGGGTTCTGCGTGGACCAGGACGACCTCTTCCAGCCCACGCAGCTGGGCAACGCGCAGTACTACCCGTCCGGGTACCACTGGAAGATCGACAACAACCTGCCGGCCGGGGACATCGTCAGCTCCGCGCTGGGCACCGCCTCCGACGGCACCCCGGCCGTCGACATCACCTTCAACTCAGCCGGTGGCAACGAGTGGAGCAAAGTCACCTCCGCGGCGTACAGCGTGTACAGCGCCAACGGCTGCTCCAGCGGCGCCGCCTGCCCGGCCCCCTCCATGGTCGCGATCTTCCTGGACACCCAGGTGATCAGCGCACCGGTCGTGGAGGGAGCCTCCAGCACCAGCACCGAGATCACCGGGCTCTCCCTGGCCGAGGCCCAGTCCCTGCAGTCGCAGATCAACTCCGGGGCGCTTCCGGCCGAGATCGGCGTGGTCGAGCACGACACGGTGGGCGCGACCCTCGGCGCTCAGACGGTGACCGCCACCCTGCTCGCCGGAGCCGTCGGCCTGATCGTCGTGATCCTCTTCATGATCGGCTACTACCGCTTCCCGGGTGTCCTGGCGAGCATCGCCCTGATCCTCTACAGCATCATGAACCTGGCCGCCTACAAGATCCTCGGGGTCACGGTGAGCCTGGCCGGGCTGGCCGGCTTCGTGTTATCGGTCGGCATGGCCGTCGACGCCAACGTGCTGATATTTGAACGCACGCGCGACGAGCTGCGCCATGGGCGCTCGGTGGGTGCCGCCATCGAGCTGGGCTTCCGGCGTGCCTTCCCGGCCATCCGCGACAGCAACATCTCGACCGAGATCGTCTGCGTCATCCTCGCCGTCTTCGGCTCGGACATTGTCAAAGGGTTCGCCATCACCCTGGGTATCGGCGTGGCCATCAGCTTCTTCAGCGCGGTCCTGATCACGCAGTCGCTGCTCGGTGTGATGCTCCGCTGGAGGGTCGGGAGAAACCCCAGCCTCTACACGGAGATCCACCCCGAGTACCAGGAGCAGCACCGGACCGGTCGCTTCGACATCGTCCGCAATCGCAACTGGTTCTTCCTCGCCTCGCTCGCCATCATCATCCCTGGGATCATCGCCATCATCGGCTGGGGATTCCGGCTGGGCATCGACTTCGCGGGCGGCGACCAGATCCAGGCGGCCTACATGACCCCGGTCACCTCGGCGCAGCTGGTGAGCACCGTCAACAAGGCCGTGCCCGGGCTGCAGCCGACGGTCCAGAGCTTCGGCAAGAACACTTCCGGCTACGACGTGTACCTGATCCAGACCCTCCCCACCGGCGAGGTCGAGACCATCTACAACGCCCTCGACGCCACCTACCACTTCCAGTCGGGGCAGGAGAGCGTCAACACCGTCGGGCAGACCATCGCCAGCAGCGCGGTGGGCCAGGCCATCGCCCTGGTGCTGATCTCCTCGCTGATGATCGCCTTCTACCTGGCCTACCAGTTCGGCAAGCAGCGCCAGGTCAACCGCTGGCGGTTCGCGGCGTGCACCTTCTTCAAACTCCTCCACGACATCTTCGTGCTCGCCGGGATATGGGCGATCCTGGGTCACTTCAGCTCGCTGGGCCAGGTCGACAACTACTTCATCACCGCCGTGCTGACCGGTGTGGCGTTCTCCATCCACGACACCATCGTGGTGTTCGACAGGATCCGGGAGAACCTCCGGGTCGGGCCGCGCTTCACCTTCGACCAGATCGTCAACCTCTCGACGGTGCAGACCATGGCCCGCTCGCTCAACACCTCGCTGACGGTCGTCTTCGTGCTGCTCGCTCTGGTGCTCTTCGGCGGGTCCTCGATCCAGGGCTTCGTGCTGGCCCTCCTGATCGGCATCGTGACCGGCACCTACAGCTCGATCTTCAACGCCTCGACCCTCCTGGTCGCCTGGAACAAGGCGCGCCCGGAGAAGACCGCCGGCCGTCCCCAGCGCGGCGTCGTCGCGCGACCGGCACGCGCCAGCTGACGAGCGTCGCCCCCGCCCCCGGCACACTCGCGAGGCGGGCCCACCCGATACGATCGTTCCACCCGTGTCCATGAGCCGTCCCGACGTCGCCGCCCTCGCCGACCTGCTCCGCCCCGCCCTCCAGCAGTCCGGGGTCCTGCTGGTCGAGGTGCAATGGAAGGGGAGCGGACCGGGGAGCCTGCTCCGGCTGGTGATCGACCGCCCTGGAGGGGTCGGCCTCGACGACTGCGAGCGGGCGTCGCTCACCGCCAGCGCCATCCTCGATGCCTACGACCCGATCGAGACCCGCTACTCGCTGGAGGTCTCCTCCCCGGGGGCGGAGCGACCGATCCGGACCGACGAGGAGTGGCGAGCCGCCCTCGGCCGCCGCGTGCACCTCAGCGTCCGGAGCGGTGACGCCGAGCGCGTGGTGGAGGGCCGGCTGGTCGCGGCAGGCGGGCCGACGGTGGAGGTCGAGGCGCGCACCGGGCGGGGCCGTCCCCAGCCGCTGACCATTGCGATGGCGGACATCCTCTCGGCGCGCACCGCGGTGGACATCTGATGCCGGGTCGAGGCCGCCCACCCGCCGTCCACCCCGGTGATGGCGAGATGCTGGAGGCGGTCGCCGAGCTCGCCGCCAGCGCCGGCATCAGCGAGGACGAGCTGACCGAGATCGTCGGGCGGGCCATCGTCGAAACCTACCGGCGGCTGGTCGTCGACGACCCCGGGCTCACCGCCCGGGTCGATTTCCGCCAGGGCGTCCACGACGTGCTCCGCCCCGACCCCGCGGGCGGGGAGACGGTGATGGCGCCGCTCACCGGCGACGCCGCCCGCCAGGCGGCCCAGGCCGTCCGCGGCGCGGTCCTGGACCGGGTTCGCAACGCCGGGGCGGATCGGGTGATCAGCGAGGCCACCACCCACCGCGGC
Source organism: Candidatus Dormiibacterota bacterium (assembly GCA_003141695.1). GTDB lineage: Bacteria > Chloroflexota > Dormibacteria > Aeolococcales > Aeolococcaceae > Changshengia. The sequence goes on from PLNE01000107.1 coordinate 79,041, forward strand.
GAGCTGATCGATGCCATCGTGGAGAGCCCCGCAGGCGGCAGCTGGTACCTCCGCGCCGGGGAGACGACGGTGGTCCTGCCTCCCGAGGAGCAGGCGATGGGGGAGGAGCTCGCTCCGCGCCAGCACCTCAAGGTGGTCATCCTCGAGGGCCGGCGGCGCGCGCGCGACGCGGTGGTGGTGGCGTCCCGGTCCCATCCCCAGCTGGTCCGGCTCCTCCTCGAGCAGGAGGTGCCCGAGCTGGGGCGGGGACAGATCATCATCCGCGCCATCGCTCGCGAGGCCGGCCGCCGGACCAAGGTGGCGGTGGAGGCGATCGATCCCGACATCGACCCCCAGGGCGCCTGCATCGGGCCCCACGGCATGCGCCACCGCGCCATCACCTCTCAGCTCGGCACCGAGCAGCTGCAGATCGTCCGCTTCGACCCCGATCCCGCCCACTACGTGGCCAACGCGCTGATCCCGGCNNGCCATCGGCCGGGGAGGGGAGAACGCCCGTCTCGCCGCTCGCCTCACGGGGTGGCGCATCGACATCACGGCCACGGAGCCCGCCGCGGAGGCGACCACGGAGGAGCCATCGTGAGCCCTCCGGAGAGTGCAGACGAGGCGAACGGAGCAGATAGGGCCCCAATGCGCACCTGCGCGGGGTGCCGGCGCCGGCGGCCGCGCCCCGAACTGGTCCGTCTGGTCGCGGGGGCATCGGGAGCGGTTATCCTGGACATCCCCGCCCGTGCGCCCGGCCGCGGCGCCTATCTCTGCCGGGATTCGGGCATCGCCTGCCTGCGGGTCGCCCAGCGGCGCCGCAGCCTGAGCCGATCCCTGCGGGTGGGGGAGAATGTCATCGACCCCGAGACACTGGGCCATCAGCTCAGCGAGCTCGCCGAGGAGGAGTCACCGTCGCCACCATGAAGAAGATCCGACTGCCGGCCAGTCTCACGGTCAGGGAGCTGGCCGACCGGCTCGGTGTGCCCGGTGCCCAGCTCATCACCTACCTGATGCAGAACGGGGTGATGGCCGCCCTCAACCAGTCGGTCGACTTCGACACGGCCGCGCTGGCCGCCGACAACTTCGGCTTCGAGGCGGAGTCGGAGGAGGCCCTCGCCAAGGAGGCTGCGCTTCCCTCCGCCGGCAGCCCGCTGCGGCCGCGCCACCCGCTCCTCGACCTCTCCGGCGAGGACCCGGCCAAGCTGGTGCCCCGCCCTCCGGTGGTCGCCGTCCTCGGGCACGTCGACCACGGCAAGACCTCGATCCTCGACAAGATCCGGACCACCAGCGTGGCCGCGGGCGAGGCGGGAGGCATCACCCAGCGGATCGGCGCGTACCAGGTGGAGCGCCAGGGCCGCCTGATCACCTTCATCGACACCCCGGGCCACGAGGCCTTCAGCGCCATGCGGGCCCGCGGGGCGGACGTCACCGACATCGCGATCCTGGTGGTTGCCGCCGACGACGGCGTCATGCCCCAGACCGAGGAGGCGATCCACCACATCCGGAGCGCCGGGGTGCCGCTGGTGGTGGCCCTCAACAAGTCCGACAAGGACGGGGCCAACCCCGATCGCGTCCTCCAGCAGCTCGCGGAGCACGAGGTCCTCCCCGAGAGCTACGGCGGCGACGTGCCCACGGTGGCGACCAGCGCCGTCACCGGCCAGGGCATCGAGGACCTCCTCGACACCATCCTGCTCGTGAGCGACGTGGTGAGCCCGCCCCGGGCAAACCCCGACCGGCTCGCGGTGGGGACTGTCATCGACTCCGAGCTGGAGCGGGGGAGGGGCCCGGTGGCCACCGTCCTGGTCCAGAACGGCACCCTCCGGATCGGCGACAACGTGGTCGTCGGCCGGGTCTACGGCAAGATCCGGGCGCTCACCGACGACGCCGGTCGCCGGGTCAAGGAGGCGGGCCCCAGCAAGCCGGTCCTCATCAGCGGGCTCACCGACGTCGCCACCGCCGGCGACGTCCTCCAGGTGATGGAGACCGAGAAGGCGGCGCGGGCCCTGGCCGAGCAGCGCACCAATGAGCAGCGGGCAAAGGTTGCCCAGCCGGTCCGCCGGATCACCCTCTCCGACTTCGCCGCCGTGCAGGGCGAGACCAAGACCATGACTCTCGTCCTCAAGGCCGAGGCCAACGGTTCGCTGGAGGCCCTCCGCAGCCAGATCACCAAGCTCGAGGACCCCAACGTCGCCATCAAGATCGTCGGCGAGGGAGTCGGCGCGGTGGGGGAGGCGGACGTCAACCTCGCTGCGGTCTCCCAGGCCATCGTCATCGGCTTCAACGTGCATCCCGACGACCGCGCCAAGGCCGCCGCTGAGGAGCTGGGCGTCGACGTGCGCTTCTACGACGTCGTCTACCAGGTCACCGACGACATCCTGAAGTCGATCCGGGGGATGTACGAGCCGTCCTTCATCGAGGTCTACCAGGGCCGTGCCGAGGTTCGCAAGGTCTTCAGCGTCGACGGCCGCCCGGCGATCGCCGGCTGCCAGGTGGTGGACGGCAAGATCACCCGCGCCGCCACCTGCACCGTGCGCCGCGACGGCCGCGAGGTCGGCCGGGGCAAGATCGACGCCCTCAAACGGTTCAGGGACGACGTGCGCGAGGTTGCCCGCGGCTACGAGTGCGGCATCAGCCTCGACGGCTTCGCTGACTTCGCAGAGGGCGACGTCCTCGAGGCACACGTCACCGAGCAGCAGAACATCTGACCGTGCCGGCGCAGATACCTCACGCCAAGAGCAGAGGTCGCCCCGGCGATCCCGGTGCGTCCCGATTCCAGCCTGTGCTCAGCCCGTCCTCCCGCCCGCCGCGGCCCGAGCGGATCGCCGAGCAGCTCCGCCAGGAGCTCTCCACATTGATGCTCACCGAGATGAAGGACCCGCGGGTCCACCTCGCGTCGGTCTCCCGGGTGAGCATCGCTCCCGACCTGCGCACCGCCACGGTGATGATCTCAGCGGTCGGGGATGATCCCGAGCGCCGGGCCGTGGTGGACGCCATGCGCCACGCCGAGGGTTACCTCCGCGCCCAGCTCGGCCACCGGTTGGAGAACCTGAAGAGCGCGCCGCACCTCCAGTTCCAGCTCGACGAGTCGATCGCCTACTCGGTGCGGATGAGCAGCATGCTGCGGGAGCTCGATCCCGGCCCCACCCCTGACGCCGTCCCCGGCGAGGAGCCCTCGTGACCGTGGCCGAGCGTCGCTTTCGAGAGGTCGCCGACGCTGCGAGCGACATCCAGCGCCTGATCGGCGAGGCGCGCGAGATCGGGTGCCTCGCCCACAAGGACGCCGACGCCGACAGCCTGGGCTCGGCCCTCGCCTTCGCCGAGGCGCTCCACGAGATGGGCAAGAGCGTGCACACGGTGGTGCCCAGCCCGCTCCCCCGGGCCCTCACCTACCTCCCCGGGTACGACACCATCGTCGACCAGCCGCCCGCGCTCGACCTCCTCTTCACCTTCGATTGCGCCACCGTCCACCGCTTCGGCGACAGGGCCGGCCTGGTCGCGAGCGTCCCCCACGTGATCAACGTCGACCATCACGCGAGCAACGACGGATTCGGGGAGATCAACGTCGTCGACACCGCGGCGAGCGCCACCGGCCAGGTCGTCTACCGCCTCCTAGAGGCCATGGGCTGTCCGATCTCACCGGAGACGGCCACCAATCTCTACGCCGCGCTTCTCACCGACACCGGCGGCTTCCGCCACGAGAACACCACCGAGACGGCCCTCCGGCTCGGCGCCGACCTCGTGGGCCTGGGCGCGAACGCCGGCTGGATCGCCCTCAAGAGCTACAAGTCGCGCACCGTCGCCCAGCTCCGCCTTGAGGGCATGGCCGTCGCGCAGTGCCAGACCGAGAGCGGCGGCCGCCTGATCTGGTCCGAGATCACCATGGCGATGCTGGAGGAGACCGGGACCACCCTGCAGGAGGCGGAGGGGGTGATCGACCAGCTCCAGACGGTGGAGCCGATGAAGGTCGCCGTCCTCTTCAAGCAGGCCTCTCCCCAGCTGACCAAGATCTCGGTGCGCAGCCGCGATGAGATCGACGCCACCCAGGTGTGCATCCCCTTCGGCGGCGGTGGCCACCGGCGCGCCGCCGGCGCGGAGCTGCCCGAGCCCCTGGAGACGGCCCGTGAGCGGGTCCTCGACGTTGCCCGGGCCCTGCTGGGCCCGTCCAGCTAGCCGTGGAAGCCTCCCCCTCGGCCCCAGCCCGCCGGGGCGCGATGAGCGCCGTCCTGGCCCTCAACAAGCAGATGGGCCAGACCTCCTTCGACTGCATCCGCCAGGTGCGCCGGATCTACGGTGAGCGGCGGGTCGGTCACGCGGGCACCCTCGACCCCATGGCGCAGGGGCTGCTCCCCGTCTGCCTGGGAGGCGCCACCCGGCTCATCGACCACTTCCACCGCCAGACCAAGACGTACCGCTGCACCGTCCGGCTCGGTGAGCGGTCCGAGACACTCGACACCGAGGGCACCGTCACCCCGGGCGGCGACGCCGGGGGGTTGGACGCCGACCAGGTGCGAGCTGCGCTCCGCAGGTTCGTCGGTGAGATCTCCCAGATACCGCCGATGCACTCGGCGGTCCGCCACGAGGGCGAGCACCTCTACGACCTGGCCCGGCGCGGGGAGCAGGTAGAGCGCCAACCCCGCACCGCCCTGATCGTGAGTGCCGAGCTGACCGACTTCCGACCCGGCAGCGTGGCCGAGGCCGACCTCGAGGTCGAGTGCGGGAAGGGCACCTTCATGCGGGTTCTCGCCAGCGACCTCGGCGACGCGCTCGGAGTCGGGGGCCTGCTGAGCTGGCTGGAGCGCACCCGGTACGGATCGCTGGAGATCGCCGACGCGCACACCATCGAGGAGCTGAGGGACCTCGACGACCCCACCACCGCGCTCCTCCCTCCCTGGGTCGCGGTCAGCTTCCTGCCCCAGGTCTTCCTCGGACCGCCGGCGGTCGCCCTGGTGCGCAACGGGCAGGCCGTCTTCCTGCCCCGCGTGGGTGCCGGCCTTCCCCAGGGGGAGACCCGGGCCCATTCCCCCTCCGGCGACCTGGTCGCCGTCGGCGAGGTCACCGGCTTCCGCTTCCGGCCCACAAAGGTCATGGCCGGCTGACCGGGAGCTGAGATGCCGGGGATGAACCGTTGTCGATGACCCTGGAGCACTCCCTCGGCCCGGTGCGCGGACCGTCGCCGCCTCCCGCGGCCTGCACCATCGGGGTCTTCGACGGCGTCCACCGCGGCCACCAGCAACTGCTGGCGCGCACCGTGGCAGCGGCCCGCGAGGTCGGCGGCATCGCGGTCGCGATCACCTTCGAGCCCCATCCCGGCGCCGTCCTCGATCCTGGCAACGTCCCGCCCGAGCTGACCACCCTCGACGAGAAGCGGGAGCGGCTCATGGCCGCCGGCATCGACCGGGTGGTGGTGGTCAACTTCACCCGCGAGGTGAGCCAGTGGAGCGCCGAGCGCTTCTGCGAGCGGCTGCTCGACCGCTTCGACCTCCGCCACCTCGTGGTCGGGGCCGGCTTTGCCCTCGGGCGCGCCCGCCGCGGAGACATCGCCTTCCTCCGCGGCTTCGGGGCCGCGCACGGTTTCACGGTCGAGACCGTCGACCCGGTGACCGAGGACGGGGAGACGATCTCCTCCACGCGGGTGCGTTCGGCACTCGTCTCCGGCGACGTCGAGACTGCAGCGCGCCTTCTCGGCCATCCGTACTTCCTGGACGGCACCGTGGAGCACGGGGACCGGGTGGGGTGGAGGCTGGGCTTTCCCACCGCCAACGTGGGCGTCGAGCCGGGCAAGTGCCTCCCCGAGATGGGCATCTACAGCACCTGGATCCGCGCCCGGGGGGACTGGCTGCCGGCCGCCTCGAGCATCGGCTACCGGCCCACCTTCGGCGGCGACCGCCTCACCGTCGAGGCCCACGTGCTCGACTTCGACGGAGACCTCTACGGCGAGCGGGTGCGCCTCGCCTTCCTCCACCGCCTGCGCGAGGAGCGCTGGTACCCCGACGAGGCTGCGCTCATCGCCCAGATGCGCCTGGACGTCGCCGAGACGCGGCAGCTGCTGGAGAACGCGGAGCCCCCGGCGGAGCTCTGAGAGGGGCGCCATCGAGCCGGGTCCCCCGCTGTTGGGCTTCGCGCTACCGCCAGCGCGCCCCCGCCCGAAGGGCGCCTCGCAGCGCCAGGCCGGCAACCCCGAGGGTCAGCGCCGCCGCACAGCCGGCCACCAGCAGCCCGCCCAGGAGCGGCGAGCCGACAGTGCTCGCGAGAGCGATGGGCAGCACCATGATCCCGGCGCCGCAGAGGTAGGCCGCCCACGCGCCGGGGGCCTGTCTGCGCATCGTCGCGGTGACCGCCATGGCCAGCAGGAGCAGGAAGAGGAGCAGCCCGACCGTCGCGAAGAGGTAGACGGAGAAGCCGCCCAGCACTCCGACGAGCAGCCACGCCCGATTCGGTCTGGCGAGCAGCGTGGCACCCATCACGCCAAGCATGACTCGCGAGCTTCGCCGACGCTGGCTACCGCACCGAGAACGGCGCGGTGGGGGAGACCCGGCCCGGGCCCGACCCTACGAGAGCACGACCTCCACGACCACGCGCTCGGTCCCGAGCGGTGGGCGCGCCACCACGTCGCCGTCGACCGCCACGCCGTCCACGGTGAGGGCTACCGCGTTGCCGGGGCCCTCGCGGCGGACGGTGATCTCGTACCAGGTGTCGCGGAAGAGGCGCCGCGCCGTGTACCCCGGCCACGCGGCGGGGAGCACCGGCGCCACCTTCAGCCCGCGGTGGGTGGGGCGGATGCCGAGTATCCACTGGGTGGCGGCAACGTAGGTCCAGGCCGCGGCCCCGGTGAGCCACGCGTTCCTCCCCAGGCCGTACTGGGGATGCGCCGGACCGCAGATGTTCTGGCAGTAGACGTAAGGCTCGACCGCCGCCAGATCGACGTCGGCGCGGGCGAACGGCAGCAGCTGGCGGTAGTACTCGTAGGCGCGATCGCCGTCGCCGAGCTGCGTGGCCGCCATGATCGACCAGGCCGCGGCGTGACAGAAGATGCCGCCGTTCTCCTTGGCCCCCGGCGGGTAGGTGGCGGTGCCGTTGACCCGCGGATCGCCGCCGTCGTACGGAGGCCAGAGCATGCTGAGCCCGTACGGGGTGTCGAGGAGGTCGTGAGCCGACCTCATAGCGATCTCCGCGCGCTCGGGAGAGGTGACCTCGCCGATCACCGACCAGCTCTGCGGGATGAGGCTGATCCGGTGGTGAACCTCCGAGGCCACCCCGATCGGGCGGCCGTCGTCGTCGAAGGCCCGCGCGTACCAGGCGCCGTCCCAGGCGGAGGCGTTGATCGCATCGGCCATCTCAGCGTGGAGGCGGCGGAAGCTCACCGCCTCCTCGGAGCGGTGGAGGTGATCGCAGAGGGCGGCGAGGTCGAGGGTGGCGCGGCAGAACTGCATCGCGCACCAGACGCTCTCCGCCAGCCCCGAGCCGTGGTCGACGTTCAGGGTGTCGTCCCAGTCGGCGTAGCCGGCGCGGGGCAGACCGTGGGGGCCCCGATGGGAAAGGACGAAGTCGATCGCCGCCATGATGTGGCCCCACACCGTGTCGTCCGCGCCCTCGGGGGGCAGACCGTCCGCCCCGGGCTGGTACGGCACCAGTCGGTGGAGCATGTCGCAGTCCCCAGTCTCGCGCAGGTAGGCGCAGGTGGCGATGACCAACCAGAGGTGGTCGTCGCTGAACCACTGGGGCCACTCGGGGTGCTCGGCGGCGAGCCCGAGCCCGCCCTCGCCGGTGAGGGGGAGGAACTGGTGCCAGGTGTGCCCGTCGGCGAACTGAAGCTGCCAGAGCTGCTCCAGGCGGGCCTCGGCGAGGTCCGGCTCGACGTGGGAGGTGGCCATGGTGTCCTGGGCGCTGTCGCGCGTCCCCATGCCCCGCCCCAGGCCGGTCTCGTATCCGGAGACGAAACGCGACCAGTACAGCGTGGTGCGGCACTGGACAGGGTTCCAGAGGTTGAGCGTCGCGTCGGTGTCCGGGTCGGGGGTGTGCACCGTGAAGCTGCCCAGGTACCGGTCCCAGTCCGCCCTCAGCGCCGCGAAGGCGCGGCTGACCGCGGCGGGATCCGACCAGCGCTCCACCGCCGCCGGGATCGCCTCCCGGGTGTCGGTGATCCCCAGCATGTGAACGATCCGCGCGCTCTCGCCAGGCTGCAGCGCGATCTCGTGGCAGAGCGAGCCGATCGCGTTGCCGCGGGGAGAGGGGCTCCCGGTTGGAGAGCCCGCCTCCACCACCACCGGGCTCTCCAGCCCCCGGTATGGGCCCACGAACGCCTCCCGACTGCAGTCGTGGCCGACCGGTGGCCGGTCCGAGGCGAAGAAGGTGGTGGTGGGCCGGAAACGAGTTGTCGCCAGGATGGCCCCGATCTCCGGATCGAAGCGCGCGCTCAGCACGTGGCCGGTCCAGTCCAGGTTGTGGAGGTCGCCCACGGCGTCGGCGAAGCTCAGCTCAATGTAGCTGAAGGTCCGCAGCACCACCGGCCGGTCGCCGGTGTTGGTCAACCGCAGCTCCCACAGCTCGACCGGGCAGGGATCGTCCGGCTCGCCCGGCGGGACGAAGTAGAGGGTCTCCGCGCGGACCCCGCTGCGCTCAGTGGTGATCCGGGTGTAGCCGGCCCCATGACGGCCCTCGTAGTGATCGAGGGCGCCCCGCACCGGCTGCCAGGTGGCCCCCCAGAACTCCCCGGTGTCCTGGCGCCGCAGGTAGACGTAGCGACCCGGCTGGTCGGCGGGAATGGAGTTGTAGCGGTAGCGGCTCACCCGCCGGGCGCACGGGTCGCGGTCAAATGAGAATCCGCCGCCGGTGTTGGAGACGATCCCGCCGTAGCGACCCTCGCCCAGGTAGTTGATCCAGGGGGTGGGGGTGTCGGGCCGTGTGATGACGAACTCGGCCGCTTCAGGGTCGAAGTAGCCGTACCCGCTCTCCGCCAGCCGCTCGTTCACCGGTCCACCACCAGGACGCTCCTGCTCCGTTCGTTCCCGCGGCGGCGACCATAGCAGCACACACCCCCGCGCCGCTCCCGGGCCCGGCATTGGATCGAAGCCATCGCCCGCAATGGTCGGAGCCCGACACCGACCGCACCGGAGCCCGATGCGCAACTGTTCCGCGCCCTCTCCGTTGCCCGCACCACTCGGCACCGGACGCCGCCCGCGGAGGACAATGCCGCGACCGCCTTTCCGCGCCAAGAGGTGTGCACCATGCCGGCCAACCGCCAATCCCGCAGCTTCCCCGAGGGCTTCCTCTTCGGGACCAAGACCTCCGCCTACCAGATCGAGGGGTCCGTCGACGCCGACGGCCGCGGGGTCTCGATCTGGGACACCTACAGCCACACCCCGGGTGCCACCCGCCACGGCGATACCGGAGACGTCACCTCCGACCACTACCGCCACCTGGACGAGGACCTCGACCTGATCGCCGGCCTCGGCGCCCCCGCCTTCTGCTTCTCGGTGGCCTGGCCCCGTGTCCAGCCCCTGGGCAGCGGCCCGGTCAACCAGCGGGGCCTCGACTTCTATCGCCGCCTGGTCGATGGGCTCCTCCGCCGGGGTGTGACGCCGGTCCCGACGCTCTTCCATTGGGACCTCCCGCAGCCGCTCCAGGACGTCGGGGGCTGGCCGGCGCGCGACACCGCCGGACGCTTCGCCGACTACGCGGCCATCGTCGCCGGGGCACTCGGCCCCGAGGTGAAGATGTGGGTCACCCACAACGAGCCGTGGTGCGCCGCGTGGCTCGGGTATGCCCTGGGTGTTCACGCCCCCGGGCGCCGTGACGTCGGACTGGCAGTCGCGGCCACCCATCACCTGCTGCTCTCCCACGGGCTGGCGGTTCAGGCCATCCGGGCAGCGGTACCCGGCGGCCGGGCCGGGATCGACCTCAGCCTCATGCCGACGCGGCCCGCCAGCGCTCACGAGGACGACCTCGCCGCCGCCCGCCGAGCGGACGGCAACCTCAATCGCCTCTTCCTCGACCCGGTGCTCCGCGGCGAGTATCCCGCCGACATGCTGGCCCACTACGCGGCTCGCCAGCCGGGATTCGGCGTGGTGCAGGACGGCGACCTTCGGACCATCGCCGAGCCCCTCGACTTCCTCGGAGTGAACTTCTACGGGCCCCGGACCGTCTGCGCCCCGAACCGGATGGCCGAAGCCCGCGCCGCCGGGTACTGGGTGCCGGCCGCGCCGCCGGAGGACCCCCTCAACGCGGACCTGCGGGACGTCGAGGTTCACCGTCCCGAGTTCGAACGGACCCCGATGGATTGGGAGATCGAGCCGGCGGCTCTGACCGAATTGCTGCTCCGCGTCCGCGACGATTACGCGCCGCCGCCTCTCTACGTCCTCGAGAACGGCATGGCAAATGACGACTACGTCGCCCCCGACGGCGAGGTGCGCGATCCCGAGCGCATCGCCTACCTCCGGGACCATCTCGGCGCCCTCCTCGATGCGATCTCCGCCGGTGTCGACGTGCGCGGGTACTTCGCCTGGTCGCTGCTCGACAACTTCGAGTGGGCGAACGGATTCTCGAAGCGCTTCGGCCTCGTCTGGGTCGACTACCCGAGCGGTGCGCGCATCCCCAAGTCGAGCTTCGCCTGGTACCGGGATACGATCCGAGCCCACGCCCTGGCGCCGTGATCGCCAACAACTCCACCCTCGTGGTGGTCAACCCGGTGAGCGCGGGCGGCCAGACCGCGAGGCGCTGGCCCCGGATCCGGACGGCGCTCCGAGAGGCGGGCATCGAGATCCACGCCCACCTCACGGTCAGCCGTGGGGACGCAACCGCCGTCACCCGCGAGGAGATCACCCGCCGCCGCGTCCACAGGGTGGTCGTGGTCGGCGGTGATGGCACCCTCAACGAGGTGGTCAACGGCTGCTTCGACGAGCGGGGCGTCCCGCTCGCACACAACCTCACCGTGGGGCTGATCCCGAGCGGCACCGGCAGCGACCTCCGGCGCACCCTCAGCCTGCCCACCGATCCCCACGCCGCCGCCCACCTCTTGGCCGGTGGGACCACCCGCACCATCGATCTCGGCAGGATCGTCTTCGCCGACGGCAGCCAGCGGCTCTTCACCAACGTGGCCGACTGCGGGCTGGGCGGTGAGGTCGTCACCAGGATCAATCGCAGCCGCCAGAAACGCGCGGGCCTGCTGGGCAGCGCCGTCTTCCTCGGTGTCTCGATGACCGAGCTGATGAGCTTCCGCAACCGCGACGTGCTCCTCACCATCGACGGGGTGACCTCGCGCGCGAGGGTACAGCAGGTGGTGGTCGCCAACGGCCGCTGCTTCGGTGGCGGCATGCGCATCGCCCCCACCGCCGACCCGGCGGACGGGCTGCTGGACGTGGTCGTGGTGGGGGACATCTCCCGTTTCGGGGCCTTCCGAGCCGTCCCGCGCCTCTTCCGGGGTACGCACCTCAGCCTCCCGGCCGTCTCCTCCCACCGGGTGCGCTCGATCGGGATCGCCGTCGTCGACGGCGAGAGCCCGCCGCGTTTCGACGTGGACGGGGAGCAGGTGGGGAGCGCCCCCGCCGAGATCACCGTCCTGCCCCAGGCGCTCCGCTTCGCCGCCCCGGCCCTGGTATGCTGACCCGGACCGACAGAGGGCCCGGCCCAGGGACGGGCATGCCCGCTCCCGAAGCCCCGCTCTCGGTCCGGCGACTGGCCCACCCGGGCCCCATGGAGAGACCCCTCTTGCCTGAGCTTCGCACCAAGACCGACATCATCGCCGAGCACCGGCGTCACGACACCGACACCGGATCGCCCGAAGTCCAGATCGCNNCGCACCGACGTGGAGCGGTATCGCGCCATCATCGCCCGGCTCGGGCTCCGGCGATAAGTGACCCTCCTGTCACCGCGATCCGGGCCCGGTCGAGACCAGAGCGCCCCTCCCTCCGCCGGTGCCGGCGGCCCCCACGCCACGGTGGCGTCCACTGACGCGGCAACCTGGGACCTCATGACCGCACCCGACAGGAGGGCAGTCCCGCACCTCACCTGAGCCCCTCGGCTCACCCGTATTTCATCAACGGCCACTTCCACAACGTACGGCGATCGAAACGAGCCGGCGAGACGTTGGGGACTGCGCGCCAGGGTCACGCAGCCGCTCCGCGGCGCGAATCCATGACGCGGCCCGCAGCCTCCAACAGCCTCGCCATCGGACACCACCGCCTGCAGTCGCGACAGTGGCCCCTCCGGAGCAAACATGGCTGACAAGCAACCCAAGACCTTCACCACCGAGTACGCCGGGCAGACCCTCACCGTCGAGACGGGTCACATCGCCGAACAGGCCAACGGCGCCCTCTTCATCCGCTGCCGCGACACCGTGGTGCTGGTCACCGCCGTCGCGAGCAAGGCCCCCCGCGAGGGCATCGACTTCTTCCCGCTCACCTGCGACTACGAGGAGAAGCTGTACGCCGCCGGGCGCATCCCGGGCAGCTTCCCCCGCCGTGAGGGGAGGCCCACCGAAGCGGCCATCATCGCCTGCCGGATGATCGACCGGCCGATGCGGCCGCTCTTCCCCAAGGACTTCCGCAACGACGTCCAGCTGGTCGCCACCGTCGTCTCGGCCGACCAGGAGCAGGACCCGACCACCCTCGCGGTGACCGGTGCCTCGCTCGCGCTGCAGATCAGCGACATCCCCCACGCGGGGCCGGTCGCCTGCGTGCGGGTCGGGATGCTGGACGGCAAATTGATCCTGAACCCGACGCTGCAGCAGCTCCAGGAATCCGACCTCGACCTGGTGGTCGCCGGTACCGGTGACGCCATCACCATGGTGGAGGCAGGCGCCCACCAGATCCCCGAGAGCACGGTGCTCGAGGCGCTGCGCCTGGCCCACGACGAGATCAAGCGGCTGGTCGAGTTCCAGCTCCACATCCGCGAGACCCTCGGCGCCAAGCCGCCGATGGACTACCCGAAGTGGGCGATCGCCCCCGAGATCTCCGAGGCCGTCCACGAGGCGGTCGCCGGGAAGGCCACCGCGGCCGCCCGCAACGCCGACAAGGCCACCCGCGAGGCCCAGATCGACGCCCTCAAGCAGGAGGTGGCAGGCCGGTTGGCCGAGCGCTTCCCGACCGGGGCCGGCGAGATCGGGCGCGCCTTCGACGCCGAGATCAAGAAGGCGGTTCGCCACGCCATCCTGACCGAGGGCATCCGCCCCGACGGCCGCCGCACCGACGAGATCCGGCCGATCTGGTGCAAGGTCGACGTCCTGCCCCGCACCCACGGCAGCGCGCTCTTCACCCGCGGCCAGACCCAGGCGCTCTCCGTGGTCACGCTCGGCTCCGGCCAGGACCAGCAGAAGCTGGACGGCCTCGGGCTCGAGCAGTTCAAGCGCTACATGCACCACTACAACTTCCCACCCTTCTCGGTGGGTGAGGCGAGGCCGCTGCGCTCCCCGGGCCGTCGCGAGATCGGTCACGGAGCCCTGGCCGAGCGGGCGGTGCACAACGTCATGCCCGACGACGAGGCTTTCCCCTACGTGGTGCGCATCGTCACCGAGATCCTGAGCAGCAACGGCTCGACCTCGATGGCATCTGTCTGCGGCTCGACGCTTGCCCTGATGGACGCCGGCGTGCCCCTCCGGGCACCGGTGGCGGGCATCGCCATGGGCCTGATCAGCGCCGAGGACGGCAGCGGGGCGGTCCTGAGTGACATCCAGGGGATGGAGGACGCGCTCGGCGACATGGACTTCAAGGTCGCCGGCTCGGCGGCCGGGATCACCGGCCTCCAGATGGACATCAAGATCCGGGGCCTCAAGTGGGAGCTCCTCGAGCGCGCCCTCGAGCAGGCCCGCATCGGCCGCCTCCACATCCTCAGCAAGATGGCCGAGGCCCTGGCCGAGCCGCGTGCCGAGATGAGCCCGTGGGCGCCGCGCATCGACACCATCCAGATCAACCCGGACAAGATCCGCGAGATCATCGGCCCAGGTGGCAAGACCATCCGCCGCATCGTCGAGGAGACGGGGGCCTCGATCGACGTCGAGGACGACGGCCGGGTCTTCATCTCCAGCGCCAACGCGGCGTCGCGCCAGCAGGCCCTCGACATGATCCGCGACCTCACCGACGACATCGAGATCGGCCGCATCTATAAGGGCAAGGTCTCCCGCCTGATGGGCTTCGGGGCCTTCGTCGAGATCGCCCCCAAGAAGGAGGGGCTGGTCCGCATCGGCCACCTCGCCGAGCACCGGGTCGAGAAGGTCGAGGACGTGGTCGCCGTGGGCGACGAGATCATGGTCAAGGTCATCGAGATCGACGACCGCGGCCGGGTCAACCTCTCCCGCCGTGAGGCCATCCGCGACCTCGCCAAGGCTCAGTCCGAGACCGGCGAGGCGGGGGCGGGCAGCCCGGCGTAAGTCTTCAGGAGGCTCAATTCAGACGTGACGTCGTCTCCATCCGTCGCCCTCGTCGGTGCCACCGGAGCCGCCGGTTCCACGGTCCTGCAGGTCCTCGAGGACCGCAAGTTCCCGCTGCGGGAGCTGCGGGCGCTCGCATCCCCGCGCAGCGCGGGCAGGACGGTGACCTTCCGCGGTGAGGCATTGACGGTGGTGGCGGTGGAGGCGGCGCGCCTCGAGGGCTGCGACATCGTCTTCTTCGCCGCCGGCGGGGCCACCTCCAAGGAGTACGCGCCGCTGGTCGCCGCCGGGGGCGGCGTCGCCGTCGACAAGTCGAGCTTCTTCCGGATGGACCCCGACGTCCCCCTGGTGGTGCCCGAGGTCAACGGCGAGAAGGTGCGCGAGCACCATGGGATCATCGCCAACCCCAATTGCGTCGCCACACCGCTTGCGGTGGCGCTGGCACCGCTGCACCGCGCCTTCGGCCTCCTGCACGTGACCGTCGCCACCTACCAGGCGGCGACCGGGGCGGGACGGGCGCTCCGCGAGGAGCTGGAGGAGCAGGCGCGCCAGGACGTTGCGGGAGAGGTTCCCGCCCACCACGTCTACCCCCACGTCCTCCACGGCAACGTCATCCCCGGCGGCTGGAAGATGTACGGCGACGACACCGAGGAGGAGGTCAAGGTCGTCCAGGAGGTCCGGCGCATCCTCGACCTCCCCGACCTGGGCATCGGCATCACCACCGTCCGGGTGCCGGTGGCGGTCGGCCACGCCGCCGCGGTCTGGGTCGAGCTGGAGAGCGAGATCGAGCCGGCGGAGGCCCGTCGCGTACTGGAGGGTGCCGCTGGGATCAGGGTCGTCGACGATCCCGCCTCGCAGGCGTATCCGACCCCGCGTGAGGTGGCCGGTACGGACGAAGTCCACGTCGGCCGAATCCGGCGCGACCGGAGCCGTGATCACGGCCTGGCGCTGTTCGTGGTCGCCGACAACCTCCGCAAGGGGGCGGCGACCAACGCCGTGCAGGTGGCCGAGCTGGTCCTGGAGTACCGCTAGCCCACCCGGTGGCGACGAGAGGGGAGAGGAGCTATCCGAGCATGCAATTCGACCACTACACGGTGACCCTGCTGATCCTCCGGTCCGACGCTCCGCCGCTCGACGATGCAGCGCTCGACGTCCTCCAGGATGAGCACATGGCGCACCTCGCCGATCTCCACGAGGCGGGCCACCTGCTCGCTGCAGGGCCGCTCCTCGGCTCGGAGGATCGGCCGTTCCGGGGGCTCAGCATCTGGCGGGGAGACACCGGCGAGGTGCGCGGGCTGCTCGCCGAGCACCGCGACCCGGCGGTGACCGCGGGGCGCTTCCGGGAGGAGGTCCTCCCGTGGATGGTGCCGAGCGGCGCGATCCATTTCGACCGGACCCGTTTTCCTCGCTCCATGGCCGAGGCGGACGCCTGAGCGGTCGCCGGCGGATGGCTGCTCGGCGGTGAGCCGTCGCACCAGCCGGTATCATGCCGCGATCGCCCGCCTCAGATCCGTCCCCTGGCTGCGCGTCGCGCGCGTCCTGTTTGCGCTCTACCTGGTGGGCGCGCTCATCAGCGTGTGGCTGCCCGGCGATTGGCGGCAGGCGGATGTCGCGCTGTACCGCTCCGACGCCCTGGCCTTCTGGGGCCACCTCTCGCATCCGTCGCTTCCCCACGAGTACCCGCCGCTCGCGGTCATCCCCTTTGCCCTGGCGATGATCGGGCCACCGTCGGTGGGCCAGGATTGCTTCGCCCTCGGCATGGCGGCCCTCTTCGTCCTCGGTTTCTTCGCCATCCGGCGGTGGAAGGGCGCCTCTCGCGCCTGGACCTACGGCGCCTACGCGCTGGCGGCCGGCCCGGCGACGCTCCTCTTCCGCTACGACATCCTCCCCGCCCTGATGGTGCTCGGCTGCCTCTGGCTGCTTGAACGGCGCCGCTTCGGTCCCGCCTACCCGCTGATCGGGCTGGGGACGCTGGTCAAGCTCTTCCCGCTGGTGCTGCTCCCCGTCACCGTGATCGCCCACGCCCGGGCCGTCCGGAGCACGGGCGCATGGGGCGTCATCCGCCGGCTCGGCTCCGGGGTGGTCGTCTGCGCGGTCATCGTGGCAGGCGGATTCGCCCTCGGTCACGTCATCGATCCGGCCCATGGATTGGGCGCGATCACGTACAACGTCGACCGCCCGGTCCAGGTCGAGTCGGTGCCGGGCACCCTGATGTGGCTGGGCTCGCTGGTCGGGGTGCCCGCCCACCCGGTCTACGCCTCCGTCTCCTACGACCTCGTTGGCAACCTGAGCGGCGTCGCCTCGGCGGCCGGGGATCTCGGCCTGGTGGTGGGGATGCTCTGGGTGTGGTGGAGGCAGCTCACCGGGCGGATGGACACCGGGCACGCGGTCGTGGGGGCCCTGCTCGTGCTGCTCTGCACCACCGGGGTGCTGAGCACCCAGTTCCTGCTCTGGGTGGCGCCGGTGCTCGCCGTGGTGGAGGGCTTCCGCTACCGCTGGGTGGCCGTCTTCCTGCTCACCGCGCTGATCTTCCCGGTGCTGTACCAGGTGGCGATTGAGTATTCGCCCATCCTGCGGTATTCGTGGTGGTTCCTCGCCGGGATCGGGGCGCGCAACCTGCTGCTGGTCATCTGCACCGTCCTCTTCCTGCTCAGCAGCGGGAGGGCCTCTGCGGTCCAGCCGGCGCCGGGCGACGACGCAGATCGCGCGCAGCCGGCGGATCGGGCGAAGCCGGCCCAGCCGGCGCCGCTCCCGTCGCTCGCCACCAGGGCCTGACGGATGGCACCGCACCTGCGTCTGCCGCGGCCGCTGTCCCTCGCACTGCACGCTCCGCTCCGGCGTGCGGCCATCCCCCTGCTGGCTGTCGCCTTCATGGCCGCTTCGGCCGTCGCGGTGCTCCTCTTCGACACCAGCAAGACCGACCTCGACGTCTTCTTCTGGCCGTCGGCGGAGATCGCCGTGCACGGGCACCCGCTGCTCGTCTACACGCTCCGCGCCGGGCAGTACCCCAACGCCAACGGGCCGGTGAGCCTGCTGCCGCTCAGCCTGGTCGTCGCGGTCGTCAACGCCCTCGGCTGGCTTCATGGCATGCGGCTGCGCGACGCTGTGACCGTCGGCGTCTTCGCCGTGTTCTCGCTGCTCATGGCCCGCGAGGCTCTGCTCGCCATCGAGGCGGCGCGGGGGGAGGGGCGTCCATCGGCAGGGCAGGCGGGGCGGGGTGAGGGGCGGGAGGCCCGAGGCGACGCGGGCGGCGGGGCGACGCGTGAGCGATTCACCCGGCGGCTCCTCATGTCCGCCGCCTTCCTCCTGGCACCGCCGCTCTGGGTGGCCCTGGTCGGCTTTGGCCACATCGAGGAGCCGCTGGAGCTATGGCTGATCCTGCTCGGGGTGCGGTTGCTCGGGCGGGGGAGGACGGTGTGGGCCGGGATCTGCCTGGGCCTTGCTGTCGTGACCAAGAGCGTCTCCGCCGTCTGCCTCATCCCGCTGCTGGCGGCCCTCCTTTTTGACCGCCGGGTGCGGTCGGCGGCGGCGCTCGCGGGGAGCGCCGCGCTGACCGTCGCGGCCGTCATCGCCCCCTTCGTGCTCGCCAACCGATCCGGCGTCGTCTACTCGCTGGTGACCTACCGCGGGCAACTGCCCGTCGTCGGCGGTTCCCTCTGGGTGGCGTTCCTGGGATCGGCGTGGGATGGATTCGTTCAGCATTCGGATGCCCTGCTCTTCGCCGGGGCGGCGCTCCTGCTGAGCGTTGCGGCCCTGGTGTGGCGGCCGCACAGGGGGTGGGCGGCCCAGCGCGTCTACGGCCCGCTTGCGGTGGCTGCCGCGTGCGTCCCGATGCTCGCCAAGACCTCCTGGCCCTACTACCTCCTCGACCCCTACGTCTTCGCCGCCGTCTGGTGGCTTGGACGTCCCGGGCGGGTGCTCCACTGGAGGCTGGCGGTCCCGCTCCTCCTCGCTGCCGGCGACATCGTGCTCGCCGCCATCGAGCCGACCCTGCCGCTCCCCGCCGCCACCGGGGCCGTGGTCGGGATCGCGGCCTCGGCGGGTATGGCCGTGGCAATCGCGCTGCTGTTTGGTCTGTCCGGGACTGCGCCCGGGGACACAGGGGGTCGGGCGGACCACCTGACGTCGTCGGGTGCCACTCCACCCGCGCGCGGCGGCCCAGCGACCACTCCGGGCTCAGCGGTTCCGTAGCCGGACGACGAACTTGGCGGCGCTGTGCGTCTCCGAAAAGTGCACCACCTTGACGTCGACGAGACCGGCCTCCAGGCCGGCGGCGAGCGTCTCCCTCTCGCTGATGGCGGAGCTGGCCCGCGGGCGGACGATCCAGAGCGCCGCATCGCGGCGCAGGCTCGCGGCCAGGCGCGCCACCTGGGCCAGCTGAGCCCGATCCTCGGCGGCGAGGAAGACGATGTCGCAGCTCGCGGGGTCGTCGGTGACCATTGCTGCCCGGCTGCGGAGGCGAGTCAGGAAGTCGGCGGCGAAGACCCCGAGCGTTGCCACTCGCATCCCCGGCCGCACTCCGAGCTTGTCCAGCAGCGGTCGCGTCGAGGGCTGGTCGTCCGGCGATGCGGTCATGTCACCCAGGTCTCAGGGGTCGGTGCGGAACCGCTGGAGCTGCCGAAAGTGGAGGGCCACCTTCGCAGGTTACCCCGCCCGGATACGCGGCGTGGCGCCAGCCGGAGGGCTGACGAGATAAGCCTGGCCCACCCCAGAGCCGTCTCAGCACACCAGAGACGGCCCTGTCCTCTGTCGTCGGGCCGGACAATCGAGGAGTCCGGATCCGGGCCCTGCCTCATCGCCGCCAGCCCTCTTCACCTGACTGGTCCTGAGCGGGCTCACCGCCGCCGCGGTCGCCGCAGCGACGTTCGCGGTGCTGGACATCTCGCTCGCCCAGCACCACGCCCCGGTGGCGGGGCTGGGACCTTCGCTCTCGCCAACTTCCAGCCCCTCCGCCACGTCGGCAACCGCCTCGCTGGCGCAGCCGGTCTCGCCGGCGTCGTGCCTGCTCCCCGTTGCTGAGACCGCAACCCTGGACGGGTCAACCCAGTTGGGCTTCCTCTCCAGTGCAACGGGTCAGTTTCAGGTCGATGGGACGGCTCCCACTCCACCGGCCAACTCTTCGTCCGGGTACTACACGGACATCTACGTCCCGGCCATGGGTGGCTGGCGCAGCGTCCGGGACGGGTACGTCGTCTCCCCCAGCGGCACCAGCGTGGCGTATCAGCCCAGCCCCTCGGGGTCGGCGACCGCCTCTCCCAGCGCGTCGCCCGACATATTCTCTCCGACCCCACCGGCCAACGTGCACATCATCGACGCCTCGGGCCAAGACCGGGCGCTCACCCCCAGCGGCGAGCACGACTGGCTGTTCGGCTGGGCCAACCAGGGGATCGTGGTCGCTCACGTCGACGTCACGACGAACTCGACGACGAATACGGACGGCCCCCTGTACCTGGTCGATCCGGCAACCGGCGCGGAGCGAGCCCTCGGCATGGATGAATCATCGGGGGGGACCCTGAGCGTGGAAGCCGTGTCCGGCGACGCGCTCTGGTATGCGACCGGGGACGGCACCGCCAGCGAGCCCTGGACCCTGGTCCAGTACGACCTCGCCACGGGCACCACAACGACCTGGTTCGACACCCAGGGCTCGCCGTACCAGGCGGTGAGCATCGACGCCGTCACCCCCCAGGGCGACCCCGTCGTGGAGGCGCAGAACGCCACGGATCGCTACTTGCTGCTCCTCACCCAGCCGAACCAGGCCCTGACGGTCTGGACGGGTCCGGTGGAGAGCCAGGGCTTCTACACGCAGATCCCTGAGGTCATTGCGGATCAGGGATGGCTCTGGTTCGAGATCGAGCTAATGGAGCCGGCCGCTCAGGCTTCGGTGGCGAGGGCGCCGCGCGGGGAGGTCGTCCTCCTCGCCGCGGCGGGTGGCGGCCTCGAGACCGTCCCGGACGGGGCGGGACCTCTGGCACCGGGCTCCACGCTGAGCCTCTACTGGTGGGAGGGGAGCTCGGGATCGCACGCCGTCACGACCATGCCGGTGAGCGGCGGGTCGGGGGCCGGCGGCATCACCGTCGCAGGATCTTGCCTTAGCAGCTGAAGCGCCGCAGGGCCGCACACCGGGGCGGCAAACGCACGGTGCGGTGGAAGTCCGTGTGCCCCGCCCGGCCCTGACGCAAGTCACGATCCTCAGGGTGTGGCACAACCCACCGTGACGGTGGTGGGTTACCACCGTCCAACACCGGCGGTCCACTCTTGACTCAGTCCCGCCGCCTGCGCCCAGCTGAGCCCGGAGTTTGCGCCTGGGAGAGCAGCTCTCGCAGCGCCGGCTCGTACACCTCGGAGAAACTGGGAAACGGATGAACGACGTCTGCCATGACCTCGAGTGGGATCTCCGCCCGGATCGCCAGCACCGCCTCGCCGATCCACTCGTCGGCGCGAGCGCCAATCGCCGCCGCACCGAGGAGAAACCCGCGCTGCCGGTCAGCGATGAGTGTGAGATGCCCGTCCAACGCCGCGTCCGTCTGCGAACGGGCGGTCGCTGCCAACTGGGTGGTCGCGACGATCACGTCCATCCCTTTGCGCTTCGCGGACGCCGTGGTTTCGCCGACGCACGCGATCGGCGGCTCCGTGAACACGCACCGCGGCAGCGCCCGATGGTCGGCTACGGTTCGCGTGCCGTTGAGATTGCCCGCGATCACCCGTCCGTGATACGAGGCGGTGTGCGTGAAGGGTGCGACGCCGGTCACGTCGCCACCGGCCCAAACATGCTCCTGGCCGCGGACGCGGCAGGTCTCGTCGATCTCAATTCCAAGCGGGCCTGGCTCGATGCCGATGCGCTCCAGCCCAACGTCCGTACGGGGCTTGCGTCCCGAAGCGATAAGGACGCGATCCACCACCAGCGCGTCCCCATTGGATACATCCAACTCGACTCCGTGCGCGGTCCGCGCCGCGGCCTCGATCCGCGTGGATACCCTGACGTCGATGCCGCGCTGCCGGAAGAGGCGCGCCAATTCATCGCCGACTGATTGCTCCTCCCGCGGCACCAGCCGGAGGGCCTGTTGCACGATGGTAACGTGTGACTCGAAACTCGCGTAGACGTCGGCGAGCTCACAGCCCACCGGTCCCCCTCCGATGATGACCAGGCGCGCGACGCGATCGGCGGAGCTCAGCGCCTGGTCACTGGTCCATGCATCGATCGAGCCAAGGCCCGGGATCTCCGGAATCACGGGGACAGAGCCCGTTGCGATGACCAGGTCAGTCCATTCGATACTCGTACCGCCGACCGTCAGGACACCTGCGCCCGTGATGCGGCCGCCGCCGCGCAGGATGGTGACGCCGTCCTCCTGCAGGCGTGTCGCAGCGGCTCGATCATCGCGATGCTCCGCAATCACATCGCGGCGAGCGGTGGCGGCCGCGTACGCAGCTCCGGCTGCATGGGCATCGGTGGCGATACCAAGCCATCGGCCTCCGGCAGCGGCGCGACGTAGGTGGGCGGCATGGAGCATCGCCTTGCTCGGCATGCAGGAGACGTAGGGGCACTCACCACCGACACGGAGTACCTCCACGATCGCGACCGAACGTCCAGCTCGTGCGACGGCTGGAGCCACGACTTCGCCGACCGATCCCCCACCGAGCACCACCACGTCAAAATGTCGATAGCTCACCACTTGATCCTCCGAAGCGCGGCTGTCCATCGGCCTAGTCGCAGGTATCCCTGCCCTCTTGACCATAGGCATCATCCTGCTGGTGGTTGGGCTGGCTCTGGAACTCCTGGGGGCCGCCGGGCACGCGGTGGGCGGTCGGCGCCACTACTACTGAGGCATCGACCCGAGTCCACACCCTACCTCTTCCGGGAAGACTTGCCGGGTGACAAGTGGGTGACCTGAGGCGGCCGCGACGAAGAGGTGGAGAGTGCTAGTGCCCGCCCGGGCGGGTTGACCGGCGAACCCCCAGCCGTTAGTCTCGTGAGCATGAGCAGAGTGCGTGGACTACTGATTGCCGTCGTTGCCGGGGCTCTGCTTGTCGTGTTTCGCCGCCGCCGTCGTCGCATCAAGCCCAGCTAACGTGATCAAGGGGGTCACGGCCCGCCCGATCCCCAGGGTCGCGGGTGTCGGCATTCATTGACACGCCCGGGACGATCCTGACTGCCGCCGCGAACGAGAAGGGCTCGCGCACGTACAATCGAGAACGATGCAGACTGGCGCCGCGGATGCCCTGGCCGTCGTCCACGAACACATCCTCGTCTGCACCGACTGCCCGCTCCACCTCAAGCGCATCCAGGCCGTCCCCGGGACCGGGCCGGCCGGCGCCAGGATCATGGCGGTGGGGGAGGGGCCTGGGGAGACCGAGGACCGGGTCGGGCGCCCCTTCGTCGGCGCGGCGGGAAACGTCCTGACCACGCTCCTGGAGAGCATCGGCCTGCGCCGCGACGACATCTACATCACCAACGTGGTGAAGTGCCGGCCGCCGGGCAACCGTGACCCCGAGCCCGCCGAGATGGAGGCCTGCTCCCACTTCCTGGACGCCCAGATCGAGATCATCCGACCCGACGTCATCCTGATCCTGGGTCGTCACGCGCTGGCCCGGCTCCTCCCCGGGGCGGGGGGCATCAGCGGGCTCCACGGCCGCAAGGTGGTACGCGGCGACCGCCTCTACGTCCCCCTGTACCACCCGGCCGCCGCCCTCTACCAGGGCTCATTAATGCGGACACTTGAGGACGACATGCTCAAGGTGCGCGGTTACCTGGACGAGGCGGAGGCCCGCCGGCGGCAGCCGGTACAGGCCGCCCCGCCGGTAGCACACGCTCAACCGGATGTCACGACAAGCCACTCGCCTGCCCCGCCGTCCGCCTTCCCGGGGCACGCCGAACCGCTCCTGAGCCTGGTCGCTCCGGAGCCCGGCGAGCCGGTCCCCCGGCTCGGGCCCCCCGACCCGATCGAGCCCCCCACGCCGCCCGAGCCGCCTTCCCGCGACCAGCTCAGCCTGTTTTGACCCAGGCAACCGCTGTCGAGACACCCACCGGGACGGAGGTCTCGCGTCTCCGCCTGGTCGCCCTGGGGGGACTCGGCGAGATCGGCCGCAACCTCCTCGCGATCGAATGCGGCGAGGACATCGTCGTGGTCGACTCGGGCCTGATGTTCCCTGAGACCGAGATGCTCGGCGTCGACCTGGTCATCCCCGACGTGGGCTGGCTGGTCGAGCGGCGCGAGAGGGTGCGCGGCATCGTCCTGACCCACGGGCATGAGGACCACATCGGCGCCCTCCCGTACATCCTGCCCCGTCTCGACGTCCCCGTCTTCGGGACGGCCATCACCCTCGGCATCCTGCGCAACAAGCTGCGGGAGCACCGCCTGCTCAGCAGCACCCGGCTGAACACGGTCACCCCCGGCGACACCGTGCAGCTCGGCGGCATCGCCGTCGAGTGGATCCACACCACCCACTCGGTGCCCGACTCCTGCGCGCTCGCCCTGCACACGCCGCTCGGCGTGATCATCCACACCGGCGACTTCAAGGTGGACCAATCCCCCGTTCACGGAGAGCCACCTGACCTCGCCCGCCTGGCCCGCCTGGGTGACGCCGGCGTCCTCCTCCTGCTCAGCGACAGCACCAACGCCGAGGTGGAGGGAATGACCCCGAGCGAGCGATCCGTGGCCCCGGCACTCGCCTCGCTGATCGGAGGAGCGGCGGGCCGGGTGCTGGTCGCCACCTTCGCCTCCAACATCTCGCGGCTGCAGCAGGTGGTGCAGGCCGCCGAGAACGCCGAGCGGCATTGCCTCTTCATCGGGCGCTCGATGCTCAACAACATCAAAGTCGCCCAGGAGCTCGGCTTCCTCGAGGTTGGCCGCGGCACCGTCGTCTCCCCCAAGCAGGCGGACCGGCTGCCCGACGCGGAGCTGTGCATCCTCTGCACCGGCTCCCAGGGCGAGCCGCTCTCCGCGCTCAGCCGCATCGCGGGCGGCGAGCACCCGCTGGTCTCCCTGCATCCCGGCGACACCGTGGTGCTAAGCGCCAACCCCATCCCGGGCAATGAGGAGGCGGTCCACCTCACCGTCAACAACCTGGATCGCCTGGGGGCCCACACCTATCGCGGCAGCGCGCACGGCCTCCACGCCTCCGGCCACGCCGCGCGCGAGGAGCTGCGCCTGCTGCTCACCCTCTGCCGGCCCCGGTACTTCATGCCGGTGCACGGCGAGTACCGGCATCTCGCCGCGCACCGCGAGCTGGCGATCGCCTCGGGTGTGCTCCCCGAGAACGTCGCCGCCGTCGACAACGGAAAGGTGGTCGAGATCGACGGCGAGGGCCTCCGCGTGCTGGAGCGCCGCGTGCCCGCCGGCTACGTCTACGTGGACGGCCTCAGCCTGGAGGACGCCACCGACGTCGTCTTCCGCGACCGCCGCCAGCTCGCCGAGGACGGCCTGATCATCGTCCACCTCGCCGTCGAGCGCTCCACCGGCGCCATCGTGGCCGGTCCCGAGCTGATCGCCCGCGGCTTCATCGAGGACGCCGACAGCGCCGCACTCTTCGACGAGGCGCAGATCCGGGTACGCCAGACCCTCGAGCACCTCGCCCCCGACGCCGGGTGGGCGGTCTGGAAGGGAGCGGTGCACGAGGCCCTCAGCCGCTTCCTCTTCAAGCGGACCAATCGCCGGCCGCTGATCCTCCCCCTGGTCACCGAGGTCTGACACCCGGGTTCACCGCGATCTGAATCCCCTGGATGCCGGACCCGGCGGTGGTTGCGGCCACGAGCGGCTGGCGCCGATCCTGCGCGAAGCTGTCTCGTCCCGCGGCGACACGGGAGCCCAGCATCGGCTATCGGCGGTCGGGCGACTCCATTGCGGCGAAGAGACTTCGCGCTGTCTCCGCCGCAACTTCGACTTCTCGCACGTCGGGCGGCGTGTCAGCGGCGAACATCGCAGCCTGAAGATCCGGCCCGTAGACTCCGTATTCGGCCATCTGCTGCTTCGTCACGGGCTGGATCACGTAATGGATATGCACCGGGACAGCGCCCGAATGGGACCACAGGCAGTTGTATACCTGGTCGGCCTCCACCAGCTGGCTCGCCACATAGGATGCAGTGCGAAGAAGCGGCCCCAGCTGCTCGGCCTCTTCTTCGGTGAGCTCGGCAACGGCGGTCACGTGGCGCGCCGGCTTGACGATCAGCGTCCCCACGCCGAGAGGGCCGACGCAGTGCTCAACGACCCAGCCGCCGGACCGATGGATCAGACCACCGGGTAGTGGCTGCCGTCCGTGCGTGAGATCACAGGCGAAGCAGGTATCCACGCGCGCAGTATCGCAGGCGGCGAGTGTGTCCTTGGTCTCCCCGGTCGCCTTGGGCTCCCTGCCATCCTTGCCGCCGCGCTGTTCCTTCTGGCTCAGCCAGTTAGCAGTGTGCTGAAGAATCGGCAAGACTCTCCGGTGCGCGAACTATCAAACGACTCGATCGCGCCTCACCGCAGTGGCGTCGGTGAGCCCCAGGGTTAGGCTTCATTGCCAATGGTGAACCCGCTGGCTCAGCTCTGGCCGAACGGCAGACGGCTGGACCGGCTCGTGGCTCGGTTTACTGGCCAGGGCTCCAGCATCAGCCGGCCTTGCGGGCTACCCCGCGCACGCTACACGGTCTTCGTGAGGTACGAGCCCGGCGAAGCCGTGCGTGCGTTCGCCATCGCGGATGAGCAGGGTCGGCGGTGGCCGGATTGGCGCGGCTTGCCCGCACCCGGCGAGGTGATCGCGCCGCTGGTACAGGAGCTGCTGCCAGCGGGGATCTACCGAGCCCAGGTTGAAACTGCGACCCCTTCCTGCGGCTGGGACATCCAAGTGGTGCTCAACTCGATGCAGTCGTGGAGGGCTGTGCCGGCGGCTTGGCAACCGCTGTCGTCGCCGCCAAACGCGGCCACTGTTCACAGTGGCGGCTCCCAAGCGCTGCTCGTCGAGCAGACCGGAGAGTATCGAGTCGACTGGTGGTTGGGTGAGCGCGCCGTACACCCTCGGGTCTTTCACCCATACACGCTCCGGTTACGCGCTGCGGATGGCCATGGCGTTGAGCTCGGCGCGGGCGGCGAGAAGGGAGGGCGCCGCATCAACCCGGTCTTCCTCAGCGCTGGCGATTGGACTGTCGAGATGACTGCAAACGTGCCTTGGGAGCTGACGGTGAGCCCCCTAGTCGGGCCCACAGGTGGAGGCGCTCGCGGCTTCTAGAGGAGATTCCCCACAAGGATCTCCACCCCGTGACGCCGTCCTCCGCACTGAGGATTTTGGACTGGTTATGCTTCCCCGTTGCCGAGATGGCTGCACGAGAGGGTCATGACAGCGCCCCGCGCACCGTGCCCAGGGGCGGCCGGGCACGCATGCTGACCGGGAGCGGCTTGCGCCAGGTTGGGGCCACCCGCGGCCCGAACGGAACTTCCCGAACGCCCATTCGCAACCTACCCCGCCCTGCTACGATCGGCGCGGCCCGCCGCCCCCCCCACGTCATCACACGAGGCTCAGAGACCGACATGCCTCCCCGGACCCAGACCCGCCCTCGCTCCAGTCCGGCGCGCACCGCTCCACACCGCCCCACCAGCGGCCGTCCAGCCGGCCGTCGGCCGGGAAAGCCGGTACGGGCTCCACGCAAGCAGCTGATCAGCGCCGACCAGCGCCGGGAGCTGAGCGGCATCGGGCTGGTCGGCCTCGGGCTGCTGCTCGGAGTCGTTCTCGCCATTCCCGGAGGCGGGTCGATCGCCCGGCCGGTGCATGACGCGCTGCTCGGATCGCTCGGCATCGGCGCCTGGGTGATCGCCGCCGGTCTGATCGTGACCGGGGCTCGCCTGCTCGGCCAGCACGCCTGGACGGGTGGGGCTCTGGCGGCTGCCGGCAGCATCCTTGTGGTGGTCGCCATGCTCGGCTTCTTCGGCCTGATCTTTTCGGGCAGCGCCGGGTCGGTCGGCCAGCACTTCAGCGCCGGCCTGGCGGACCGCCTGGGTGGTGCCGCGACCGGCGCTCTGATGTGCGTCCTGATCTTCGCGGGGCTGGTGCTGGCCGTCGAGCTCCGGATTGCGCCCGCGCTCGCGGCGGTGCGCGGCTGGCTGGCCAACCAGACCTCCGCCAGCTCGGCCACCGGCGCCGTGAAGCCACTCAAAAGGGGGCGCGAGCCGGCGGTCAGCCTGACCGGAACCGCCGCACCGCTTGTCTTCATGTCCCCGCCCGTTCAGCCGCTCCTTCCGCTGCTGCCCGTGCCCCCGCTGGCCACGCCGCATCCCAGCGAACCGCCGGAGGACGAACTGGTCGCGGCCTCCCCCGAGAGCTTCACCCGCGAGTTCGAGGGCAAGGTGGAGGCGCGTCCGCTCGGGGCGATCCCCGAGGTGGCGATCCTGCACGGGGAGAAAGCGACCGAGGAGGAGCCTGAGCGGGTCTGGGTGCTCCCCAGCCCCGATCTGCTCGACACCGTGAGCGGCAAGCGGGAGCGCCTCGAGAAGGAGGTGCAGGCGACCGC
>PLNE01000107.1:106876-107458 GCA_003141695.1 Candidatus Dormiibacterota bacterium
CCGATCCGGATCCAGCCCTTCATCCCGGGCAAGTCGGCGGTCGGGATCGAGGTGCCCAACAAGGCGGCCCAGCTCGTCTCCCTCAAGGAGATCATCAGCGCCCCGGCCTTCAGCGACCCCCGCAAGCGGCTCGCCGTCGCCCTCGGCGCAGACGTCTCCGGGCACCCCGTCGTCGGCGACCTCTGCCGGATGCCTCACCTGCTCGTCGCCGGTGCCACGGGCAGCGGCAAGTCGGTCTGCATCAACGCGATCCTGGCGGGATTCCTGCTCCAGGCGACACCGGCGCAGCTCAAGCTGATCCTGATTGACCCGAAGAGAGTCGAGCTGAGCACCTTCGCCGACGTGCCCCACCTGCTCGTACCGGTGGTGGTCGAGCCGGAGGCCGCCGTCGCCTCGCTGCGCTGGGCGTGCAAGGAGATGGAGGAGCGCTACAAGCTCTTCGCCAGCCACGGCGCCCGCAACATCGCCGCCTTCAACGAGCGCGCTCCCGGGCTCGGGCTCTCGCCGCTCCCCTACGTCGTCATCGTCATCGACGAGCTGGCCGACCTGATGATGGTCGCGGCCGGCGAGATCGAGGACCTG
>PLNE01000137.1 GCA_003141695.1 Candidatus Dormiibacterota bacterium
GAGATCTACCTGCCGTGGCCCGGCTACAACGAGCACGCCGAGAGTCGCCTGGTCGAGGCGTCCCCGGAGGCATACGACGTCATGGCGCAGATTCACCCCGTCTTCGCGCGCCTGCCCAAGAGCAGCCGGCGGCTCCACGCGCGCAATGCCCACCAGATCCTCGGCGCCGATCTCCGGTCGCCGGTCGAGATGGTGGTCTGCTGGACGCCCGGGGCCAGGGGTCGCGGCGGCACGGGGAGCGCGATCCGCCTGGCGAGATCGCGGGACATCCCGGTGCATGACATCGCGGACATCGCGGCCCGGCGCTTCATGGGGGAGTTGCTCGGGCTGGAGGTCGAGCCTCCGCAGGGTGGTGGCGCCGACGAGGGACAGCTAGCCCTTCCCCTCTGACCTGGATCGGTGAGTAGCCGCTCGCGTCTCCTCCCGCCAGCCGGTTCATCCCCGTGGCCCGGGCCCCGGCCACGCACCCGCCCCCCCGGGTCTCACAGCCCGCCGCTCTCGGTCGACTATCTGCCCCGGTCGGCGATGGGGCAGATGCATCTACCCCAGACGCACCAGAACGCTCAGAGTGAGCGAATGGTCAGTGCAGAAGCGGTAGCCACACCATCCAGGCCTTCCCACACCGTCCTGGTCGTTGACGACGACCCCGGCTTCCGCGGGGCCCTCGTCGAGTTGATCGGCATCGACCCCAGGCTGAAGGTCGTCGGATCCGCCTGTGACGCAAGCGAGGGAGCCGAGATGGTGCGCTCGCTGCGGCCAACGGTGTGCCTCTGCGACGTCCGGCTTCCCGGTGGTGGCGGTGAGGTCGTCGCGGCCGAGGCACGGCGCTTCGCGCCGGAGACGCGGGTCGTGGCCCTCTCCGCCTGCGATGACACCAGCACGATCATGGGGATGTTCCGGGCCGGGGCGACAAGCTACATCGTGAAGGGCGCCGGCGGCGACGAGGTGCTCGACGGCATCCACCGTGCGATTCGCGGGCAGGCCTCGATGCCGGCCTGCGCCGCCACCGCGGTCGGCGCCGGGCTCCGCGGCCAGGAGGAGGATTCGCAGGGCAAGGTGATCCTGCTCCGCAACGTCCTCGACCACGACCTCATGAATGTGGTCTTCCAGCCGGTGGTCGACATCGAGACCCGCGAGCCCATCGCCTTTGAGGCGCTCTGCCGGGTCAACTCCCCGCCGCAGCGGCCGCCTGACATGTGGTTTGCCGACGCCACCGAGAACGACCTGGGCCTCGAGTTTGAGTTGCAGGCGATCCGCCTCGCTCTCGGCCACCTCTCCCACCTTCCCGGCGGCTGCCCGCTTCACATCAACGCGTCGCCGGCTGTGGCGATGTCACCTGAGCTGGCGGCCGTGCTCGAGGGGATCGGGCCGGGGAGGATCATCCTGGAGATCACCGAGCACACCCAGATCGCCGACTACCCGGCGCTCACCGCTGCGCTCGCCCCGCTTCGCGCTGCCGGAGTGCTGATCGGTGTCGATGACGCGGGCTCGGGCTTCTCATCCATGAGCCACATCGTCAACATGGAAGCTGACGTCATCAAGGTGGACATCTCCCTGGTGCGCGACATCCACCTCAACAAGATGCGTCGCGCCATGGTGGGCGCGCTCGCCGAGTTTGCGCGGCAGGCCGAAGCCCTCGTGATCGCCGAGGGCGTCGAGCTGGAGGAGGAGCGGGCCACCCTCATCACCCTTGGAGTGACCGCCGCACAGGGTTACCTCTTCGGGCGACCCGCGCCCTGCTCCTGTGCGACCCCGCAGGTCGAGACGCCCGCGGCGGTGGCAGTCTCCGCCTGAGCCGACCCAGCGACAGTGAGGGGAATGGCGGACCAGCTCCGTCCTTCTCAGCAGCGCCAGTCCGAGTAGGATGCTTGACGGCCTCCCCGCACGCCAGGTGGCAGAGAGCACCTCCTGAGCCCGCGGCGTCGCGGCCGGTAGACTGGATCGGAGATGCCACGCGTCGTCCTCGTCACCGGGGCCAGCAGCGGGATCGGCGCCGCGACCGCCCGCCGCTTCGCGGAGATGTCGCGCACCGAGCTGGTACTCGTGGCCCGACGCGAGGCGCGACTCGAGGCCCTCGCACGCGAGATCGGCGGGGCCACCGTGATCGCCGCGGACCTCACTGCGCCGGAGAGTCCGAGCCACATCGCCGCGTTCGTCGAGGAGCGTCACGGCCGGCTCGATGTCCTGGTGAACAATGCGGGCGCCGGCTGGGGCGGGCGCTTCGCTGAGGCCGGCTGGGCCAATGTGGCCAGGACCATGGATCTCAACTTCAATGCGCAGGTGCGGCTGACCGAGGCGTTGCTCCCCCTGCTGCGGCGGTCGGCGCCGAGCTCGATCGTCAACGTCGCGAGCACCGCCGGGCGGGTGGCCCGGGCGGGGGCGGGTGCGTATGCGGCGAGCAAGTTCGCACTCTGCGGGTGGACCGACGCGCTGCACCACGAGGAGCGCAGCCACGGTGTCCATGTCGGGCTCGTGCTGCCCGGGTTCGTTCCCACCGAGGGGTTTCCCGCCGAGGAGATCCGGCACCATCCCATCTGGCGCTGGTTCATCGGGAGCGATCGGGGTGTGGCGGAGGCGATCGTCGACTGCGCGGTGCACCGGAGGGCGGAGCGTTACTCGCCCCGCTACTACGGGCTCGCGGCCGTCGTTGGCGCGGCGGCGCCCGGGCTGGTGCGGGCGGTGCTCGACCGCACTTCCTGACGCCGCCGAGGGGCGGGCGCCCCTTCCCCCGCCCGCGGCGCAGCCGGCATCCGGCCTGCTTCGCGGCGCACGCCTGTAGCTCAGGAGGGCCGGCCCCTGCCCCTTCGGACCCACCCCGCCCACCTCCCGGAACCAGTCCCCGGACCGCTCCCGCTAGACTTCAGAGCCATCATGTGGAGATCTCACGCGCCCTCGATGCGGCCGCTGCCGCCCCAGCGTGCCACCGGGTCCGCGGGGATGCGAATGCGCCGGGGCGGCCTGACCGCCCCGCACGCGTGATCTGACATCCTCCGAAACCTGAGGTCCATCACATGAGCGAGCGAATACTTTCCCTGCGCTGCCGCGCCTGCGGCAACACGACCCCGATCGCGGCCACCCACGCCTGCGACAACTGCTTCGGCCCTCTCGAGGTGGCCTACGACTACGCCGAGATCGGCCGCCGGGTCTCCCGCAAGAGCATCGAGGCGGGACCGGCGAGCATCTGGCGCTACCGCGACCTGCTGCCCGTCGAGGACGAGCTGGAGCCGATCACCCTGGGCGAGGGCTGGTCGCCGCTCATCCGCGCCCGCAACCTGGGCGACCTGCTCGGGCTGCGCAACCTCTACCTGAAGAACGACACCCAGAACCCGACCAACTCCTTCAAGGACCGGGTGGTGAGCGTCGCCGCCAGCTGGGCGCGGGGGCACGGCTTCGACACCCTCGCCTGTGCCAGCACCGGCAACCTCGCCAACGCCGTCGCCGCCTACGCCGCCCACGCGGCGATGCGCGCCGTGATCATCATCCCGGCAGACCTCGAGTCCGCCAAGAGCTCGACCACCGCGGTGTTCCGCCCCACTCTGGTGCGGGTCAACGGCACCTACGACGACGCCAACCGCCTCGGCAGCGAGCTGGCCGACGAGGTCCCCTGGGCTTTCTGCAACATCAACGTCCGGCCCTTCTACAGCGAGGGCAGCAAGACCCTCACCTACGAGACCGTGGAGCAGCTGGGCTGGCGGCTCCCTGACGAGATCGTGATCCCGATCGCCTCCGGCTCCCAATTCGTCAAGGCAGAGAAGGCGATCCGCGAGCTGGTCGACCTCGGCCTGGTCGACGGGCCGCCCCACACGCGGCTGACCGGTGCCCAGGCCTCCGGTTGCGCTCCGGTCGCCGACGCCTTCGCGGGCAACCGCCCGGTCACCCCGGTCCGCCACCCTGACACCGTCGCCCGCTCCCTCGCCATCGGGAGCCCCTCGGACGGGGAGGACGTGATCCGCGCCGCTCGCAAGAGTGGGGGAGTGGTCGAGAGCGTCAGCGACGAGGAGATCCTCGACGCCGTGGAACTGCTGGCTCGCACCGAGGGGGTTTTCGCCGAGACCGCCGGCGGGGTTACGGTGGCGGTGCTCCGCCGGCTCGCCGAGGCGGGCAGGTGGAAGGGCGACGAGGTGGTGGTCGCCTACATCACCGGCCACGGGCTGAAGACCGCCGAGGCCCTGGAGGGTCGGAGCCAGCTGGACGAACCGATCGCCCCCTCGCTGCGTGCCTTCGCCGAGCGCTACCGGGCCGAGATGGAGTGGGATCCTCAGCCGGGGCGCCCACGATGACCACTCCCGCCGAGCTCCTGCGCCGGTTCGATCCCACCGCCGGCTTCATCGGCCTCCTTGGCCTCCAGTTCGACGAGGTCACCCCGACCCGCGTGACCGCCCACCTCGAGATCGGCGAGCAGCACCTCCAGCCGTACGGGCTGGTCCACGGTGGCGTTTACGCCGCCGTGGCCGAGACCCTGGCGTCGGTCGGGGCGATGGTGGCGGCGGGGAGCGACGGCTCCGGCAGGGGGGCGGTGGGGTTGGAGAACCACACCAGCTTCCTCCGCACCGCCCGCGCCGGGCAGAGGCTCGACGCCGAGGCGACGGTGCGGCACGCCGGCCGCCGGGTGCACCAGTGGGCGGTGACCATGCGCGACGCGGAGGACGGCCGCGAGCTGGCGACGAGCACGGTCCGGCTGCTGCTGGTCGACCCCGAGAAGGTCTGAGGGGAGGCGTGACGAGGGCATAACCGAGCCGAACCGATGGCCGCCCAGGGCCCTAAACTGACCCCCGATGATCGAATCTGCCCCCACCATCGACGCCACCAAATTCGGTACTGCAACGATCGTCAGCCGCCGGGAGGCCGCCGAGGGTCTCTGGGTGATGCGGATCGCCACCGACTTCGACCTCGGGTACCGGCCCGGGCAGTACTGCACCCTGGCGCTACCAGTCGGAGGGAAGCTCGTCGAACGGCCTTATTCGATCTGTTCCTCGCCGGAGGAGGATGAGATCGAGCTGTTCGTGGAGCGGGTTCCGGAGGGCGAGCTGACCGTCCCCCTCTACGCCCAACCCGTCGGCGCCGAGCTGCCGATCCGGCGCCGCTGCAAGGGCCTCTTTCTGCGCGAGGCACCGGTCGCGGGCCACGCGCACATCTTCGTGGCCACCGTCACCGGGATCGCCCCCTTCCTCTCCTGCATCCGCACGCTGATCCGCCGGCAGGAGCGCGGCGAGTGGTCGCCTGCCGGCAGGGTCTTCCTCCTCCACGGCGCCAGCGTCTCCGACGAGTTCGCCTACCTGGACGAGATGAGAGCGTGTACCCAGGATCACGATTGGTTCGAATACGTCCCCACCATCAGCCGGCCCTGGCTGGACC
Source organism: Candidatus Dormiibacterota bacterium (assembly GCA_003141695.1). GTDB lineage: Bacteria > Chloroflexota > Dormibacteria > Aeolococcales > Aeolococcaceae > Changshengia. The sequence continues at coordinate 5,356 of PLNE01000137.1, forward strand.
CGGCGTGGCCCGGGGAGCGGGGCCGGGTCGAGGACGTGGTGCGCAAGCACACCGACCGCCTCGGCCTGCTGCCCGGCGCGGCCTCGGCGTTCATCTGCGGCAACCCGCAGATGATCGACAACGTCAAGGGCGCGCTCCGCAGGGGTGGATTCGAGGCCGCCGCGGTCCACGAGGAGCAGTACTGGCCCGAGTGAGGGGACTGATGCGCACGCTCGTCGCCGGTGCGGGGAACGTCCGGCGCCTGATGGACGCGCTGCGGGCGGTTGTCCGCCAGGTCGGACCGATGCAGCCGCGCTCGCTGCGACGCGCCTGATGGACGCGGAGCGGGTCATCGCAGCGGCCCAGTCGGTCGAGACACCCGTTGCGGCGGTGGATGTCGCCGCGATGGAGTCGAACCTCGCCGCTATGCAGGACCGCGCCGCGGGCCTGCGGCTGCGCCTCCGGCCTCACGCCAAGACCCACAAGAGCGCGTTCGTCGCCCGGCGCCAGCTCGAGCACGGAGCGACCGGGCTGACCGCAGCGACGCTCACCGAGGCCGAGCTCTTTGCCGACGCGGGCGCGGACGACCTCCTGATCGCCTTCCCCCCGGTGGGGGAGATCCGGCTGCGCCGGCTGGCGGCGCTGGCGGAGCGGGTCGGGCGGCTCGCCGTCAGCCTCGACAGCGTGAAGGCGGCCGCCGCTCTTCCCGAGCGGGTCGAGGTGCTCTGGGAGGTGGACAGCGGGCACCACCGGATCGGCACGGCGCCCGGGGATGCCACGGTCGCGGGGGTGACCGCGCTGGTGGCAGCCATCGGGGAGGAGCGCTTCCGGGGGCTGCTGACCTTCCCGGGCCACGCCTACGCGGTCGCCAACCGGGCCGAGCTGGCCCGGGTCGCCGCGGCCGAGCACCGGGTGATGCTGGAGACGGCCGCACAGCTCCGTGCCGCCGGCATCGCCGTGCGGGAGCTGAGCGTCGGCTCGACGCCGACCTCCTCCTGGACCGAGGCGGGTCCGACGGAGATGCGGCCGGGCTCCTACGTGTACGGCGACGCCCAGCAGGTGGTCCTCGGAGCCATGAGCTTGGAGGAGTGCGCCCTCGGGGTGGTCGCCACCGTGGTCTCGACGCCCGCGCCGGACCGGGCCGTCATCGACGCCGGCTCCAAGGCGCTCGCCGCCGACGCCCGGCTCAGCCTGCTCCGCGGGTACGGCATCGTGGTCGGGCACCAGGACCTGGTGCTGGAGCGGATGAGCGAGGAGCATGGGATGCTCGTCGCCACCGGTGCCCAGACCCGGCTGCGCATCGGCGACCGCCTTCTGGTCATTCCGGCCCACTGCTGCACCACCGTCAACCTCCACCCGGCGGTGCTGATGGTCGAGGCGGGGACGGCGTGGTGGGACCCGGTCGCGGCGCGCGGCTGGCAGGCGGCGGGCGCCGGGACGCCGCCTGCGGGGCAGGCATCGGGAATGGTGACGCCGCCCGCAGCGCAGGCATCGGGCGGCGCGAGCTTGGCCCGCCCGTCCGCCATCCACCTCCGGGATCTCCGGCCTTCCGGCGGTGGTTGACGGGGCAACGAGCCTTCCTGGGTAGACTTGAGTCCATGACCGCGCCGAGTGGCCGCGCCATCGCCGTCGTTTCGGTCCACGCCTCTCCTCTCAGTGAGCTGGGGCGGGGCGAGAACGGCGGGATGAATCTCGGGGTCCGGCGCCTCTGCGAGGGTCTCGCGGAGCGGGGGGTGCCGACCGACGTCTTTGTCCGCCGGGACGACCCCGACCTTCCCGCCGAGCGGCTGATCGCCCCGGGGAGCCGCCTCGTTCTCCTCGATGTGGGCCCGCCCCGTCCCCTCCCCAAAGAGGATCTGGTGGCGCTGCTCGACCCCTTCGCCGACGCGATGCTCGCCCACGCCGCGTCGGAGAACCGCAGCTACCGCCTCATCCACGCCCACTACTGGCTGAGCGGCCCGCCCGCGCGCCGGGCCCGTGACCGGCTTGGCATCCCGTGGGTCCAGTCGTTTCACTCGCTCGCCCGGATGAAGGCGGCCGCGGGGCTCCCCCCCGACTTCCAGCGCGGGGCCGTGGAGGAGGAGCTGGCCGCCGCCTGCGACCGCATCGTGGCCATGAGCCGGGCCGAGGGTAGGGAGCTGGTGCGGCTGTACGGGGCGAGCAGGGACCGGATCTGCGTCGCCGAGCCCGGGGTCGACCAGCACGCGGCATATCCCGCGGCGGTCACCTCTCTGCGTGGCGAGCTGGACGTCGAGGGCCGCCGGGTGGTCCTCTTCGCCGGCAGGCTGGAGCCACTCAAGGGGGCGGACACCCTGATCGAGGCGATCGCCGAGATGGATCGCGACCCCCACCTCCAGGACGTGGTCTGCCTCTTCATCGGCGAGGACAGCGGCGACGGCGCCAGGGCCAACCACGGCGGGGAGCGCCGCCGGCTGGAGCAGCTGGCCGCGGATGCCGGCATCGGGGACCGAGTCCGCTTCCTCGGGGCCGTGCCCCACGACCGCCTGGCCCGCTACTACGCGCTCGCCGACGTCTGCGTGGTGCCGTCGCGGGTGGAGACCTTTGGTCTCGTCGCCCTGGAGGCGCAGGCGCAGGGGACCCCGGTGGTGGCGTCCCGGGTGGGCGGCCTCCCCGAGGTGGTGGCCGACGAGGAGACCGGCCTCCTGGTGGAGGGCCGCGAGCCGCGCGACTACTGCGCCGCCATCTCCAAGATCCTGCACGACGAGGCAGGGAGGGAGCGGATGGGGGAGGCCGCCCGCCGCCGAGCCGCCACCTTCTCCTGGGAGCGGATGGTCGACCGGCTGCTCTCCATCTACGGCCGGGTCAGCTCACCGGAGATCCCCGCCGAGCTGCCGTGCGGGTACGAGGTGTCCCTCGGCTCAGGGTGAGCGCTGCGGACGAGGCGACGCAGAGCCGGACGGAAATCAGCGGCGCGACGCGGCGAGGTCGCAGGCGCGGGCCCTCATGGCCCGTTCCGTCCCGTCCTTGCCCTCGACGATCGGCCGCGAGGCGGCACGCCGCGTCGATTCCGAGAGATCGGCGGCCTGGATCGCCGCGAGCGCTCGATCGGCGGCGGCGAGGGTCTCCGCCTCGATCAGCTGGCGCGGGTAGAGGTACTCCGTGAAGTTTTCCGCTTCCTCGGTGCTTCGCCGTGCCCAGAAGCCCGGCACCGCCTCCACCCACCGCTCCACGAAGGGGCGGAGGAGGGCGGCCTGGCTCTCGCCCCATTGGACCAATCCGCCGATCGCGAATGGCCCCACGCCGAAGCCCCCCATCAGGGCGTTCTGCGTCTGGAGCGGGAGCTCGCCTCCGCCAACCACCTGGTCGAAGGTGGCGCGCTTGACGGCGGCATCGGGCTGCGCGGCCCGGCAGGCGGCTGCGCGCCGGCGGCCGAAGTCGGTGTCGTCGGCGGCGAGCTGGGCCTCGATGCGTGGGCCCGCGTCGCGGCCGAGGCTGGCGAGGCGGCCGACGATCATCCAGCGGAGGTCGTTGTCGATCGTGAGCCCGGGGACGCTCTGGGTGCCGTCGAGCAGGCGCTCCAGCCGGTCGAGATCATCGGTGGAATCGGCGNNCTCCCGGTTGGCCGGGTCGCCGAACTGGTCGATGGCCGCCAGCGCCTGGCTGAGCAGCCGCTCCAGGACGGTGACCTCGGCCTCTGCCCTGGCGTGGTGGAGGACCGCGGCGACGAAGTCACGGGTGGGCAGCTCGGCGTCCCGGGTCATGTCCCACAGCGCTGCCCAGCAGAGGGAGCGGGGCAGCGGGTCGGCCAGACCGCCGAGATGGTCGAGCATGGTGCACAACGAGGTCGGGTCGAAGCGAAGCTTGGCGAAGGTGAGGTCGTCGTCGTTGACCACGGCGAGGTCGGGGGCCTGCTCGCCGGCGAGCTCCGCGACCTCGGTGCGCTCGCCGCGGACCTCGCTGTCGACCAACCGGTAGCGAACCAGGCATCCCGCGTCGATCCGGTAGAGGCCGACGCGGACATGGTGGGAGCGCAGGGTGGGGTGCGCGGGCGCCGCCGTCTGCACGATGGCGAAGCTCGCGATCCGGCCGCCGGAGATCTCGATCTCGGGACGCAGCGCGTTCATCCCCGCGGTGCGGAGCCACTCCGCCGACCAGGGGGCGAGGTCCCGCCCGGAGGCGGCCTCGATGCAGGCGAGGAACTCCCCGAGGGTCGCGTTGCCCCAGCGGTAGCGGCGGAAGTACTCGCGCACCCCGTCCGTGAAGGGGGCGTCACCGACCCAGGCGACCAGCTGCTTGAGGACCGACGCCCCCTTCTGGTAGGTGATGCCGTCGAAGTTCTGCCGGACCTCGTTGGTGTCGGCGCAGGGCGTGGAGATGGGGTGGGTGGAGGGGAGCTGGTCCTGGCGGGCCGCCGCCGACTTCATGGTGTTGGCGAAGTCGACCCACGCGTTGGTGAACTCGGTGGCATTCACCAGGGCCTTGTTGGACATGTAGGTGGCAAAGGTCTCGTTGAGCCAGAGGTCTCCCCACCAGCGCATGGTGGCGACGTCGCCGAATCCGCAGACGTGGGCCATCTCGTGGACGATCACCTCGGCCCGCCGCGCCCGCTGCAGCTCGGTGGCGCGGCTGCGGAAGACGAACATCTCGTTGAAGGTGACGCAGCACGGGTTCTCCATCGCGCCCATGTTGAATTCGGGCACGAAGAGCTGGTTGTACTCGTCGAAGGCGTAGGCGATGCCGAACTCCTCGGCGAAGAAGTCGAGGCCCTGCCGGGTGATCGTGAAGAGCTCCTCGGCCTGCTCCTCGAGCTGGGACGCCAGTGACCGCCGCGCGTAGAGGGCGAGCCGGAGCCCGCGGTGCCGGGTCTCGATGACCCGGTAGTCGCCCGCCGCCACCGCCATCAGGTAGGTGGGGAGGGGAGGGGTGGTGTTGAACCGCCAGGTGCGGGTGCCGTCCCCGTGCTCGTCGCGGCCGAGCACTCGCGCGTTGCCGCACACCTCCCAGCCGGCCGGGGCCCGCACCGTCACCGTCAGGGGGCCCTTGAGGTCCGGCTGGTCAAAGCAGGCAAAGACCTTGTGGGCGTCGAAGGGCTCGAAGTGGGTGTAGAGGTAGACCTGCTGGTCGGCGGGGTCGACGACGCGGTGGAGGCCGACCCCCACCCGCTCGTAGGAGCAGTCGGCGAGGACGTCGACCGTGGTGGGCCCGACCGGGAGGCCGGCGAGCGGGATGCGGGCGCCGTCGTAGCCGGCCACCGCCGCGGGGCACGGCTCCCCGCCGACGCGCACCTCACGGAGCCGCCCCTGCTCGCCCACGGTGAGGTTGAGGAAGGTGTTCGCGCCCGGGCGACGGCAGGAGACGCCGATTCGTGTCGAACTGCGGAAGGTGGGTGCCGCCGGCTCGTCACTCAGTTCCAGGTCGATGCCGTAGCTGAGGTCGTCGAGCAGCCCGGCGCGCTCCTGCGCCTCCGACTCGGTGAGGTTGTCACTGGCGATCTGACCGGCCACGGGGGCCAATTGTGGGCGACTCGCACCGCCGGCCGCCCGCCGAGCTCCTATGGGTGGCCCGAGCCCTCGGGGTCGGCGCCGGTGTGATCTTCGCCATCCGCTCCCGGGCATCGGACGTAGACCGCCTCGCTGCCCAGGGCGTCGGCGACGGCACTGAGGGCGTCGCGCAGCCGCGCAGCCTGCTCTGCGTCCAGCACCTTGGCCAGATGGCGGTCGATGCCGCCGGCGTGGATCGGGGTCGCCCGGTGGACCTTCTCCCGGCCCAGGTCGGTGATGCAAGCGAAGGCCCCCCGGCGGTCGGACGGGCAGCCGGAGCGGGCCACCAGCCCGGCGGCCTCCATCCGGTCGACCAGGCGGCTCACCCCGCTCTTGGTCATCAGGACGGTGTCCATCAGACGCTGCAGCCGGACCGCGCCCTCGGGCGCCTGGTCGAGGACGAGGAGCACCTCGAACCACGCGAGCGGCAGCCCCTCGGCGGCCATCAGCTCCCGTTCGAGATTGCCGGCCACGCCGGCCTGGGCACGGAGGAGTGCGTGCCACGCCTGCAGGTGGACCGATCGGTCCGTCTCCGTCATGACCATGGCCCAAGCGTACCCCACAAAGGTTGACAGCGCAACGATTCCATGAGTATAGTTGCCTCAGCAACCGTCGACGCAGCAACCGTCGAGGCGTCAACTACCGGAGAGAGACATGACCCAAACCACCAACACCACCCGCACTCCGCTCGCCCCCGGCGAGTACTCCCTCGACCCATCCCACACCCGCGTGGGCTTCCTGGCCCGCCACCTGGTGGTGTCCAAGGTCCGGGGCAGCTTCGAGAAGGTCGAGGCCAAGATCACGGCTGGCGCGGACCTTGCGAGCTCCGGTGTGGAGGTGACCATCGACGTGGCCAGTATCGCGAGCCGCGACGAGAAGCGCGACGCGCACCTGCGCTCCGCCGACTTCTTCGACGTCGAGAAGTACCCGACCATGACCTTCCACTCGACGAGCACGGAGCTGGCAACCGGCGGGCACTTCGCGGTGACCGGCGACCTGACCATCCGCGATCAGACCCACCCCGTGATTCTGGACGTCGAGTACCTCGGCGCCGAGAAGAGCCCGTGGGGGACCACGGTCAGCGCCATCTCGGCCTCCGCCGAGATCGACCGTGAGCAGTGGGGCCTGACCTACAACGCCGTCCTCGAATCGGGGGGCGTGGTGGTCAGCAAGAAGATCGTTCTCGAGATCGAGGCCGAACTCGTGTCGGCGCCCGCCGCCGCCTGAATTCTCTCCGGGTGGTGCCGCCGCCGGCGCGCGCCGGCGCGCGGCGCCGCCTCACGGGGCAGCTTCCCTGTCGTGGTGCCGCCGCCGGCAGGGGCCGGCGCGCGGCGCCACGTCGCCGTCACAGGGCGAGTGCCATATTCTTATGAACGTGGGACTGCGGGAGCTGATCGGCAAGCTGGAGGGCCTCGAGGCCCTCGATGGCGTCTCCGACCGGCTCGCCAGGGTCGTGAACTCCGCGGTGGGTCCGGCCAAGAGCCTTCTGAGCGGGACCTGGCTGGAGCACCCGCTGCACCCGCTGCTCACCGATCTTCCCATCGGCTGCTGGAGCGGGGCGGTGATCCTCGATCTCTTCGGAGGCTCCCCCGCCGCTGCCGCGGTCGACCCGCTGGTCGGGCTCGGCGCCCTGGCCGCCGTCCCCGCCGTCGTCAGCGGACTCAGCGACTGGGCCGACTCCTATGGGCCGGAGAGGCGGGTTGGGCTGCTCCACGCCGCCGCCAACGTGACCGGTCTCGGTCTCTTCGCGGCGTCGATGGTGGCCGGCCACCGCAGCGCCCGCCGGCTGCGCCTGCTGGGGCTGGCCGCCGTGAGCGCCGGCGGGTATCTGGGCGGCCATCTCAGCTTCGGCCGCGGCGTGGGAGTCGACCACCAAGCCTTCCTGGAGAAGCCCGGCGAGTGGACCGACGCTCTCGCCGCCGACAGCCTGGAGGAGGCCACCCCGACCTTCGCCGAGGCGGGGGGCGCCCGGGTGATGCTCTACCGCCGGGGGACGCAGATCTACGCCATCTCGGACGTCTGCCCCCACGCCGCCGGGCCGCTCCACGAGGGCACCGTCGACGACGAGCTCTGCGTGACCTGCCCGTGGCACGGCAGCCGCTTTCGCCTCAGCGATGGGCGGGCCGTGCACGGCCCGGCGTCGGCTCCGGCCACCGTGTTCCAGGCCCGTGTCGAGCATGGCAAGGTGCAGGTCCGCACGGTCTGAGCGCGCGCAATTTGGGCGCCACGCCCAAGAGCCATCCGGCGAGTGCGGTCGGGACCGTTGGCCTTGCTAGGATTCGCCGGGATGCTCTCGGACTACGCGCCGATCCTCGTCTTCCTGGGTATCTGCATCCTCTTCGGCGCCGGCGTGCCGGTGCTCAGCGCCCTGCTGGGGCCGCGCCGCCCGAGCCCTGAGAAGGAGCTCCCCTACGAGTCCGGCATCGTTCCGTCGGTCTCGGCCCGGCGGCGGTTCTCGGTGAGCTTCTATGTGACCGCGATGCTCTTCATCGTCTTCGACGTGGAATCGATCTTCCTCTTCCCGTGGGCGACCATCGTCCGCCAGCTCAAGGTCTTCGGGGTCGTGGAGATGGGGGTCTTCATCCTCATCCTGCTGCTCGGGCTGGTCTACATCTGGGCCAAGGGGGCGCTCCGGTGGGACTGAACGGCGATCTGGCGCTGACCCCGCCGGCCGCCCTCGCGAGCTCGCTCGGTGACGCCGGCGCGCTGCCGCTGCCCCGGGTGGGGGAAAGGGAGCGTGCCGCTCTTCAGAGCGGGATCCTCACCACCAGCGTCGAGAAGCTCGTCAACTGGGGCCGGTACAGCTCGCTCTGGCCGGCGCTCTACGGCCTCGCATGCTGCGCCATCGAGATGATGGGGACGGGGGCCGCCCGCTTCGACATGGCGCGTTTCGGGTGCGAGGTCTTCCGGGCCTCGCCACGCCAGTCCGACCTGATGATCGTCTCCGGCCGGGTCTCCCAGAAGATGGCCCCGGTCCTGCGCCAGATCTACGACCAGATGCCCGAGCCCAAGTGGGTCATCAGCATGGGTGCCTGCGCCTCGAGCGGTGGGATGTTCAACAACTACGCGATCATCCAGGGGGTCGACAAGGTGGTCCCGGTGGATGTCTTCCTCCCCGGCTGCCCGCCCCGCCCCGAGGCGCTGCTCGACGCCGTCGTCAAGCTGCAGCAGAAGATCGCCGGCAGCCACCTCACCTCCTGGCGGGGGTGACCGGGGAGATGGCTGATCTGGGGGACGTCGCCGGTCCACGCCCGGCCGCCGGGACGAGGGCCCTGGACGTGCTCCGGAGGGAGCTGCCGGATGCAGTGCTCGCCGCCGATGAGGGCTTCGGCGAGGTGACCATCCGGGTGGGGCGGGACCGCCTGGTCGAGGTCGCCCGCCTGCTCCGCGACCACGACGAGGCGCGCTACGACCTCCCCCTCTTCGTGACCGCTGTCGATTGGCCCGACCGCGAGCCCGACGCCCCGCGTTTCGACATCGTCTACCAGCTCCGCTCCATGCGGCACAACGACGTGATCCGGCTGGTCGTCCAGGTGCCCGAGGACGATCCCCGCGTGCCCACCCTGGAGGGGGTGTTCGCCGGGATGGACTGGCACGAGCGGGAGGCCTACGACCTCATCGGGATCCAGTTCGAGGGGCACCACGACCTCCGCCGCATCCTGCTCCCCGACGACTGGGACGGCCATCCGCTGCGCAAGGACTACGCGTCGTTCGGCGAGCCGATCGCCTTCACCCACAACCTGGAATGGGCGCTACCTGCCCAGGAGCGGCCGCCCGAGATGCCGGGGACGTCGCGATGAGCGTCCTGCCCCCCGTCGGGCCTCCGGGCAGCGACGCCGTCTCCGAGCAGTACGAGCGCGGCCGGGAGATGCTCGGGGTCGCCCCTGAGATGGACGCCATCGACCTGATCCAGCTCGACGACCAGACCATGGAGCTGAACATGGGGCCGCAGCACCCCTCCACTCATGGCGTGCTGCGGCTGGTCCTGGACCTCGACGGCGAGGTGGTGCGGGGCTGCCGGCCCGACATCGGCTTTCTCCACACCGGCTTCGAGAAGGATCTCGAGCGGCATAACTACCAGCAGTGCATCCCCTACACGGATCGGATGGACTACCTCTCGCCACTCAGCAACAATCTCGGCTTCTCCCTGGCGGCGGAGCGGCTGCTCGGAGTGGTGGTACCGCCGCGGGGGCAGTACCTGCGGGTCATCATGTGCGAGCTGGCGCGGATTGCGAGCCACCTGATCTGGTACGGCACGAGCGCTCTCGACCTCGGGGCCACCACTCCCTTCGTCTACGCCTGGCGGGAGCGGGAGAAGATCCTCGACATCAACGAGCTGGTGAGCGGGGTGCGAATGCACACCTCATTCATCCGGGTCGGCGGCCTGATGGCCGATGTGCCCGCCGAGTTCTACGGGATGGTGGAGGAGGTGGTCAAGACCTTCCCCCACCACATCGACGAGTACGAGACGCTGATCACGGGCAACCCCATCTTCCGGGAGCGCACCCAGGGGCTGGGGGTGCTCAGCGCCGAGGACGCGATCAACTACGGGGTGACCGGGCCCACCCTGCGGGGCAGCGGCGTCCCCTACGATCTGCGCAAGGCTCAGCCGTACAGCTCGTACGACCAGTTCGACTTCGACGTGCCGATCGGCCGGCGCGGCGACATCTACGACCGCTATCTGGTGCGGATGCGCGAGATGCGCGAGTCGCTCCGGATCATCGACCAGGCCATGGCGGGGCTCCCCGAGGGCCCGGTGAACACCAGCGACCGCAAGGTGGCTCTCCCCCCGCGCAACGAGATCAACACCAGCATGGAGTCGCTGATCCGCCACTTCAAGCTGGTGACCGAGGGCTTCCGGGTGCCCACCGGCACCGTCTACCAGGCAGTCGAGTCCCCCCGTGGCGAGCTGGGCTTCCTGCTGGTGAGCGACGGCTCCAACCGGCCATACCGGTGCAAGGTGCGCGCCCCCTCCTTCAGCAACCTGAGCGCCCTGCCCCACATGGCGAAGGGCGAGCTGCTCCCCGACCTGGTCGCCGTCATCGGGTCGATCGACATCGTCCTGGGGGATGTCGACAGATGAGCGCGCTGACCCCCAAGACTCGCGCCGAGATCCAGCGGCAGCGCGACCGCTACCCGCAGGCACGCAGCGCCGTGCTGCCCTCCCTCTGGGCGGTCCAGCACCAGCTCGGCTACCTCAGCCCGGAGGGCATGTCGGAGGTCGCCGAACTGCTCCGGCTCACCCCCAGCGAGGTCGAGGCGGTCGCCAGCTTCTACTCGATGTACTTCGACCACCCCGGCGGGCGCCATCACGTCCTGGTGTGCGTCAACGTCTCCTGCGCACTGCGCGGTGCCGAGGAGATCGTCTCCCACCTGGAGCGGCGGCTAGGCTGCCCCTCGGGCGGGACCACCGAGGATGGCGCCTTCACCTGGGAGCAGACGGTCGAATGCCTCGGCGCCTGCGGTGGGGCACCGGCGATGCAGGTGGACAACCACTTCCAGGAGAACCTCACCCCGGAACGGGTCGACGCGATCCTGGACGGCGTCCGCGGTGATGCGGCGCCGGAGGGGCCGCAGCTGAGGCCCCGCAGCTCCGCCGCGCCGGGGGCCTCCTGATGCGCAAGCCGGGAGGCCGCTGATGGCCGAGTACAAGCTGCTGACCAAGGACTTTGGGCTGGACGGCATCCAGACCCTCGCCGTCTACGAGCGCAGCGGCGGCTACGAGGGCCTGCGCAAGGCACTCCGCACCATGACCCCCGACGAGCTGGTCGCCGAGGTGAAGACGAGCGGGATACGCGGACGCGGCGGGGCCGGCTTTCCCACCGGGCTGAAGTGGTCGTTTCTCCCCAAGGGCGTCCATCCCCGCTACCTCTGCGTCAACGCCGACGAGTCGGAGCCGGGCTGCTTCAAGGATCGGGCGCTCATCGACGAGAACCCGCACCAGCTCATCGAGGGGACGCTGATCGCCGCCTATGCCATCCAGGCGCCGATCGCCTTCATCTACATCCGTGGCGAGTATTACGACCAGCGCCTGCTGCTGGAGCGCTGCGTCGAGGAGGCGCGCGCCGCCGGTTACGTCGGCCGGGGCATCCTCGGCTCCGACTTCAGCTGCGACATCATCGTCCACGGCGGCGCCGGGGCCTACATCTGCGGCGAGGAGACGGCCCTCATCGACTCGCTGGAGGGTTTCCGGGGCCAGCCCCGCCTCAAGCCGCCCTTCCCTGCGGTGAAGGGCCTCTACGGCAAACCGACCGTCGTCAACAACGTCGAGACGCTCTCCAACCTGCCCCACATCGTCATCCGCGGGGGCGCCTGGTTCGCCTCCGTCGGCGCCGAGAAGAGCACCGGCACCCGGCTCTTCTGCTGCAGCGGCCACATCAACCGCCCCGGCACCTATGAGATGCAGCTCGGCACCCCGATCCGCGAGCTCCTCGAGGACGAGTGCAGCGGGATCTGGAAGGGTCGCTCGCTCAAGGCCTTTCAGCCCGGGGGCGGCTCGATGCAGGTCCTCCTCCCCGAGCACCTCGACCTGCCGCT
>PLNE01000013.1 GCA_003141695.1 Candidatus Dormiibacterota bacterium
GGGGCGCGCCCCCATCGCAGTCCACGCTGGCTGGAGAACGTCACCGGAGGTGGCCCTCGCCGTGGCGCGTCTGGTGCTCCTCCACCACCGCACCCCGGAACCCCCGCGAGAGGCCCGGCAGATCCCGAGGTCACTGGTGGAGGGCCGGGCCGGTCCCGCCAAGTCCGAGAGCGACCCGTCATGCGGTGTGCCCGGCGACGGCTGAGAGCTCGGCGAACTCCTTGTCGGTCAGTTCGATGCTGGCGCCAAGCATGTTGTCCTCCAAGTGCGCGACCGATGACGTGCCAGGGATCGTAAGCATCACACGCGAGCGCTTGAGCAGCCATGCGAGCGCTAGCTGGGCTGGCGTCGCGTCGTGCTTTCTTGCCAGCTCGGCCAGAGGGCTACCCTCACTGGCCAGCGAACCCGTGGCCAGTGGACGGTACGGGATGAACGCGATGCCGTGCCCCGTCGAGTAGTCGAGCACGGGTTCGGCGGAGCGGTCGGCCAAGTTGAACTGGTTCTGCACTGAGACTATGGTCACTAGCTCCTGCGCTGCCCTCAGCTGGTCGACCGACACCCCGGAGAGCCCAATGTGGTGGACCTTGCCTTCCCCCTGCAGCCTTTTCAACTCGCCGATCTGCTCTTCTAACGGGACTTTGGGGTCGATGCGGTGCAACTGGAACAGGTCAATGCGATCCAGCTTCATGCGCCGGAGGCTCATCTCTGCTTCCTGGCGCAGGTACTCGGGCCGGCCGACCGGCGGCCACTCGCTTGGACCCGAGCGAGTGATGGGGCCGAAGCGGGTGAGCCCTGCCTTCGTGGCGATCACGAGGCCCTCGAGGTAAGGGTGGAGCGCCTCGCAGATCAGCTCCTCGGCAACATAGGGACCGTAGGAGTCGGCGGTGTCGACGAAGTTCACCCCCAGCTCGATCGCGCGCCGCAGCACGCGGATCGCTTCGTCGTGATCCCGCGGTGGGCCCCACACGCCCGGTCCCGGGAGTTGCATGGTCCCAAAACCGAGACGGTTGACTGTGAGATCACCTCCGAGATCGAACGTTCCTGCTCGCTGCGCGGGGAAAGATTGAGTGTTCATGTCTCTGGTCCTTTCGATAGACGGCACCGGGAACCAATTCGTGCATTCTCGTCACGCCGCCGCGGCGTGGCTGGTCACCTCCAGGGAGCCGCGGCCGCAGCGGGCACAGAAGGCTTGGAAGCGGCTCAACTCCCCGGTGTAAGCGGCGACTGTCGTCAGGCTGGCCCGGCGGTCCAGCTCCAGCCACTGGAGGAACTCGGTGACCGCCTCGGCGAGCGCGACAGACGTCACGGCGGTCTGGCCAGGCAACGACTCCATCTTCATCGGCCAGAGCGCTGGTGATAGCTCGTTGTTCAACTCGGGCGAGTCGAACCGACGCTCGAGCCGCTCTTCGAGCTGCGGACCCGCTGACATCAGGGGATAGGAATTCCATAGACGGCGTAAACACCTTCGCGACCGGGAATCCTAACCTGCACGGTCAGAGGATCGTAGCCCGCTGTCGCAATGATGGACAACATCTCGCGCACCCCACGCTGGAAGAGTGGTGGCCACACCCTTTCAACGAAAGCCTGCTGAGGACGCTTGTTGAGCATATTACCGACTAGGATCATGCCTCCCGCTCGCACTATGTCCCGCACGTCGGAAAGAAGTCTCTGGATGGGTCGGTGCCTCACCAACCCTGTCTTCCTATCCCTCAATTCAGCCGGTACCCAATCCACTAGCCCTAGCAGATCGACCAGGTCTACGCTTTCGGGCTGTATGTATCTCGTCAGTCGATGTCTAAACAGATCCTTGTGATAGAGGATAACGCGATCCTCGACGCCCCTGTTTCGTGCCAGAGATACTGCAGCGGCGAGAGCCATTTCGTCGCTATCAACGAGGAGGATCGTCGAGATAGGCGTGCCACTCTGATCGAGCGATCTGGCCATTTCGTATAGAGGATTAGCAGCGCCGCAGGTCAGGCTAGCGCTCACCATCCCCCTCTTCGCAGAGTGTCCAAGTCTTGATGATATACGCTCACGCGCCATGTCTATGGCTGTATCAGCTCGGGTTTGGACGGCGCGAGAGTCGATGACGCCAACCAGGAAGTCTCGTGAGCTTGGAAACGCATCAGTGTGGTCTGCCATCGGTGTGGATGTGTACGCAACGTACTTATCAAGAGTGCTCTGGGCCTCCTGCTCTCCACGCCTGCTTCTCAGTCGCTCCACGGCACTCAGACCATCAATTATGGGCTCATGAAAGACAGACGGGTCTAGCCCATCGGCTAAAGTGGTGGCTGTGCCGGCGGTGTAAAGAGTTTGAAGAGCTAGCGCGTGCTTGGCGAGTCGAAACCAAGTCGCGCCCGCGGGGTGTAGGGAGGGCTCAAAGAGTATGTCGGTGCAGTCTGGGAGCTTACTGAGCTGAGCAATCTCCTCATCAACAGCTGCTTGGACCTGGGTGGATAGCTCATGACGGGGCGGCGTGTCAACAATCGTTATGTCGTAACCTTCGTGCTGAAGCGTCTGAACCTCATGCTGTATGTGAGGGTGCACGTTTACGCGAGCGTCAGTATAGACGTCTTCGGTTCGACATCGAGCACGAGTTGCTGCTCGACTCAAGAAATGCGCCACCGCGGCTTGCTTTGGCGACGGGTAGATTGGTAGAGAATCTCGGATGCTGATGCCCTCGTCACGAAGGGCAACGAGCTTCCTCAGTTCATCAGCGTTGCCCTCAGTCATCGCGCAGCCCCTTAGGTGCGGCGAGCCTCTACCGCTGACCGGCGAGTCTAGCAAGGAGCCGATCGCCTGCGGTCGACCTCGACGAGTGAGAAACGGGCCTGCTGACGGCTCTGACCTCATGGGAGGTACCGTGAGAGGCAGGTCGCAAGGCTGCAACCGCGGGGTGCTGGTCGGCCCTGACGACGTCAGACCAACGACCTTCGACGCGACGATTGGGTCCCAAGAGAACAGGGACATTTCGCTGGGGAGCGGGGAGATTGGGGAGTAGCGGAGAGGCCGAGCGCTCTGGTGTTGTACCGGGGCGACGGCGCGCTGGAAGGCGCGCAGGAGGTCGCGGTCGAGAGCGGTCACCGCCGGGGAGCCGCGGCCGCAGCGGGCA
>PLNE01000061.1 GCA_003141695.1 Candidatus Dormiibacterota bacterium
GTCCTGGACCGGACCAAGGAGCCTGGCGCGGTCGGCGAGCCCCTCTACCTCGACGTCCGGGCCGCCCTCGATGAGGCGATGGATTCCGAGAATCCTCCCTTCACCGCCGCGCCGCTGGTCGTCGGCGGTCGCTACGGGCTCTCCTCCAAGGAGTTCACGCCGGGGATGGCCAAGGCGGTCTTCGACGAGCTGGCCGGCGAGAAGCCCCGCCGCCACTTCGCCGTCGGGGTCACCGACGACGTGAGCCTCTCCAGCCTGGCGTGGGACCCGGAGTTCACAGCTCCGCGCCCCGAGGGCGAGCTGCAGGCGATGTTCTTCGGTCTCGGCTCTGACGGAACGGTGGGGGCCAACAAGAACAGCGCAAAGATCATCTCTGACGGCACCGGCGCTCACGTCCAGGGCTACTTCGTCTACGACTCCAAGAAGTCGGGCTCGATGACCGTCTCCCACCTCCGCTTTGGCCCGCGGCCGATCCGCTCCACCTACCTGATCACCGCCGCCGACTTCGTCGCCTGCCACGCTGAGGGCCTGCTCGACCGCGTCAACGTCCTGGAGTGGGCCAAGCCGGGCGCGACCTTCCTGCTCAACTCCCCGTATCCGGTCGACGAGGTCTGGGGACGGCTGCCCGAGACGGTGCGTCGCACCCTGGTGGAGAAGGAGATCGAGCTGTGGGTGGTGGATGCGCAGCGCATCGCCTCCGAGGCGCATCTGGGGACTCGCATCAACACCGTGATGCAGGTCTGCTTCTTCGCCCTCTCCAAGATCCTTCCTGTGGACCAGGCCATCGCCGACATCAAGGGGGCCGTGGTCAAGACCTACGGGCGCCGCGGCCAGACCGTGGTGGATCACAACATCGCCGCCATCGACTCCGCGCTGGCCGGGCTCACTCGGGTGATGCCGTCCAAGGCAGCGGCCGACGGCGCGAACCGCTCCGGCCTGCTCCGCGACTACAGCGACGCGCCCCGTTTCGTGCGCGAGGTCACGTCGGTCCTCATCGCCGACCGGGGCGAGACCCTGCCGGTCTCGGCGATGCCCGCCGACGGGAGGTTCCCGTCCGGCACCGCGCGGTACGAGAAGCGGTCGATCGCGTCCGAGATCCCGATCTGGGACCCCGTCATCTGCAGTGACTGCGGCAAGTGCGCGATCGTCTGCCCGCACGCGGCCGTGCGGATGAAGGTCTACGCGCCCGAGGCCCTGGCGGAGGCTCCGGCCGAGTTCCCCTCCAAGGCCTTCCGCTCCAAGGAGCTGGCCGGGCACCTGCTGACCATCCAGGTCGCCCCCGACGACTGCACCGGCTGCGGCCTCTGCGTCGAGGTCTGTCCCGCACGCTCCAAGACCGAGGCTCGGCACAAGTCGCTCAACCTCGAGCCCGTCCTCGAGCACCGCGACGTCGAGCGCACCCGGTGGGACTTCTTCCAGTCGATCCCGGAGCTGGACCGCAGCCTGCTGGCTCACAACACCGTCAAGGGCGCCGCCGTGCTCGAGCCCCTCTTCGAGTTCTCGGGGGCGTGTGCCGGGTGCGGCGAGACCCCGTACCTGAAGCTCATCTCCCAGCTCTTCGGCGATCGCCTGCTGGTCGCCAACGCGACTGGTTGTTCCTCGATCTACGGGGGCAACCTTCCGACCACGCCGTGGGCCGCCAACCGGCAGGGGCGCGGCCCGGCCTGGGCAAATTCGCTCTTCGAGGACAATGCCGAGTTCGGTCTCGGCATCCGCATCGGCCTTGAGGCCCAGCAGCGGGCCGCCCGGTCGCTGCTGCAGGGACTCTCGGCGGCGGTCGGCGAGCCCCTGGCGGACGCCATCCTCGGCGCCACCCAGGCGGACGAGGAGGCAGTCTTCGTCCAGCGCGATCGGGTCGCCTCGCTCAAGCAGCGCCTCGCCACCCTGAGCCCCGCGGGCAACGCTCTCGCACGGCAGGCGGCTCAGCTGAACGTGCTCGCCGACAGCCTGGTCCGCAAGTCGGTGTGGATCGTCGGCGGTGACGGCTGGGCGTACGACATCGGCTTCGGCGGGCTGGACCACGTGCTCGCCTCCGGTCGCGACATCAACGTCTTGGTGCTCGACACCGAGGTCTACTCCAACACCGGCGGTCAGGCCTCCAAGGCCACCCAGCGTGGCGCCGTGGCCCGCTTCGCGGCCTCCGGCAAGAGCACCCCCAAGAAGGACCTGGGCGCCATCGGTCGCGCCTACGGCAACGTCTACGTCGCGCAGATCGCCATCGGGGCCAACGACGTCCAGACCATCAAGGCCCTCATGGAGGCCGACGCCTGGCCCGGACCGTCGCTGGTGATCGCCTACTCGACCTGCATTGCGCACGGCATCGAGATGTCGACCTCCATGACCCACCAGAAGGATGCGGTGCGCTCCGGTTACTGGCCGCTCTACCGCTTCCATCCGAGTGTCGAGGAGGCCGGCCAGCCGCTCACGCTCGACTCGCGCGAGCCCTCCATCCCGGTCGCCGAATTCGTCAACTCCGAGGTGCGCTTCTCGTCCCTCGCCCGCAGCAATCCGGATCGCTCTCGTGAGCTGATGAAGCTCCTGGAGCGCGATGCCGCCGAGCGCTGGCGCTACTACAGCCAGCTCGCCGGCGTGCACCGGACCCTCGTCAGCGATGGTGTCGAGGACGGCGCGGAGGAGGACGGCGAGGCCGCGGACGCCAGCGCGGCGGCTCCGGCCATCGCGGCCGACGACGAGGAGGCCAAGCCATGAACCCGAGCGCCGTGGATCTGACCACCGCCTATCTCGGCCTGAAGCTCAGGTCCCCGCTCGTCGCCTCTCCCAGCCCCCTCACCGGGGACATCGTCTCCGCTCGCCAGCTGGCCGCCAACGGGGCGGGCGCCCTGGTGCTCCCCTCCCTCTT
This sequence comes from Candidatus Dormiibacterota bacterium, assembly GCA_003141695.1. Taxonomy (GTDB): domain Bacteria; phylum Chloroflexota; class Dormibacteria; order Aeolococcales; family Aeolococcaceae; genus Changshengia. The sequence continues at coordinate 2,861 of PLNE01000061.1, forward strand.
CGAGGAGGAGATCGTCGCCGAGGAGCTGGGGCTCACCGCCGCACTCGAGGCGGGAGCCGGGGTCAACCCCGAGGCGAGCGACTACTTCCCGCCCGTCGAGGGCGCCACGCTCGCCGACCGTTACCTGGCCAACCTGGAGCGGATCAAGTCGGCGGTGGACATCCCCGTGATCGCGAGCCTCAACGCCACCTCGGTGGGGGCGTGGAGCCGCTACGCGGAGCTGGTGGCGGGTGCCGGTGCCGACGCCGTCGAGCTGAACGTCTACCGGGTCGCCGCCAACCCGCAGTTCGCCGCCGCGGACATCGAGACCGCCGATCTGGAGCTGATCGCCGAGGTCTGCGCAAAGGCAAAGGTTCCGGTGGCGGTGAAGCTCTCCCCGTACTACTCGTCCATGGCCCACTTCGTTCACCAGGTGATCCGTGCGGGCGCATCGGGCCTGGTGCTCTTCAACCGCTTCTACCAGCCCGACATCGACCTCGAGACCATGGATGTCAAGTGCCGCCTCGAGCTCTCCACACGCGTCGAGCTGGGTCTGCCGCTGCGCTGGATCGCCATGCTCCGCCCGCAGATTCCTGACTCTGTGTCGCTGGCTGCGACGTCAGGTGTGCACTCCGGCGAGGATGCCGCCAAGGCGCTGGCGGTGGGCGCGAACGCGGTGATGATGACCTCGGAGCTGCTCCGCTCGGGGCCCCAGAGGGTCGCCGCCGTGGAGAGGGAGCTTCGCACCTGGCTTGCAGAACACGAATACGATTCGGCCGCCCAGTTGCGCGGATCGGTGTCTCGGGTGACCGCGGAGGCCGGTGAGGCCTTCGAACGGGCCAACTATATGGCTACCCTTCGCTCTTGGGTTGGCGTGGGTGCCGGACCAAGGAGGTGACCGCATGAAGGTTTGGATCGACCAGAAGTACTGCACCGGAGACAACCTCTGCGAGGATCTCTGCCCGGCTGTCTTCACCCAGCTCGACGACGGGCTCTCCTACGTCAAGCAGGGCGCGGTTGTCCTCGACAAGCCCGGTGGCAAGGCGAGCATGGCCCTGGTGTCCGCGGAGCACGAGGAAGGCGTCCGCGAAGCCGTCGCCCAGTGCGCCGGCGAGTGCATCTTCATCGAGGAGTAGCCGATGACCGTGGCGGCCGACGCGCCTCCTGCCTCCCCCCCCCGCGACGACAAGCGCTGGCGTCAGGTTGATGTCCGCATCCGCCGCCTGGGGGCGAGGCCGGACGCCCTGATCGAGGTCCTTCACACCGTGCAGGAGGTCTTCGGATACCTGGACGACGATGCCCTGAGCTACGTGAGCGAGGCTCTTGGAGTACCGCCCAGCCGGGTGCTGGGAGTCGCCACCTTCTACTCGCATTTCGTCCGCAAGCCTCAGGGGGAGCACACCTGCGTGGTGTGCATGGGGACGGCTTGCTACATCAACGGCGCGGGCGCCATCCTCAATCGCATTCACGACACGCTCGGCATCGACGCGGGTGGCACCACCCCCGACGGCCGGATCTCACTGCTCCGGGCGCGCTGCTTGGGGGCCTGCAGCATGGCCCCGGCGGTCGTCGTCGACGACGAGGTGCATGGACGGATATCTCCCGACGGCGTGCAACAAATGCTGGAGGCGCTATGACCGAAGCGGGCACTCCGACCCCGGCGCGCCGGCGCCGCCAGGAACCCCTGATCCCCGATGGGCCGGTGCGGGCTTCCGCGCACGTCTGCATGGCCGCGGGCTGCCTGTCGATGCAGGCCGACACCGTCTTCGACTCGCTCTGCGAGCGGGTGACCGCGCGCGGCCTGACCGACGTCGCCGTGAAGCGCGTCGGTTGCCTCGGGCTCTGCGCCGCCGGGCCGCTCGTCGCGGTACCGGAGAAGGGTCGGATCTACGACCACGTGGCGGCCGGCGACGAAGCCGCGCTGGACGGCGTGGTCGACGGTCTCGCCGGCGGCGAGGGTGGACGCCCGACCGCCACCGACCCCTTCTTCTCTCATCAGGTCAAGGTGGTGCTCGAGCACTGCGGCCGGATCGACCCCGAGCGGGTCGAGGACTACGTCGCCGTGGGCGGCTACGAGTCGCTGACCAAGGCGGTCACCACCATGAGCCCCGCCGAGGTGCTGGGCGAGGTGACCCGGAGTGGGATCCGGGGGAGAGGCGGTGCCGGTTATCCCACCGGTCTCAAGTGGACCACGGTGGCCAAGACCGACTCCCCCCACGGCAAGTACGTGGTCTGCAACGGGGACGAGGGCGATCCCGGTGCCTTCATGGATCGCAGCGTCCTGGAGAGCAGCCCCCAGCAGGTGCTCGAGGGCATGGCCATCGCCGGCTACGCGGTCGGCGCCAACCAGGGCTACGTCTACGTCCGAGCCGAGTACCCGCTGGCGGTCAAACGCCTCACCACCGCGATCCGCCAGGCGGAGCACGCCGGCCTCCTCGGTCCGAGGATCGCCGACACCAGCTTCGGCTTCGACGTCGAGATCCGGATCGGCGCGGGCGCCTTCGTCTGCGGCGAGGAGACGGCCCTGATCGCCTCCATCGAGGGGGGACGGGGCACGCCTCGGCCCCGGCCTCCCTACCCGGCCGCATCCGGACTGTGGGGCAAGCCCACCCTGATCAACAACGTGGAGACCCTTGCCAGCATCCCGGCCATCATCGGCCGCGGGGCCGAGTGGTACTCGGCCATCGGCTCCGGGAAGAGCCTCGGGACCAAGGTCTTCGCGCTGGCGGGGGCCGTGGTCAACACCGGCCTCATCGAGGTGCCCCTGGGCCTCACCCTGCGCGAGATCGTCTTCGACATCGGCGGCGGCCTCCCCGGAGGCGGCAAGTTCAAGGCCGTCCAGACCGGCGGTCCCTCCGGGGGCTGCATGCCCGAGTCGCTGCTCGACATGTCGGTCGACTACGAGTCGCTCGCCCAGGCGGGCTCGATCATGGGCTCCGGCGGCATGATCGTCATGGACCAGGGGACCTGCATGGTCGACGTGGCAAAGTTCTTCATGGACTTCTGCCGCGAGGAGTCGTGCGGCAAGTGCGTGCCGTGCCGCGTCGGCACCACCCAGATGTACCGTCTGCTGGACCGCATCACCCGCGGCCTGGCCAGCCGTGACGAGCTGGCCGAGCTGGAGTCGCTTGCCGGGATGGTCCGGGACACCAGCCTCTGCGGGCTCGGCCAGGGCTCGCCCAACCCGGTCTTCTCCACCCTCCGCTACTTCCGGGACGAGTACATGGCCCACATCGACGACCGTGTCTGTCCGGCGGGGGTCTGCAAGATGGAGCCTCGAGAAGCCGCCGTCGCGGCAGGGGAGGGCGGGCGATGAGCGTGCTCACCCTGACCATCGAGGGCCGTGATGTCGCCGGCCAGACCGGGGGCACGATCCTCCAGGTCGCGCGTGAGAACGGGATCCACATCCCCACGCTCTGCCACCTGCAGGGCCTCTCGGACGTCGGCGCCTGCCGGCTGTGCGTGGTCGAGGTCGAGGGCCAGCGCAAGCTCTTCCCCGCCTGCGTCACCACCATCGACGAGGGGATGAAGGTCACGGTCAACTCGGAGCGGCTCGCCGCGCACCGTCGCCGGATCGTGGAGCTGCTCTTCACCGAGCGCAACCACGTCTGCTCGGTCTGCGTCGCCGACCGCAACTGCGAGCTCCAGGACCTCGCGGTCGAGCTCGGGCTCACCCATTTCGACCTCCCCCTGCTCTCTCCCCAGGCGAGCGTGGACGCCACCCATGAGCGCTTCGGGATCGACCACAACCGCTGCGTGCTCTGCACTCGCTGCGTGCGCGTCTGCGACGAGATCGAGGGAGCCCACACCTGGGACGTGATGGGCCGCGGCACCGAGGCCAGGCTGATCACAGACATGGGCACCCCCTGGGGAGATTCCAACACCTGCACCAGTTGCGGGAAGTGCGTTCAGGTGTGCCCCACCGGAGCGCTCTTCGAGAAGGGGAGGTCGGTCGCCGAAGCGCGGCGCCGGCGGCCCTACCTGCCGTACCTGGTGGCTCATGAGGGACGCACGCGATGAGCAAGCCACGCCTCGCCACCATCTGGCTCGACGGTTGCTCCGGCTGTCACATGTCGCTCCTCGACATGGACGAGCGCCTGCTCGAGATCACTGATCGGGTCGACATCGTCTACGGCGCCCTGGTGGACTTCAAGGAGTTCCCCGAGAACGTCGACGTGACCCTGGTGGAGGGGGCGATCAGCTCCGAGGACGACCTGCGCAAGATCCACGAGGTGCGCCGCAACACGCGCATCCTGGTCTCCCTCGGCGATTGCGCCGTCACCTCCAACGTCCCCGGGATGCGCAACCAGATCGGGCCGGCTGCGATCCTCGAGCGCGCCTACCTGGAGAACGTCACCATCAATCCTCAGCTCCCCGGTCCGATGGTGCCGCGGCTCCTCGCGATGTCGCGTCCGGTGCACGCCGTGGTCAAGGTCGACGTCTTCGTGCCGGGGTGCCCGCCCTCGGCCGATCTGATCCACAGCGTCCTCGACGATCTGATCTCCGGGCGGGTGCCCGTTACCGCGGGGGTGACCTGCTTTGGCTGACAACACGATCGTCATCGAGCCCGTGACCCGGATCGAGGGCCACGCGAAGATCACCATCCAGCTCGATCCGTCGGGTGAGGTCGCCGACGCCCACTTCCACGTGACCCAGTTCCGCGGTTTCGAACGGATCAGCCAGGGACGGATGGTCCACGAGATGCCGTCCTTGATGGCGCGTATCTGCGGCATCTGTCCGGTCAGCCACATGGTCGCCTCGGCCAAGGCGTGCGACGAGATCCTGGGTGTCACCGTTCCCCCGGTGGGTGTCCGGTTGCGGCGCGTGCTCAACCTCGCCCAGATCGTCCAGTCCCACGCGCTGAGCTTCTTCTACCTCTCGTCCCCCGATCTCCTGCTCGGGTTCGACTCCGACCCGGCCCTGCGCAACCTGGTGGGCGTCGCCCGCCAGACGCCCGAGCTCGCCCGCGACGGCGTGGCCCTGCGCCGCTTCGGCCAGCGGATCATCGAGAGGCTGGGCGGGAAGCGGATCCACCCGGCCTGGGTGGTCCCGGGTGGGGTCAGCCGTCCCCTGGAGGCGTCGGAGCGCGACTCCATCCTGGCCGAGATTCCGGATGCGCGGGAGCGGGCTCACCGCACGCTGGACTGGTTCAAGAAGAACGTCGCGACGTGGGCCGATGAGGTCGCGCACTTCGGCGACTTCCCGAGCCTCTACATGGGGCTGGTCCACGAGGGCGGCAACGCCGCGTACTCCGACGGCCTTCTGAGGGTCGTCGACAGCAGCGGCTGGGTGATGGCCGATGGGGTCGATCCCACCGCCTACGGCGATTACCTCGGAGAGACCGTCGAGCCCTGGTCCTACCTCAAGTCGACCTATTTCAAGCCGCTCGGTTACCCGGCGGGCATCTACCGCGTCGGTCCGCTAGCCCGGCTCAACGTCGCCGAGCGCCTCGGCACCCCGGCGGCCGACGCCGAGCTCGCCGAGTACCGCGAGCGGCTGGGTCGCTATCCTTCCAGCTCCTTCCACTACCACTACGCGCGGCTCATCGAGATCGTCCACTGCATCGACGTGATCGACGAGATCCTCTCTCGGCCCGATGTCCTGAGCCCGCACGTGCGGGCGCGCGCCCAGATTAACCGCAACGAGGGCGTGGGTGTCTCCGAGGCGCCCCGCGGGGTGCTCATCCACCACTACAAGGTCGACGACGACGGTCTGGTGGAGTGGGTGAACCTGGTCATCGCCACCGGCCACAACAACCTGGCGATGAACCGGAGCGTCCTCCAGACGGCTCGCCACTACATCAAGGGCGACCAGGTCAAGGAGGGGATGCTTAACCGGGTGGAGGCGGTGATCCGCTGCTACGACCCGTGCCTCAGCTGCTCCACCCACGCTGTCGGGCAGATGCCGCTCCAGGTCGACATCCGCGACGCCGAGGGCTCTCTGCTGCGTCAGGTTTCCCGCTGATGGCGGCCGCAAGGCCCACGCGCCGGGCGGGGCAGGCCTGAGCCCGGCACCGGGGGGCGAACCCGCCGGGCTGCCCCACCTTGGGGTGCTGGTCGTCGCCTGCGGTAATGCGCTGCGCGGTGATGACGCCGTCGGGCCCGAGGTAGGCGATCTGCTCGCAAGCCGGCTGGCCGGCACCGGCGCGTCGGTGATCGTCTCCGACCAGCTCCTTCCCGAGCTGGCCGACGACGCCCGCCAGGCGCGGCTGGTCGTCTTCGTTGATGCCGCCATCGACCAGCCGGTCGGGTCGGTGAGCGTCCGGCCGGTGGCCCTCCGGCGGGCACCCGATGACTCCGCGGGGGCGCATCGGGCCGCCGGTGCGCCGGCGCGCGAGGCGCGCTCGCTCGACCCCTTCTCGCACGGCATGGGCCCGGAGGACCTCCTCGCGCTCACCCGCGACCTCTACTCCGCCACCCCGGACGCGGTTCTGGTGAGCGTGGGGGCGGAGAGCTTCGAGCCCGCTACGGAGCTCTCGGGAGCGGTGAGGCTCGCCATCCCGGGCGCCGTCGAGGCCGTCCTGCATGCCATCGAGAAGGGGACGGGGAGCGTCTCGACACCTCATGCATGAGCTCTCCCTCGTCACCGAGCTGGTCGCCGAGTGCGTGCGGCGCGCCGGGGGACGACAGGTTGGCGCCGTCCAGGTGCGCTGCCCCGACGGCGTCGACGCCGACGAGCTCACCGAGGCCTTCTACCACCTCACGGCGGGGGGCGAGCTGGCAGGCGCCGTCCTGGATATCGAGTCGGTGCGGCAGGTGCTGACCTGTGGGTGCGGGTTCTCCGGGGAGGTCGATCCCGAGCAGTGCGCCGGCCACATGGTGATCTGTCCCGCCTGCGGTCGCGTTCACGAGGCACCCGACGCCCTGGAGCTGATCGCCGTGCGCTTTGCTGACGACGCTGGCACCGTTCTCTAAAAGAGAAACTTAGCCTCGGATAACATCCCTTGATCCCTAGGGGTTGTCCGTGCCAGAGTCACGGCGCGGAATCGAGGCTCATCTGGCCCGGTTGATCGCGTCCCGGCTGTCAGCGCCCGCGCCGACCGCCATTTCTTTGACGAGATAGACAGAGCCGCTCCATGCCACACACGACGCCGGAGGTCGACCCCATCGGAGGCGGCGTCCAGCTCTTCCGCAGCTGCATGGTCTCCAGCGAGTACCCGGGCGCCGAGGCGGCCACCAAATGGCTCTTCGAGAAGCTCGGGGTCGAGTACATCGTCAATCCCGAGCAGACCTGCTGCACGGGGATGGGCTACTACACCGACCTGATGCCCTTCGCGACCACCCTGGCGATCGCCGCGCGCAATGCGTGCGTCGCGGTGGAGGCGGGGCATCCCGTCCAGGCCTACCTCTGCTCCACCTGCTACGCGATCAACAAGAAGGCCCACCGGGTTCTGGAGGTCCCCGAGCACCGGGAGGAGGTCAACCGGGCTCTGGCCGAGATCGGGCGTGTCTACGACGACACCATCGCCCAGACCATCCAGCACCGACATGTCCTCGAGGTGCTCTGGTCGCAGCACGAGAAGCTGGCCGGGCTGGTGCGCCGCCGCCTCGGNNACCCACTGCGGGGCCGGCTTCCGCCAGCGCTTCGTCAACCCGTCGATGTCCATGGCGGTCACCCGGGAGAAGCTGCGGCGTCTGGCCGCCGAGAAGGTCGATGTCTGCGTGCACATGTGTCCAAACTGCACGGTTCAGTTCGACCGCCACCACGACATCATCGAGCGCGACTCTGACGAGAAGTACCCCTTCGTGCACCTTCACGTGCAGCAGCTGGTGGCGCTGGCACTCGGCGCGGACCCCGACACCGTCTGTGGCGTCGCCGCCCACTCGCAGGACCTGGAGCCACTCCTGCAGAGGATCGGAGCTCGCCAGGCAGTCCCCCTGTGACCCGCTGCGGCGTCTTCCTCTGTGAGTGCGGGGGCAACATCTCCGGCGTGCTCGACCTCCCCGCCCTGGCGGCAGGCGGGCGCTCGCTGGACGGCGTGGTCAATGTCGCCATATCCCAGTTCCTCTGCGGCGCCGAGGGGCGCCGGCTGATCGAGGGCGTGGTCGCCGACCGCGGCCTGGACCGGATCGTCATCGGCTCCTGCTCCCGCCGCTTCCAGGGTCCGACCTTCGAGCGGATCGCACGGGACCTGGAGCTCGGCGAGAACACCGTCGCCTTCGCCAACCTGCGCGAGGGCTGCGCCTTCATCCATCGCCACGAGCCGGAGAAGGCCCAGCGCAAGGCCGAGACCGTCCTCGCCACCGCCGTGGCACGCGCCGGGCGGCAGCGCCCGCTCCAGCCGTCGCGCACCTTCCTCAACCGGTCGGCGCTCGTCGTGGGTGGCGGCATCGGCGGTCTCTCGGCGGCCGAGGAGCTGGCCGGGGCCGGGATCGCGGTCCACCTCGTCGAGAGGGAGCAGTCGCTGGGCGGCTACATGGCCCGGCTCTCCAAGACCTTCCCCACCGAGGACTGCGCGATGTGCTCGCTCGGTCCGCGGCTCGCCAACGCGGCGACCGACTCCCGGATCAACGTCCACACCCTGACCGAGGTGACGTCGGTGAGCGGGCCTCCCGGCGAGTTTCGGGTTCGGCTGCGCCACCACCCCCGGTTCGTCAGCGACCTCTGTGTCGGCTGCGGGTCCTGCACCGCGGCGTGCCCGGTCGAGCTGGAGAGCGAGTTCGATCTCGGGGTGACGCGGCGCAAGGCGATCTCTCGCCCCTTCGCCAATGCGGTCCCGTCCACCTTCGCCATCGACAACCGGGGCTGGGCCCCCTGCACCTCCACCTGCCCGGCCCACACCGCCGCCCAGGGTTACATCGCGCTGGCCGCCGAGGGCCGATGGGCGGATGCCTATCGCGTGGCCAGCGAGCCCAACCCCTTCCCGAGCGTCTGCGGGCGGATCTGCCCCCACGAGTGCGAGGAGCAGTGCACCCGGGGCCGGCTCGACCAGCCGGTCGCGATCGCCGCCATCAAGCGCTTCGTGGCCGACCAGGCCGGAGCCGCCGCCCCGGTTGAGGCGCCGGCCCGCCGGCATGGGGATCGGGTCGCGGTGGTGGGGGCCGGCCCGGCCGGTCTGACGGCGGCCCGCGACCTGGCCCTGCTCGGCTATCCCGTCACCGTCTTCGAGGCGCAGCCGGTGGCAGGGGGGATGCTCCGGCTGGGTGTCCCCGAGTACCGCCTGCCGCGCGAGGTCGTCGCCGCCGAGGTGGAGCGCGTGCTCGCCCACGGTGTGGAGCTGCGCTCCGGCCAGCGCTGCGGCCGTGACTACACGGTGGACTCGCTGCTCGCCGAGGGCTATCGGGCCGTGCTGCTCGCCCTGGGTCTGCCCCAGGCCCGGCTGCTTCCGATCGAGGGCCGGGAGCTCTCCGGGGTGGTCGGCGGCCTGGACCTGCTGAGGGCTCGGGCTCTCGGTGATCCCGTCGCCGTGGGATCCCGCGTGGTCGTGATCGGGGGCGGCGATGTGGCCGTCGATGCGGCGCGCACCGCGCTGCGGCTGGGCGCCGAGCGGGTCACCATGGCCTGCATCGAGGACCGCGCGACCCTCCCCGCTCAACCTGACGAGCTGGCCGAGGCGCTCGCCGAAGGGGCGGAGCTGGCCCCGTCGCTGATGCCGGTCGCGCTGATCGGAGAGGGGGCGGTCGGATCGGTCCGCTTCCAACCCTGCACGCTCGGGGAGCCGGACGCCCGGGGGTGGCGGTCGCCCCGACCCACCGAGGCCGAGTCGGTGGAGCTGGAGGCGGACACCGTCGTCTTCTGCGTGGGGCAGGGCCTCGACCAGGAGGCCCTCGCCGGAGCCGCCGGCGTCGCGGTTGCCGGTGGCCAGATCGTGGTCGACCGGGAGACGATGATGACCGGTCGCCGCGGGGTCTTCGCCGCCGGGGACGCCGCCGCCGGTGGCGGGCTGATCGCCATCGAGGCGATCGCGGCCGGTGCCCGCGCCGCCCGGGGCATCCACAACCACCTGCGGGGCGAGACGTTGCTCGACGTCTGGCCGGTGGAGCGCGAGCGGGCCGAGGTCCCGGACCTGGAGCTCTGCCGGCGCAGGACGCGGCCGCGGCAGGAGATGCGCGTGCTCGCGCCCGAGGAGCGCAGGACGAGCTGGCAGGAGGTCCGGCTCGGATTCACCGAGGAGGAGGCGCTCACCGAGGCCAGGCGCTGCCTCTCCTGCGGCGGTTGTTCCGACTGCCGCTCCTGTGTCGCCGCCTGCCCGGCGGGCGCCATCGACCTCGCCCAGAAGCCGCGGGACGAGGAGCTGACCGTCGGCGCCATCGTCATCGCCACCGGGCACCGTGAGTTCGACGCGCGGCGCAAGCCGCCCCTCGGCTACGGGCGCTATGCGAACGTCCTGACCCAGAGCCAGCTGGCCCGGCTGCTCTCCGCCTCGGGCCCCACCGCGGGTCGGCTCTGCCGGCCCTCCGACGGCCAGGTGCCCAAGCGTGTCTTCATGCTCCAGTGCGTCGGCTCGCGCGACTCCACATCGCGGGGCAACGAGCACTGCTCGGCGATCTGCTGCCTCTTCGCCACCCTCCATGCCTCGCTCATCCGGGAGTCGTACCCCGACACCCAGGTGACCATCGCCTACACCGACCTGCGGATGCCCGGAAAGGGACATGAGGAGTACCTGAAGCTGGTCGCCGAGCGCGGCGTCCGCTACGTGCGCAGCCGGGTCGGCGAGCTGGCAGAGGAGCAGGACAAGAGCCTGCGGGTGCGCTGGGAGGACACCGTCACCGGCGGCAAGCACGAGGAGCTCTTCGATCTCGTCGTCCTCTCCACCGGCCTCGAGGCCTCGGCGGGGACCACCCAGATCGCCCGGGTCGTCGGTCTGCAGCAGGGCGCTGCGGGCTTCCTCAAGGAATACCACCCCAAGCTCCGTCCCGTCGACTCTCAGCGCGCCGGGATCTTCATCGCCGGCACCGCCCAGGGGCCCAAGGGCATCCCCGAGACCATCGCTCAGGCCAAGGCGGCGGCTGCCCGGGTGACCTCGATGCTCCAGGGCGGCATGGCCGCCACCCCTGTGGAGGTCGCCTTCTCCGAGCCCGGTGTGTGCATCGGCTGCGGCGTCTGCGTGGCGGTCTGCCCCCAGGGCGCGGTGCGCCTCGTCGACGGGGACCGGGTGCATGCCCTGGTCGACCAGGCGAGCTGCCGGGGCTGCGGCATCTGCGCCGCCGAGTGCCCCTCGGGCGCGATGACGGTGGGAGGCTTCTCCGACGCCGAGCTCCTCGCCGAGGCGACGGTGTGAGCGTGCCGGCCCTCGCCACGTCTGCGGTCACCGCGTCGGAGGTCATGGCGGACGCGGCCGACGGCGAGCGCAGCATCGTCGCCTTTCTCTGCCGCGAGTGCGCGTACAGCGCCGCGGATGCCGCGGGCAATGCCCGCACCCCGCTGCCGCCAACGATCCGCACCATCATGGTCCCCTGCACCGGGCGCGTCTCGCCGCTGCACCTGCTGGCCGCCCTCGCCGACGGCGCCGACGGCGTCTACGTCGCCGGCTGCCTGGAGGGGCAGTGCCACCATCGCGTGGGCAACTTCCACGCGCTGGACAGGGTGGCCTTCGTGCGGAGGCTGCTCGAGTCGGTCGGGGTCGAGCCCGAGCGCGCCGCGATGTTCACCATGAGCGCCGCCGACACGCCCCGCTTCGTGGCCACCGCTCGCGGGATGGACGCGACCATCTCGCGCCTGCCCCGGCTTCCGAGGTCATGACGGCATGCCTCTGAGCGCACGCGGCAGGCAGGTCGCCGGCGAGCTCCGGGGAGGGACCTCCGGGGTCAGCGCCGGGGTGCTGGGATGCGAGGTCGTCCGTCATGACGAGCTGTGCGTCGGCTGCGGGCGCTGCGTCAGCGCATGTCCCACTGGTGCCATGCGGCAGGACGACTGGTTTGACCCGGCCCAGCTCTTCGCCGCGCCTGCCGGGACGGGTCGTGGAGTGCTGGCGGCGGCACTCCGGCGGATCGCGCGTCACGAGCCGACTGGCCCGTTCCGCGTCCCGGATCGCGTCCGCACCTTCCGCGGCATCCTCTTCAACGCTGACCTCTGCGCGGGTTGCGGTGCCTGCGTCCGCGCCTGCCCCACCGGGGCGGTCGAGGCCTGCCCCGTCCCCGTCGGAGACGCGGAGGGAGTGCCGCGGGCGACGGCTTCTGCGGGGGCGCGTCCGTGACCGGCGCCGGCACCCGTGCGCTCCTCTGCGAGTGCGCCGGGACCATGGCCCGCAACGTCGACTTCGACGCCCTCGAAAGGGGACTCGCCGCTGGAGGCGTGACCGTCGAACGGCGTGCCATGTGGTGTGGCCGCGAGGCGAACGGCCGCCTCATCGAACTGTTGGAGCTCGGTGAGGCGGCTGGCCGGCTCCTCCTCGTCGGCTGCTCGCCCGACTTCGCGGCGCGGCGCCTGCAGGGGGTGACCGACCGCGGCCTCCGTCTCGAAGTGGCCGACATTCGCGAGGGGTGCTCGTGGGTGCACGGCGACGCTCGTGAAGCCGTCACCGACAAGGCGCTCCGGATCGCCCAGGTGGCGATTCGCTTCCCGGCGCACCAGGAGCGGAGGGTCGCGCTCCGTCCCGGTACCCACCGCGTCGCGGTCGTCGGCGGTGGGGTCGCGGGCGCGCAGGCGGCCGTCGAATTGGCCCGGATGGGGCACCCCGTTGAGCTCCTCGAGCGCCGACCCTTCATCGGCGGGCGCGCCACCGCCATCGGGGCCATCTTCCCGACCGGCGATTGCGGTCCCTGCCTGCCGGCGACCGCCGCCCAGTCCGGGGTCCGGAAGTGCCTGTATCGCAACGTCGCCATCGACCACCCGAACCTCCGGATCCGACGGCGGACCACGGTCACGTCGGTGACCGGCAGGGCCGGGGACTTCACGGTCGAGGTGCGCAGCCTCCCCGAGATGGTGGGCAGCGAGTGCATCGACTGCGGGCTCTGCGAGGAGGCCTGCCCCGTCCCTGGACCGGGGGGCCGGGCCACCGCGATCGCCGGCGAGGTGTACGACGGGCGGGTGCTGCGCTCCATCGACCTCGATGCCTGCACCTTCTGTGGCGCCTGCGCGCAGGTGTGCCCCGTCGACGCCATCGATCTGACTCCGGCGGCCGAGCTGGAGGAGCTCCGCGTGGGGGCCGTCGTCATCGCCACCGGCTGCGAGCCGGCGCCGGGGCATCTGGTGACCCATCTCGGCTACGGCCGGTCGCACGTCATGACCCAGGTCGAGCTCGCCGAGAAGCTGGACAGCTGGCAGGAGCACTCGTGGCGGGGGCGGGCACCGGCGCGCCATCTGGTGATGATCCAATGCGCCGGGTCGCGTGACGAGCGCCGTCTCCCGTACTGCTCTCGGCTCTGCTGCATGATCGCGATCAAGCACGCGATCCGTCTGCGCGAGCTCTTCCCGGAGATGCGGGTGACCATCTGCTTCCAGGAGCTGCGCACCACCGGTGCCCGTGACGAAACCTGGTACCTCGCCGCTCGGCGCGCCGGGGTCGAGTTTGTCCGGGGCTCTCCCGCGACGGTGCAGATGGACGGCGATGGCCGGCCGGTGGTCGAGCTCGAGGACATCGGTGCATCGGAGCTGCGCCGCCTGCGCCCCGACCTGGTCGTGCTCTCGACCGGGCTCGTGCCGGCCGAGGAGTCGGCGGAGGTCGCCCGACTGGTCGGGGCGCCGCTGGATGGCGACGGGTTCGTCGCCCAGCTCGACGCCAAGAACCGGACCACCGAGACGCTCGCCGATGGAGTATTCGTCTGCGGCTCCGCGTCCGGCCCCAAGACCATCGCCGAGTGCATCACCGATGCCGTCGCCGCCGCCGCCCGGGTGCACGGCTACCTGACCTCGGGGGGCCGCCAGGATGTCTGCCCGGCGACCGTCGATGCCGCCCGCTGCGTCGGCTGTGGCGCCTGCGTCGGTGTCTGTCCCTTCGGTGCCCTCGGGCTCACAGACCGGGCGGCTGCCGACCTCCGGCCCGCCGACGTGCGCCCGGACGCCCAGCTCGCCGTCGTGGATGCCCGCGCCTGCCGGGGGTGCGGCATCTGCGCCGCCTCCTGCCCCGAGCTCGCGATCAGCCACTCGCTGGACGATGAGACGCTCCTCTCCCGTCTGCGGATGATGGCCGGTGGCGTGGAGAGCCCCGTGGTCGGCTTCACCTGTGCCGAGTGTGCGGCTGCCACCTTCAACCTGAGCGGGCAGCGCCGCGATCGGTACCCGGAGCGGGTGCGCCTGATCGAGCTGCCCTGCCTCGGCCGGATCAGTGCCCTCCACCTCGTCGAGGCGGCCCGCCTCGGCGCGGCAGGGGTGTTCCTCGCCGGCTGCGTGGAGGGGCGGTGCCACTACCAGCGGGGCGACGCCAGCGCCGCGGAGCAGGCCGCGCTCGCCACGGATCTGATCACCCAGATGGGCCGCACCATGCCCATCGAACAGTGGCATCTCTGCGCCGTGGATCACACCGGGATCGGCCACCGGCTGCGGACCTTCTGCGACAGGGTCGACGAGGCGCAGGCCGCAGCCCGCGACGGGCGAGAGCTCGCTTCGCCGGTGGGGGAGCGGTGATGTCTCCCGTCGCAGAGCAGAGCCGCGCGGCGGTCGAGACGCTGGCGGAGCGCTGCCGCTCGTGCTATCAGTGCGGTCGCTGCCGGAGTGCCTGCCCCCAAGGCCTGGATCTCGCCGATGGACCGCGGGCCGTGGTCAGGCTCGTCATCGCTCAGGACACGGAGCGCCTCCTCGCCTGTGAGGACGTCTGGCGCTGCAGCGAGTGCGGGGCGTGCTCCGAGGCGTGCCCCATGGGGGTGGACGTCGCGGGGGTGCTCGCCGAGGTGCGGGTACTGCAGCGGGCGGGCGAGGGAGCACGCTGCCCGGAGCGCAGCGGCGCCGACCTGGCCGCACGTCAGCTCAAGCGCCGCCCGACGCTCAACAGCCTGACCCTCGGGCTGCGCATGGCCGTGCGCGGCTTCCTGCCCAGGGGCCGTGCGACCGCGATGTCACTCGGAGCACGCGCCGTCCGTGCGCAGGTGAGACGGCCGTTCCGGCCGGTCGCGTCGGCCGACGATCTCAAGGTCTTCTATCCGGGCTGCGCGCTGCGCATGGATCGGGAGGCGTATGCCGCCACCCGTGCGCTCGCGACCGGATCCGGGATGCGTCTCGCCGAGCCCGAGGACGCCCGCTGCTGCGGGCACCCGGCGCGCGACCCGGCGGTGGCGCCGCCGACGTTCACCGGGACGATGCTCACAGCCTGCCCCGCCTGTGAACGGACGCTGGCTGCGGCCGGGACGCCGACCGTCCCGGTGTGGGGCGTGCTGGTGGAGCGTGCCCGCCGCGGTGAGTACCAGCTCGAGGCGCGGAGCCCCCGGTTCGTGCCCTACGTGGGATGCCTCTCCAACCGCGAGGTCACTCTCGCCGTCATGTCCGAGGCGGCGGAGCTGGCCGGTACCGAGCAGCTGCTGGCCCATCCGTCACTGCATGCGAGCTGCTGCGGTGCGCTGGGCGGTGCCTACCGCGGTCCGAGAAGGGGGGTCACCGAGCTGGTCCAGTTTGCCGCGGAGCGGCACGCTCCCATCGTCACCCCCTGTCTGCTCTGCCGCGACAATGTGCGCCTGGCCGTCCGGCACGAACGCGCTGATGTCGAGGTCCATTTCTGGCCGGAGTTCTTCCGGGCGGCGCCGACCGCGGTGGTGGGCGCCTCCGGGGACGCTGAGGAGAGAGCATGAGCCCGAGCGGTGGCGCGACGGCGGACCCGGTGAGCGAGAACGGTCACGTGAATCCGTACGCGACCATCGCCCGCAGCGTCTTCCTGGAAGCGCCGCGGGTACCAGACCTGGTCCAGCGCATCCTCGCCGACCCGCGCATGCACGGTCACACCGGGGGCTTCCTCTCCTGCCTGCAGTGCGGCATCTGCACATCGGGATGTCCGGCGGCGCGCTTCGCCGACTACTCGCCACGCGAGATCGCGCGTCGTGCCCGCGATGGTGATACGACGCTGCTGGAGGACGACTCGGTGTGGCTCTGCTTCTACTGCTACACCTGCCAGAGCCGCTGTCCGCGGGGCAACTCGGTGGCGGTCATCAACCAGGTGATCCGCGGCATGCAGGTGGAGGCCGGTCGCGGCGTGAGGCACGTCGCGATGTTCGCCGACTGGGCGGTGCAGTTCTACGAGAAGGGGATGGGAGGCACGCCGCCCGAGTTTCTCCCGCATCTCGCCGAGGCCTTCGGGCCGAGGTGGAGGGAGTTCATCGACCGCCGCGAGGAGATTCGCGCACAGCTCGGCCTCGGAAGCATGTATCCGTCGGAGCATGCCGCTGGCGAGATGCGCGTGCTGATGGACGCGACCGGCTTCTCGGACCGGCTCGCTGCCATGGGCGCTCCGGTGCGCGCCGGGTCGGGGCGGGCGCGGGCGTAGCGCTGGTCAGCGAATGAGAGCTCCCGGCACCCGGGACGCGCTATTCCTTATCCGCCAGTAGCTGGGTGCGCGCCGTCTTCAGGTCGGCGATCGCGGTCGCGTCGAGCTTCGGGAACTGAGGGTTGATCGCGGCCAGGGCGTCGACGACGATCGCCGAGACCGCCACCCGGGCAAACCACTTGTGGTCGGCGGGGACGACGTGCCAGGGGGCGTACTCGGTGCTGGTGTGCGCCAGCACCTCGGAGTAGGCGTGCTGGTACTCGGCCCAGTGCCCGCGCTCGACGAGGTCGGCCGCCGAGAACTTCCAGTTCTTGGTCGGGTCGTCAATCCGCGCCAGCAGGCGCTTGCGCTGCTCGCCGGGGGAGAGGTTGAGGAAGATCTTCACCACGTTGATGCCGTTGGCGGTGAGGTGGGCCTCCCACTCGTTGATCGCCAGGAAGCGCTCGCTCCCAGACGTCCTTTCCCCGGGCCGCGGCGGGCAGGTGCTGCCGCTCCAGGTTCTCGGGATGCACCCGCACCACCAGCACCTCCTCGTAGTGCGAGCGGTTGTAGATGCCGATGACCCCGCGCGGAGGGAGGTCACGCGTGTAGCGCCAGAGGAAGTCGTGGTTGAGCTCGTCGGGCGAGGGGATCTTGAAGCTGCGCACCCAGACGCCCTGCGGGTTGACGCCGCTCATGACGTGCTTGACCGCGCCGTCCTTGCCCGCGGCGTCGAGAGCCTGCAGCACTACCAGCAGGCCGTAGGTGTCCTGGGCCGCGAGGCGCGCCTGGTACTCGCTGAGCAGTTGCACCCCCGCCGCCAGGGACGCCGCCGCGTCCTTCTCGTGCACCCAGGTCGCGGTGTGTGCCGGGTCGAAGCCGTGGGGCAGCTTCACCTTTGTGTCCGGGGGGACACGAAGCCGGCGCGCTAGGCGGCGCAGGGTTGCAAGCTCGTCAGTCGCCACTATCCGTCCTCCGGCTATCGATGTCCGCCGATTCTGCGCCGTCGGGCTGCGGCTGCGGCCAGGCCGGCCTCCTCCAGGAAGCGCGCCTGCTCCTCGTGCATCTCCTGCCGGGAGATGGCGAAACCAGCCGTGGTCGTCGGCCTCGGCGCCCACCACGATGGAGCCCCGGTGTGCCGGGTCACCAGGAAGACGATGCCCGACCGGGCTGTCCGAGGCGCCTTCTCGTAGTGGCTCGGATACTCGACGTAGCCCAGCATCCGGCTCTCCATGCACCTCGATGGCCAACTCGCGCCGGGCCACCCTGTTCGACCGCGTCGGCGAGCCGCTCCCCGAAGCGGACGGTGCCACCCGGGACGTGCCACATCCCTCGGCATGGCTCGATCGCCCGGCGGGTGAGCAGCACACCCCGCTCGTCGGTCACCACCACCTCGACCGTGAGCCGCGGGAACCCTGCGATAGATTTCCCAGAAGTCTGACTCAGAGAGCGGGTCCTGGTCAGCCATCCCGGAGATCGTAGCCGTCCCCGTGCGCCTTCGAGCCGCGGAATGCGCTGCCCCCGCCCGAGACCTACCCGAGCAGGATGCCCAGCACCGACGCTGGTGTCGGCGAGGTTCGCCAGCACGGCGTCGGCGCCCAGGCCGCGGACGGCCCCGAATCCGTCACCGCCCGTGCCCACGAGGAGGCAGCGCACCCCGGCCGCGCGCGCGCAGCTCAGATCGCGGGCCGTGTCCCCGATCACCCACACCTGCTCGGGTTGGTACGTCTCACCGCGAAGCTCCCGCACCCGGTCGAGCGCGATCGGGACCAGCAGCTCCCGCTGCGCGTTGTCGTCGCCGTAGGCTCCGACCGGGAGATCGAAGTACCCCTCGAGGCCAAAGGCGCCGACCTTGACGGCGGCGTTCACCGCCACATTGCCGGTGAGAAGCGTCTGGCGGACGCCGTCGCTGCCGGCCAGCTCGTCGAGGAGGTGCCGGACCCCGGGGTGGACCCTCCCCTCCCGTCCCATCCGCTCCCTCCAGCCGGCCAGCGCCCGCTTCGCCTCGGCCAGCGCCACCGGTACCAGGGTGTCGAGGTCGGCGGGCGCCACCCCGGCGCCCAGCAGCATCTCGCCGGCGATCTGCGGGTCGGTCTTGCCCCCCATGGGGAGGTGCGGGAGCGCGGCGAGTCCCGCGGCCAGGCGCGCCCCGCTCTCCAGCGCCTCGCGACCGGCCGGCCCGCACGACACCAGGGTGCCGTCGACGTCCCAGAGGATGAGACGGCGAGCCGACTTCCCCTGACTCCGCGCTGTCACCTCTCCGGCGAGCGCCCCGCGGCCTCGAGCGGAGATGCGGCGAGCACCTGGCGCACCCCGCGGGCGATCTCGACATCCTCGCGTGCCGTGACCACCAGGGTCCTGACCGGGGCGCCGTTTGCTCCGATCTCCGCGTCCCCGGCGGCTCCATCGTTGGCCTCGCGGTTGAGGGCGACGCCCAGGAAGCCCAGCTCCGCGGCGGCCCGCTCCCGGATCGGGGCGGCGTGCTCGCCGACCCCTCCGGTGAAGACCAGGGTGTCGAGGCCGCCCATCGCGGCGGCCATGGCGGCGATGCCCGCCCGCAGCCGGTGGAGGTAGACGCCGATCGCCAGCGCCGAGTCCGCGTCGCCCTCCGCCTCGGCCTGGAGGATCACCCGCATGTCCGAGTTGCCGCAGATGCCGAGCAGCCCCGAGCGATGCTCCAACGTCGTCGCCAGCTCCGACGGGGGCATCCCGACGTGCTCCTCCAGCCAGAGGAGGAGGCCGGGGTCGACACTCCCCGAGCGGGTCGCCATGACCAGCCCCTCCTGCGGTGTGAAGCCCATCGTGGTGTCCACGGAGACGCCACCCTTGACCGCTGCCAGGGAGGCGCCCGCCCCGAGGTGGCAGGTGACGATGCGTAAGTCCTCGAGGGGGCGGCCGGTCAGCTCGGCGGCTCGCCGGGAGGCGTACGCGTGGGAGAGGCCGTGGAAGCCGAACCGCCGGAGGTCCCAGCGGTGCCGCCACTGCGCCGGCAGGGCGTAGGTGGCTGCGGCCGCCGGGATGTGCGCGTGAAAGGCGGTGTCGAAGCACGCCACCGCGGGCACGCCGGGGAGCAGGCGGCTCACCACGTCGAGCCCCCGCAGCGACTTCGGCTGGTGCAGGGGCGCCAGGTCGGTCAGTAACTCGAGCCGGTGAAGCACACGGGCGTCGACCAGGGCCGGCTGGGTGAACTCGGTCCCGCCGTGGACGATGCGATGCCCCACCGCGTCGATGGGGGAGCTCGCCGAGATGGCGGTCCGCAGTGCCTGGTCGTCGATGCGGCCGACCGGAGCGTCGACGGTCTCCGACGCCAGTGCGCGGTCGGCATCATCGAGGACGGACAGCTTGAGGCTGCTCGACCCCGCGTTGACGACCAGGATTCTCACGATTCGAGGCTTCGCGTCAGCTCAGAGCGTCCATGTCCAGTTGCTGATGTCCGGTGGATCCTCGCCCCCGATCCGGGTGAACGCACGGCAGCGCACCCGCTCGTCGACCATCCGCTGGCGGAGGCCGGCGGCGTGCGACTGCAGTCCGGGCACCCGGTCGATCACGTCGAGGACCAGGTGGAAGCGATCCAGGTCGTTGAGCATCACCATGTCGAAGGGGGTGGTGGTGGTGCCCTCCTCCTTGTAGCCGCGGACGTGGAGGTTGGCGTGGTTGGTCCGGCGGTAGGTGAGCCGGTGGATCAGCCAGGGGTAGCCGTGGTAGGCGAAGACGACCGGCTTGTCCTCGGTGAAGAGGATGTCGAACTCGCGGTCGGAGAGACCGTGGGGGTGTTCGGTGTCCGGCTGCAGGCGCATCAGATCTACCACGTTGACCACCCGCACGCGGAGCGCAGGCAGTTCCTCGCGCAGGATCGCAACCGCGGCCATGGTCTCCAGGGTGGGCACGTCGCCGCAGCATGCCATCACCACGTCAGGGTCGCCCTTATCGTTGGAGGCCCACTCCCAGATCCCGATGCCGCGCGTGCAGTGCAGGATGGCGTCGTCCATGGAGAGGTAGTTGAGCTGGGGCTGCTTGCCGGCCACGATAACGTTGACGTAGTGGCGGCTGCGCAGGCAGTGGTCCGCCACCGACAGCAGGCAGTTGGTGTCCGGGGGAAGGTAGACGCGGATGATCTCCGCCTTCTTGTTGACGACGTGATCGATGAAGCCCGGGTCCTGGTGGGAGAAGCCGTTGTGGTCCTGACGCCAGACCAGCGAGGAGAGCAGGTAGTTGAGCGAGGCGACGGGCCGCCGCCAGGGGATCTCGCGCGTGACCTTGAGCCACTTCGCGTGCTGGTTGAACATCGAGTCGATGATGTGGATGAAGGCCTCATAGCAGTTGAAGATCCCGTGCCGCCCGGTGAGCAGGTAGCCCTCCAACCAGCCCTGGCACTGATGCTCGGAGAGCATCTCCATGACCCGCCCCTCGGGCGCCAGGTGGTCGTCGGTGGGGAGGGTCTCACCCTCCCACTGTCGGTTGGTGACCTCGAAGACGTTCTGCAGCCGGTTGGAGCTGGTCTCGTCGGGGCCGAAGATGCGGAATCGCTTCGTGTTTGTCCGGGTCACGTCGCGGAGGTACGAGCCGAGCACCTTGGTGGCCTCCGAGAAGGTCGTCCCCGGGCGGGCCACCTCGACCGCGTAGTTGCGGAAGTCGGGCAGCACCAGGTCCTGGAGCAGCAGCCCGCCGTTGGCGTGCGGGTTGGCGCTCATCCGCCGGTAGCTCTTGGGGGGGAGGGCCTTCAGCTCCGGGACCAGGGTCCCGTTCTCGTCGAAGAGCTCGTCGGGGCGGTAGCTCTTGAGCCAGGTCTCGAGCAGGGCGAGATGCTCCGGATTGGTCCGCACCTCGGCCATCGGCACCTGGTGCGACCGCCAGGTCCCCTCCGTGGGCAGCCCGTCGACGGTCTTCGGCCCGGTCCACCCCTTGAGGCTCTTGAAGACGATCATCGGCCACGCGGGCCGGGTCGTGTCGCCGGTCTCGCGCGCGTGCTTCTGGATGGAGGTGATCTCGGCGATGACCTTGTCGAGCGTCTCCGCCATCAGCTGGTGCATCTTCGCGGGGTCGTCGCCCGAGACCCAGTACACCTTGTGCCCATAGCCCTCGAGCAGCGAGGTGAGCTCGGCCTCGGGGATGCGCGCGAGCACCGTGGGGTTGGCGATCTTGTACCCGTTGAGGTGCAGGATCGGCAGGACCGCCCCATCTGTCACGGGGTCCAGGAATTTGTTGGAATGCCACCCCGTTGCCAGCGGTCCGGTCTCCGCCTCACCGTCGCCGATGATGCAGGCGACGAGCAGATCGGGGTTGTCGAAAGCGGCGCCATATGCGTGGGAGAGCGCGTAACCGAGCTCGCCGCCCTCGTGGATGGAACCCGGGGTCTCCGGGGCTACGTGGGATGGGATGCCGCCGGGGAACGAGAACTGGCGGAAGAGCGCCCGCAGCCCGTCCTCGTCCTCGGTGATGTGCGGGTAGACCTCGCTGTAGGTGCCCTCGAGATAGGCATTGGCCACCGCTGCGGGGCCGCCGTGCCCGGGCCCGATCACGTAGATGGCGTTGAGGTCCCAGTTGCGGATCACCCGGTTCATGTGGGCGTAGATGAAGTTGAGCCCGGGGGTCGTCCCCCAGTGGCCGAGCAGGCGGGACTTGACGTGCTCCGGACGCAGACGCTGC
The DNA here is from genome assembly GCA_003141695.1 of Candidatus Dormiibacterota bacterium. Classification (GTDB taxonomy): domain Bacteria; phylum Chloroflexota; class Dormibacteria; order Aeolococcales; family Aeolococcaceae; genus Changshengia. The sequence goes on from PLNE01000061.1 coordinate 24,813, forward strand.
CGGAGCAGCGGGTTGTCGAGCAGGTAGATCTGACCGACCGAGAGATAGTTCGCCGCCCGCCAGTAGGCGTCGATGAGGGCGAGATCGTGGGCGGAGAGGGGGCCTGCGGCAGCCACGTCGGTGGACGTCTGGGTCATTGCGCTCCTCCCATGGGTGCTTCGCCCCCAGTATGGCTGGCCGTGGCCCGGCTTCGCCGCTCGCGGCGCCGGCCCGTTTACCGCTCCTTCCGGATGCTTCTCCGAGTGCGCCTCCGCGGGTCCGGAGACCACCGCCTTCGGACGTTCGGCCCTCTGACTTCCTGTCCAGCGACCCTGTTGCCACTCGGTCGATCGAGCTTGACTGCACGTTGACCGCCAGCCCGAGATGAGGAGGCCGGAGATGCACTGGCCANNGGCGAGGCCGGCCGCCGGGCCGAGGTCGCGATCAGATTGGAGCGTCACCTCGAGGGGATGCGCTGAGCGCCGACTCATGACCTTCGGGCCTATCATTGCCCACCCTCTCGACCCTATCGCGCCGAGGTGTGACGAGCTTGACTGGGGGTGCCGGAGGACATCCCTCCTGCCCGCTCCGATCCGGTCGGACCGCCAGAGACCATCTGATGTTCCACAGCATCCTGGTTCCCGTTGATGGATCGGCACACGCAGACGCGGCGCTGACCCAGGCAGTTGACCTGGCGCGCTGCCAGCGCGCCCGGATCACCCTCCTCTGCGCGTGGCGGCCGTTCGTCTGGTACGGAGGCGCGGTCGCACCGGTGGGAGTCGACGTGGAGCGGCTCGAGTCCGACGTGGAGGCGGAGACGCGGCGCATCGCTGCGGCTGCGCGCGACCGGGTGCCCGACGGGATCGAGGTCGACACCGCGGTCATCTGCGAACGGCCTGCGGACGCCATCATCCATGAGGTCGAGCGCGGCGGCCACGACCTGATCGTGATGGGATCCCGGGGACGCGGGAGCCTGCGCACTCTGCTCCTCGGCAGCGTGAGCACCAGCGTGCTCCACCGGAGCCGGGTACCGGTGATGGTCGTGCATGCCTCTGGCTGCGGAGAGGTCCTCAGCCTGCACCGGGCGACCGAGCACCGGCTGGCCGGCGCGGCCCACCGCTAGGCCGTGGCTGAGAGATTCTCGTCCAAGTGATGGTTGCGGCGCGGTAGACGACGGCGAGTTTGCCGAAGCGGGTGGCCAGGCCGGCGAGGATGTCCTGCCTACCTGCGGGTGACCCGGCTATCCGACCGGCCACGTACCAGACCGGGCGCGCTGCGCGGCGACAAGGCGTATTCCTCGCGCGCCGCGCCGTGCCCTGCCCTGCGGCAGGGCTACATGATCCCCACCATCATCATCGCCCGGAGCAGAGCCGAGAGCACGTCGGGGTCGGTGCGCACGTCGATCAGCGCGGGCCCGCCGGCGCTCGCCGCGCGCTCGAGGGCGGGACGCAGGTCGGCGAGCTGCTCGACCCGCTCCCCGTGGCAGCCCAGTGCCTCGGCGAGCCGGTCGTAACGCGTGTCGGCGAGGACGCTGCCGATCTCGCGGTGGTACATCTCGCGCTGGTGGTGCCTCACGTCCCCCCAGCCGCCGTTGTTGGCGACGACCACGATGACCGGCAGGTGATGGCGTGCGGCGGTGTCCATCTCCATCGCGCTCAGCCCAAAGGCGCCGTCCCCGGTCACGAGCACCACCGGCTCGTCCGGCCGGGCCACCTTCGCAGCCAGGGCGAAGGGCAGGCCCACACCGAGCGTTCCGAGTGCCGTGGTCGTGGAGAGGAGCCGCCCCGGCCCCTCCGCCTTTGCGTACGCGAGCGCCCACGTGAGGGTGTCACCCCCGTCCGCCACTAGGGTGGACGCCCCGCTCCACGCCTCGCGAGCGAACGCGGCGACCTCGCGCACCAGGGCCCCCGGGTGCACCAGGGTTCCCTGGTAGCCGTCGATCTGCTGATCCCATATCTGGCGTGAGATCTCCACCAGCTCGCGGCCCTGCTCCAGCCATGCGCGCCCGGAGCGGCTGCGCAGGCCGCTCTCCCGCATCTGGGTCACCACCTCGCGGACGTCGCCCTGGACGGCGATGTCCGCGCGCCGGTTGCCGCCCACCTGGTCGCCGGCGATGTCCACCTGGATCAGCAGCTGCTCATCGTTGAAGAGGGGTGGCCCGCCGTACACGAGATTGCCGTTGAAGGCGCTGCCCAGCACCAGCACGCAGTCGGCGGAGGCCACCGCGGTACCGGCGTGGACCAGGGAGCCGAGGCACCAGGGGTGGGAGTCGGCGACCAGGCCGCGGGCGGCGCTGGTCGTCGTCACCGGGATCTCGGCGGCGGCGCAGAAGGCGGCGATCTCCTCGCCCGCGCTCGACCAGAAGCTGCCGCTTCCGGCCAGCACCACGGGGCGGGAGGCGGCCTTGAGCGCCTCGAGCGCCCGCTCCAGCTCAGCCGGCGAGGCAGCGGGCCGGGTCGGCGACGCCGGGAAACCCCAGTGTCCCGGGGCCGGCTCCTGCCGGGCCATGAACACGTCGTGAGGCACCTCGAGATAGACGGGCCCGGGACGCCCGCTCGCTGCCTGATGAAAGGCCTCGTCGGTGAGGCGCTGGAGGGTCTGGGGGTTGTAGGCGACCGCGCGCCACTTCGCGACCGGTGCGAGCATCCCCTCCTGGTCGATGTCCTGTACCGCTCCCCGGCCGCGCCGCTTGAGCGCGGTGCGACCGCCGATCAGGATCAGGGGCACGTTCCCGACGGCGGCGTCGGCGAACCCGGTGAGTGCATTGGTGAAGCCCGGACCTGCGGTCACCGCGGCGACCCCGGCGCGACCGGTGGCCAGGGCGAATCCCTCGGCCGCCATGGTGACGGCGCACTCGTGGCGAAACCCGATGACCCGGAGGTCGGCGTCGATGCAGCCGTCCAGCAGTTCGACGATGTGGCCGCCCCCCAAGGTGAAGAGCGCCTCCACGCCGTGGGCACGGAGGCGCTCAGCCACCAGACGGCCACCGTGAGGCGGGGGGGTGAGGCTCTCAGCGGCGGCCGCCATCATGTCGATTCCTCACTCTGCCGTTCCGCCTCAGGCAGTCACCAGGGTCCCCGGCCCCAAGTCTCGACAGGACCTTCGGTGCGCGGGCGGAGATGCGATCCGGGCGCGCCGCGCCGCGCCGCTGCCGGCCCCGGGCCGATATGGTGGAGTCCGATGGATCAGCAGCCGCTCTCGCCCGCCCCCGCCAGCCGGCTTCGCGTCAGGGTGGAGGGGGTGGTGCAGGGCGTCGGCTTCCGCCCCTTCGTCCACGGTCTGGCGTCGGTGCACGGCCTCTCCGGTCTCGTCGGCAACGACACCGCCGGCGTCTTCATCGAGGTCGAGGGGGAGCGTGAGGAGCTGGATCGGTTCCTGGCGGCCCTGGAGGCCGATGCGCCTCCGCTCGCGCTCATCGACCGCGTCGAGACGGAGGTCATCAGCCCGATCGGGAGCTCCGGCTTCACCATCGTCGTGAGCGACCCGGCCGGCGAGCGTCAGACCCTGATCTCTCCGGACACCGCCACCTGCGACGACTGCCTTGCCGAGCTCTTTGACCCGAGAGATCGGCGCTTTCGCCACCCGTTCATCAACTGCACCAACTGCGGGCCGCGGTTCACCATCATCCGCGACGTTCCCTACGACCGGCCCCTCACCACCATGTCCGGGTTCGCGATGTGCGCGGATTGCCGGCGCGAGTACGAGGATCGTGGGGACCGCCGTTTCCACGCCCAACCGGTCTGCTGCCACGCCTGTGGCCCGTCGCTGCGCCTGATCGATCGCGACGGTGCGCCGATCGCTGGGGAGCCGGTCGCCGCTGCCGTCGAGCTGCTCGCCACGGGTCGCGTGCTCGCCGTCAAGGGGGTGGGCGGCTATCACCTGGCCGCCCTCGCCGACCAGGAGCCGGCCGTCGCCGCCCTGCGCTCGCGCAAGCATCGCGAGGACAAGCCGTTCGCGGTGATGGTTGCCGACCTGGACGGAGCCCGAGCCCTGGGGGCGATCGGCGCCGCCGAGGCGCGCGCCCTGACCTCCCCTCGGCGTCCCATCGTGCTGCTCGAGCGGGCGGCCGGTGCGCCGGTGGCCGCGGCGGTGGCTCCCGGCAACCGCTCGCTTGGGGTCTTGCTCCCCTACAGCCCGCTCCATCACCTGCTGGCACGCGACCTCCGGGCCCCCTTTGTCCTGACCAGTGGCAACGTCTCGGATGAGCCCATCGCCTATCGCGACGAGGAGGCGCTCCCCCGCCTGCGCGGCATCGCCGACGCTTTCCTCACCCACGACCGTCCCATCCATATGCGGACCGACGACTCCGTCATTCGGGTGATCGGGGGGAGGGAGACCCCGCTGCGACGCTCGCGCGGCTTCGTCCCCCAGCCGGTGACCGTCGCCCACGCCTTCCCCCGGCCTGTGCTCGGCTGCGGCGCGGAGCTGAAGAGCACCTTCTGCGTCGGCAAGGGCCGCCGGGCCTTCGTCTCGCACCACATCGGCGACCTCGAGAACTACGAGACCCTCCAGTCGTACGTCGAGGGGATCGAGCACTTCATGCGCGTTTTCGACGTCCACCCCGAGGTGGTCGCCCACGACCTGCACCCGGAGTACCTCTCGACCAAGTTCGCCGTCGACCTCGACGGGGTGGACAGGGTCGGGGTCCAGCACCACCACGCCCACGTCGCCTCCTGCCTGGCCGACAACGGGGAGGCGGGACCCGTGATCGGCGTCGCCTTCGACGGTCTCGGTTACGGCACCGACGGTTCGATGTGGGGCGGAGAGATCCTGGTCGCCGACCTCACCTCCTTCCGGCGTGCCGGCCACCTCGCCCCGGTCGCCATGCCCGGCGGTGCGATGGCGATCAGGGAGCCCTGGCGGATGGCGGCGGCGCATCTCGTCGCGGCATACGGGGACGACCCGCCCCCCGGCCTCGCTGTCATGCGCGACCACTCCGATCGCTGGGACGCCGTCAGCGCCCTCGCGCGCACCGGGACCGCCAGCCCGATCACGACCAGCGCCGGCCGCCTCTTCGACGCCGTCGCGTCGCTCATCGGAGTTCGTGATCGGATCAACTACGAGGGCCAGGCGGCCGTGGAGCTCGAGCAGCTGGCCGACGTGGCGGAGACCTCCGCCTACCCGGTGGCGATCGAGGACGGCGAGCCCTTCCAGATCGCGACCGCCGGGCTGGTCCGTGCGGTGGTCGCCGAAGTCCGGGCGAGAGTGGCGGGCCCGGTGATCGCCGCCCGCTTCCACAACGGCCTGGCCGACGCCGCGGTCGCCGCCTGCCGGCGCGTGCGCGAAGCGACCGGGCTCGAGGTGGTGGCGCTCTCCGGTGGCGTCTTCCAGAACGTCCTGCTCACTGAGCGGGCCCGTGCCGGGCTGCTGGGCAGCGGTTTCCGGGTGCTCACCCACTCGCGGGTGCCGTCCAATGACGGTGGCATCAGCCTCGGGCAGGCTGTCGTGGCCGGCGGACGGGACGCCGCGGGCCTCGTCTGACCGCCCCGGTCAGCTGGACGGCCAGGTCTGTCCGTTGCCGAGGAAGGGGAGGCTCTCGCCGATCTTGAAGATGACCGGTGCGACCTTGCTCTGGACCATCTGGATGTGGACGTTGCGGAGCACGCCGAGGACCGTGCTCAGCTGACCGACGTCGGCGGCCGGCGTCGCGGACGATCCGGATCCCACCTGGCCCTCCACCGCCTGGAGTTGCGATTGGCTCAGCGCGATCGAGGTGGCGGGATGGCTGGCGACGAGCTGCTGGATCTCCTGGAGCTCAGCCACGGAGACGGGCGTGCTCCCGTCGATGGGCGCCGTTGCCCGGTCGAGCGTGACCAGCCCGTTCAGCAGGATGAAGAGCACCACAAAGGCCAGCACTACGCTCAGCACCGCGCCGCCGAGACGGTCGAGGGCGCCCAGGCCGGGGATGAGGCGGTAGATGCGGGGGGCGACCAGATGCGCCACCAGGAAGCCGACCACGGCGAAGACGACGACCACGATGAGCCCCATCAACGGCCGCCAGCCGGCGCTCGGGGCGAAGCTGGCAGCCACCCCCGGATGGCCAAAGCCGACCGCGACACCGGCGATGATGAAGGCCCAGGTGATCAGCGGCCGGAAGAGCCCCTTGATGAGGCCGTGCAGAGGGGCCAGCCCGAGGATCACCACGCAGGCGATGTCGATGTAGCTCACGGCGCGACATCGTAGCCTCCGGCGCCGCCGCCTGGTGGGGGCTCGGCCTCAGCAGATGCGCGGCAGCGGGTCGCCCACCAGCATGTCGATGATGCGCATTCCGCCGAAGCCCGTCGTCACCAGGACCAGCCCGGGCGGGTCGTCGGCGATCCGTCCGATCACCGCGGCGGAGGCACCCTCCGGATGGGAGCGCAGCGCCCCCACGGCGACCGTGGCCTCGTCCCCGGCGACGACCGCGACGAAGCGTCCCTCGCAGGCCACGTAGAGCGGGTCGATGCCGAGGATCTCCGATGCTCCCCGCACCTCCGGTCGCACCGGGATCGCCTGCTCGTCCAGGACGACAGCGACCCCCGACGCGAGGGCAAGCTCATTGCAGATGGTCGCGACCCCGCCGCGGGTCGCGTCGCGGATGAATCGCGTCCGCGGTGCCGCGTCTAGCAAGAGACAGATCAACTCGGTGAGCGGCGCCGTGTCGGAGCGCAGGTCGGACTCGATGCCCAGCTCCCCGCGCGCCAGCATGATCGTGATCCCGTGATCTCCGACCGGTCCGGAGACGATGACTGCGTCACCGGGGCGCGCCGCCGCCGCCGACAGCCGCACGGGCCGCTCCAGCACGCCGATCCCGGCCGTGTTCACGAAGCAGCCGTCCGCCTTTCCCCGCTGGACGACCTTGGTGTCGCCGGTGACGATCTGAACCCCGGCGCGCTCGGCGGCCTTGGCCATCGAGGCGACGATGCGGCGGAGGTCGGCGATTGGGAAGCCCTCCTCCAGGATGAATCCCGCCGAGAGGTAGAGCGGCCTGGCTCCCGACACGGCCAGGTCGTTCACGGTGCCGTTCACGGCGAGGTCACCGATGTCGCCCCCGGGGAAGAAGAGCGGGGAGACCACGTAGCTGTCGGTGGTGAAGGCGAGCCGCTCCGCTCCGACGGAGAAGACGGCCTGATCCTCCAGCGGCTCGAGGAAGGGGTTGCGGAAGGCCTCCAGGAAGAGCGCATCGATCAGGGTGTGCGTCGCCCTCCCGCCGGAACCGTGCGAGAGAGTGATCCGCTCGTCGGTGATCCTCGGCCGGCGGCGACGGATCCGTTCGATCCGCTCCAGGACCTCCTGCTCGGTCCGTTGCGTCACGCCGAGCCCGCCTGCCGGACCCGGAGACGGGTGAAGCGTCCGAAGTTGTAGTAGGCGGCGCAGGCCCCCTCCGAGGAGACCATGCAGGTTCCGATCGGTGTCTCCGGGGTGCATGCGGTGCCGAACACCTTGCACTCCCACGGCTTGATCGTCCCCCGAAGGACCTCGCCGCACTGGCACGCCGGGGGGTCGGCCACCCGGGTTGCGGGAACGTCGAAGATCCTCTCCGCATCGAAGCGCGCGTACTTCTCGCGGATGCGCATCGCCGAGTCGGGGATCCAGCCGAGCCCGCGCCATTCGAATGTGGGGCGCGGCTCCATCACCTCGTCGATCGCCTGCAGCGCTTTCTGGTTCCCCTCCCACGGGACGACCCGGGTGTACTGGTTCTCGACCTCGGAGCGGCCCTCGCGGAGTTGGAGGAGCAGCATCTGGATGGCCTGGAGGATGTCGAGAGGCTCGAAGCCGGCGACCACGAAGGGACGTCCGTGCTCCGCGGCGATGAAGCGGTACGGCTCGCACCCGATCACGGTGGAGACGTGGCCGGGGCCGATGAAACCGTCGATGTGGAGGTCCGGAGAGGCGAGGAGGGCCTGGAGCGCCGGGATGATGGTGACGTGGTTGCAGAAGACGGAGAAGTTCTCGAGCCCCTCGGCCGCGGCTCGGAGCACGGTCATCGCTGTCGAGGGTGTGGTGGTCTCAAAGCCGATCGCCATGAACACGACCCGCCGATGCGGATTGTTGCGCGCGATCCTCAGCGAGTCGAGCGGCGAGTACACCATCTGGATGTCGGCGCCGCGAGCCTTGGCGTCGAGGAAGGAGCCGCGCGCACCCGGGACACGGAGCAGATCACCGAACGACGTCATGGTGACGCCGTCCTGCTCGGCGATCCAGATGGCGTCGTCGATCCGCCCCATGGGGATCACGCACACCGGGCACCCCGGTCCGTGGACGAGCTGCACCTCCTCGGGGAGGTAGTCCTCGATGCCGTGCTTGTAGATGGTGTGGGTGTGCCCGCCGCAGATCTCCATCAGGCCGTAGCGACGCCCCGGCTCGACGAGCGTCGCGATGTTCGCCGCCAGCGCCTGCGCCTTCTCGCGGTCGCGGTACTCGTCGACGAAGCGCATCCCTTCCGGGCCCATCAGTCGATCCGCGAGTCGGAGATCGCCTGCAACTCGTCGCGGTATGCCTGGCCCATCTCCTCCAGGTGGGAGAGGGTGAGCTGCGCCTCCTCCTCGTCGATCTTGGCGAGTGCGAAGCCCACGTGGATGAGCACCCAGTCGCCGGGCGCGACGCCGTCCTCCTCGATCAGCATCACGTTGACCTGGCGACGTGCTCCGCCGACGTTGACGGTGGCCATGCCCGGCCGCTCCGCGTCGAGGGTGACCACCTCACCCGGGATGCCCAGGCACACGGCTAGACCCTCGCGACCACGGCGATCGCCTCGCCGGCGTGCACCAGCACGGTGTCCCCGGGCCCGGCATCCACCAGGGCGACGCTGATCAGCTCTCGGGACGCCCCGGTGTCCACCAGGGCGATGCCCATCTCACCCAGCTCGATCACCCGGCTCGACACCGCCTGGTCGGAACACGTGATGCAAGCATCGTCGTGGCAGGGCGGCGCTCCCGGCTCGGCTCCGGCGTTCCCGTTCTGGTTCACACCGTCCATGACCACATGCTACGGTCCGCGACCCCCTCTCCGGCAGAGCCGAAGGACCCATGGTCGCAGGGACCGGCCCCGGCTAAGCCTCCCCCAGGTGCAGGGCCTCGGCGGGGTGCTCGCCGCCCGCGGGGAGTGCGGATGCCTGACCGCCGGTGCCGAACGGCAGGTGCGCGCGCACCGAGAAGCCCTCGCGGCGAAGCCGGCGCTGCAGGTCCACACGGACGCCGAGAAGCATCTCGAACTCGAATTGGTCCGGCGCCCACCCCTCGCTCTGGGCCAGGGCGGCGAGGCGGAGAAGGAGCGTCCCGTCATGCGTGGCGAAGATGGGCCGCAGCCCCGCCTCCCGCGCCGCGGGCGCCAGCATCCTGGTGGCCAGGGCGAGATAGGCGGCGCTGACGGCGCGTCCGCCCTGATGGTCGTGCTCGGGACCCAGCGGGAAGGCTCCCTTGACGAGACGCACCGCGGTCGGCTGTCCCAGGAGCGGGCCGAGATCGTCGGCTGTCCGGCGCAGCCTCGCCTGCAGGGTGATGCCGGCCGGCAGGCCCAGCGCGAGCAGCTCGCGGTGGAGGCGGAGCGTCGGTTCGACCAGCGTCAGGTCCTCCATGTCCAGCATCACCAAGTTCAGGCGACCCAGCGGCTGCGCGGCGACCGAGCGGGCGATCCGCTCGGCGCTGCGGCGGCAGGCGTCGGGGTCCGTGAGGAGCCCGAGGGCGGTCGGATCGATCGAGAGATGCGCGGCGAGACCGGCCGAGCCCAGCAGGCGGCAGGCCTCGATGGTCGTGGCGACCGTGCGCTCGACGAGCTGGGGGTCGCTGACGTACTCACCCAGGAAGAAGAGCTCGGAGTCGATCCCCTGACTGTCGCGCAGCCGCCGCGCAGCAGCCACGGCAGCCTCGGCTCCGGCCGGCACCCTGCCGGCGAGCTCCTCGTCGAAGCTCACCTCCTGGATGCGTTCGTAGATCCGGTACAGGTCGCCGTCGGAAAGCTCACGGTCGAGGCACGGCAGGAGCTCGTCCTCCACAGCCTGCAGGTGGCGTCGCAGGAGGCGGACCAGGGCCGTGATGTGCCGCCGGCAGCCCACGTTGTCGTGCACGCCGCCGCGGAAGCGGGCGTGGTCGTGGAGGACCCGAGCCACCTGCTGCTCCAGCTCCTCGCAGTTGTCGTTGAGCCGGCGCACCAGCGGCGGGTCGATCCCGTGCAAGCGCTCGGCCTCGGGATAGAGGGCCGCCCGCTCGGCGCGCAGATGGGGCAGTATCACATCCTGGAGGTAGTCGGACACCCGGGCGAATGCCGCCAACTTGCCTGCCGGGTTGCCCCGCTCGTGGAGCACCTCCTCGAGCTGTGAGACCAGCGCGACTCCGCTGCGGAGCCGGTCGTGGAGGTGACGGAGGTGGTCTGTGGGGGGCATCTCGCGGACCCGAATGGGGAGGGGACCCCACCATCGCAGCGCTCGGCCCTATACGCCAGGGTCGAAGCGCACCGACTCGGTGGGACCAGGTCAGGCAGTCGCCTCCCGCGACACGATCCGCCCGTGGTCGAGGGTGACGATCTCGTCCACCTCGTCGCCGATCCCGGGCTCGTGGCTCACCAGCAGGACCGACCGAGAGACGGCCGAGCCGAGCAGCTCGCCGAGCACGTGGGCCGATGACCACGGATCGAGGTGCGCCGTGGGTTCGTCGAGGAGCAGCAGCTCGGCACCGGACAGCAGCGCTCGCGCCATGCCGAGACGCTGGCGCTCACCGGCGCTCAGATCCCGCCCCCCGGCCCCGAGCACCGTCCTCAGGCCGTCGGGCAGGGAGCGATACCAGGCCACCAGGCCGACCGCATCGAGGACGGCGACACACTCGGCGTCGGTCGCTTCCGGACGGGCCAGCCGCAGGTTGTCGGCCAGGGTGGCGGCGAAGAGATGGGTCTCCTCGGCAAGCCAGGCCACGTGGCGGGCCAGCCCGGTGCGGGTCATCCGGCGCACGTCCACGCCCCCGATGCGGGCGCTCCCGGAGGAGGCCTCCAAGAAGTGGAGGAGGACGTGAAGCGCGCTCGACTTGCCAGCCCCGCTGCGGCCGGTCAGCGCCACGCGCCGCCCCGGTGCCACGGTGAGCGAGACGTCGTGAAGGATGGGGATAGCCGGGATGGGCGACGCCGGGAGGCGAGAGTCCGTGGGGGAGGCGGCCCGCGTGGCGCCCGGAGCCATGACCTCGACGTGGTCGAGCACGGCGTCCGTCCCCCCGGAGGGTGGGCTCGCGTCGGCGAGCGGCTCCCGAACCGGCGGTTCGAGGTGGGCGAGCTCGGCGAGCCGGGCCGCTGCCGCGTTCCCGGTGGCGCGTCCGGCGAGGGCGGCCGGGAGCAGGGCGCCCTGGTCAAGCGCCGCGACCGCGACGAGGACCAGGACCGTGAGCATGATCCCCGAGAGGCGGTCGGCCCGGTGGGCCGCCAGGCCCGCGAGGACCACGCCGACGAGCCCCGCACCGGCAGCCCATGTGGCCAGCGCGCGGGCGATCCCGGTGCCGAGCGCCTGCCGGAGCGCCGCGCTGCGGGCGCGGCGACGCGCACCCTCGAGCCGCGCGGCGATCAGGTCCTGCCGGCCGAAGGCGAGGAGCTCGGGCGCCGAGCGCACCATCTCCAGCACCTGGTCGGCCATCTCGGCGCGGATCGCGGCGGCCCGGCCGGCAGCGGCCCGTCCGAGCTGAGCGCCGAGGACCGACACGGCGACTACGACGGCCGCACCGGCGAGCAGGATGGCTCCGGCCGCCGGGTCGAGCAGCGCGGCCACCGCGGTGCCGAGGAGGACGCTCGCGCCCAGGTCGATCGTGATCGTGGTGCTTCTGGCGAGGGCCTCCGTCACGTCCTCGGTGTCGGCGACGAATCCGCTGAGCAGCGAGCCTGTCGCCCGGGAGACGGCGGCGCGCGAGCCGGCCGCCGCCGCGCGCAGGCCGTCCGGGACGAGTGGCTCGACGACGTCATAAAGCCAGAGACGGAGCCGCGAGAGCGTCTCCAGGGAGATGCCGTGAACGGCGAGCCGCTCCATGTAGCGGGTGATCCCGCGCCCGAGCGCAAACGCCTGCACTGCACCGATGGCGACCGCCAAGTCGAATACCGGCGGTCGTTGGGAGGCCCGGGTGAGCAGCCAGCCCGAGGTGGCGAGGAGACCGATGGCGCACGCGGCCGAGAGCGCTCCGGCCCCGGCCGCCGCTCCCAGGTCGCGACGCGCAGGCGGTCCGGCCGGCCGGCTGAGCCGCCCGGCGCTCGACCTCCGATCCATCGCCCGTCTCATCCGCGCAGCTCGGGGAGGATGGTGGCCCCGGTGGCGCTGGTGCCCGCGCCGCGGGCTGTCACGAAGCGACCCCCCTCCAGCACTACCACGCGGTCGGCCAGCCTCAGCACCGCCGGCCGATGGGTGACGATCAGGGCGCTGCGCCCGGAGAGAGCACGGCCGAGCGCCTGGACGACGGCCGCCTCCGTGTCGTCGTCCAGGTGGGAGGTCGGCTCGTCCAGCAGGTGGAGGGAGGCGTCGCGCAGGACCGCCCGAGCCAGGGCGATCCGCTGGCGCTCACCGGCGGAGACCTGGCGACCACCCTCTCCGAGCTGGGTGTCGAGCCCGTGGGGGAGGCTCGCCAGCAGATCGCCCGCGCACATCTCGTTGAGCACCTCCCGCAGGCGGTCGTCCCCGGCGGCGGGATCGGCCAGCCGGAGGTTGTCGGCCAGCGAGCCGGCGATGAGGGTCGGGTGCTCCGAGAGGTAGCTGAGCCGGCGCCGCCACGCGTCGCGATCCAGACCGCGCAGCTCCACGCCCCCGACTGTCACCGATCCGCTCGAGGGGGCAAGGAACCCGACCAGGAGGGCGAGGGTCGTCGACTTCCCGGCACCGTTGGGCCCGACCAGGACCACCTTCTCTCCCGGCCGGATGGTGAGTGACACACCATCCAGCACCGCCTCCTCCCGACCGGGCAGCTCCACCCGAACGCGGTGCAGCGCCACCCGCGTTCGCGCCGGATCGCCGGGCTTCCGAGTCCCCGCCGTCGCATCGGCTCGCTCTCCGCCCGTATCGCCTTCCTCTCTGCCCGCGCCGCCCGCCTCTCGGCCCGTGCCGCCACCCTCGATCACATCCATCGCCCGGCGCGCCGCGGCGAGTCCCTCGGTGCTCTCGTGGAACTCCGCGCTCGCCCGCCGCAGGGGGAGGAAGACCTCGGGGGCCACGATCAGCACGGCCAGCGCCGGGGCGAGGGGGATCGACCCGGAGAGCAGCCGCAGCCCGAGCGGGACAGCCACCAGGGCGACCGACACCGAGGCTAGGGTGTCGAGCACCAGCGCCGAGAGGAAGGCGACCCGGAGCGTCGAGAGGCTCGCCAGGCGGAGCCCCTCCGCCGCCTCCGCGATCCGCTCCCGCTGGCGCTTGCTGCGTCCAAACGCCTTGAGCACCGCCAGACCATCGAAGATGTCGGCGATCTGCCGGCCGAACACCTCCACATGGCTCCAGCGCCGCGCCGCCAGCCGGCCGCTCGACTGGCCGGCCAGGACGCCGAACACGGGGAAGAGGCAGAGGGCGGCCACGACGATGATCGCGGACACCCAGTCCAGGACCCCGATCACGGCGACCAGGGCGATCGGCACCGCCGCGGCCAGCACGAGGTCCGGCAGGCAGCGGCCGACGTAGGCGTCGAGGGCGTCGATGCCACGCCCGGCAAGGGTCGCCACATCGCCGCCGCCCACGCCGCCGCCGGCAGCGCCGGGACCGGATGCCCGGTGCAGCGCCGCGTCGAGCAAGTGCCGGCGGAGCTCCGCCTTGGCGATCTCGGCGCCGCGCCCCGCGAGGAGCTCGCCGGCGAGGGCACAGAGGCCGCGGATCGCGATCGCCCCGGTGAGCCAGAGGATCGGTGGCAGGATGTCCTGGGTGGCGGATCCCATGGCGCCCGCCAGCAGGCCGGCGAGCGCCACGGCCTGGACGACCACGCTGGCCGCGGACACCAGTCCGATGACGACGGAGACGGCCACCGACCGGCGCACAGCCGGCTCCCGGACCAGACGGCGCTCCACCGGTCCGATTGCGCTCCCCGCCGCTCTCCGGGCGATGCCGGTGCCGGCGGGCAAGCTCTCAGCCTCCGCTGGCGCCGGTAGCCGGGGCCGCCACCGCCCCCGGCCGCTGGAGACGCCGCCGGAACACCCAGTAGGTCCAGCCCTGGTAGAGGAGGACAAAGGGGGTGAAGATCGCGGCCACCACGGTCATGACTTCCAGGGTGTAGGGATGTGAGGCGGCGGCCCCGACGGTGAGGGCGAGGGACGCGCCGTTGCTCGCCGGGATCACCGCCGGATACATCGACGCGAAGACCGCCCCCAGGGCGAGCAGGATGGCGGCGCCGGTTCCGGCGAAGGCGAGCCCATCCCTTCCCCGGATGACCAGGAGGGTGGCGATCGCGAGCACCACCACGGCGAGCACGCCGAGGGCCAGCGGGATGGCGCCGGGCAGCGCGCCGGCCAGGGACTGCCACGGCCGGCCGCTTGCCGCCACCCAGGCGACCGTGGCGGTGAGCAGGACGACGGCGGTACCGCCGGCCATGCGGGCCACGCGCTGAGCTCGCTGCATCAGCCCGCCGCTCGTCTTGAGCGAGAGGAAGACCGAGCCGTGGAATGCGAAGACGGCGAGCGCGGCCAGCCCGCCCACCAGTGCCAGGGGGTTGAGCAGCCCGATCAGACCGCCGGTGTAGCCGGCTTTGGAGAGCGGCAGCCCGTGGACGAAGTTGGTGAAGGCGACCCCCCAGATGAGGGCGGCGACCAGGCTGCCGGCGAAGTTGGCGACGTCCCAGACCCGCCGCCACCGGGGGTCGTCGAACTTGCCGCGGAACTCGAAGGAGACGCCCCGCGCGATGAGGGCGATCAGCACCAGGAAGAGGGCGAGGTAGGCGCCCTGGAACAGCAGCCCGTACCAGAGCGGAAAGGCGGCGAAGGTCGCCCCTCCGGCGACCAGCAGCCAGACCTCGTTGCCGTCCCACACCGGTCCGACCGCATTCATGCAGAGCCGGCGGTCGGTGTCGTCCCGGCTCACCAGCGGGCTCACCATGCCGACCCCGAAGTCGAATCCTTCGAGGAAGAAATAGCCGGCCCACAGCAGCCCGATGAGGGAGAACCAGAGAGCGCTCAGCCCGGTGTACGTGGCCACGTCAGGCTCCTCAGTAGACCAGTCCGGGAGCGGGGAGGGGGTCCGCGTCCGCGGGGGGCTCACCGATCTCGTCGAAGGGGTGGCGGGCCGCCCGCAGCACCAGCACCACGGCGAGGACCGCGAGGATCGTGTACACGGCGACGAAGACTGCCGTGGTCAGGGCCACGTCCCCGGCTCCGACCGTCGACACGCCCTTGGCGGTCTGCATCAGGCCGTAGACGATCCACGGCTGCCGTCCCGCCTCGGTGAAGATCCACCCGGAGGCGTTGGCGATGATCGGCAGTACGATGCCGGCCACGGCGGCCCGGCGGAACCACCGGCTCGCGGCGAGCCGCTTGCGCCACCAGAGCCAGACGCCCCACGCCGAGACCCCTATCATCAGGATGCCGGCGCCCACCATGGCCCGGAACGACCAGTAGGTCATCCAGAGGATCGGTGCGTAGTTGCCGGCCCCGTACTTGGCGACCTCGGCCGCCTGCATGTGGTTGATCCCGACGACCTGACCGTTCCAGCTCATGTCGGCGATCAGTGACAGCAGGTGGGGCACCCGGATCTGGAACACCGGCTGGCCGCTCAGGTTGCCGATGGTGAGCAGTGAGAAGCTCGCCCCGTTCTGGGTGTTGTAGAGGGCCTCGGCGGCCGCCATCTTCATCGGCTGCTGGACGTCCATCAGCCGGGCCTGGAGATCGCCGGAAACCGCGGTCACCACGACCGTGACCAGCAACACCGCGCAGGCGAGAGCGGCGGCCCGCCGGTAGGCTTCGCGCTCCCCGTCGTCGGGCGCGCGGCGGGCGCGCCAGATGGCGATGCCGAGCGTGAGCGCCCCTCCTGTGGCGAGCGCGGCCGCCACGGTGTGGACGAACGACGCCCAGAGGGTCGAGTTGCCGAGCACGGCCCAGAAGTTGGTGAGCACCGCCTGGCCACCCTCGACCGTGTAACCGACCGGGTGCTGCATCCAGGCGTTGGCGGCCAGGATGAAGAACGCCGAGAGGACGGTCCCGATGCTGACCAGCCAGATGGTCGCGAGATGCAGGCGCGGGGAGAGGCGTTCCCGCCCGAAGATCCAGAGGCCGATGAAGGTCGACTCGAGGAAGAAGGCGAGCAGGCCCTCGATGGCGAGGGGGGCGCCGAAGATATTGCCGACGAAGATGGAGAACGCCGACCAGTTCAGGCCGAATTCGAACTCGAGCACGATTCCGGAGACGACCCCGACGGCCAGGCTGATGAGAAAGATCCGGCCGAAGAAGCGGCTCAGCCGGTCCCACGTCTCGTCCTTCCGGACCAGGGCGAGGGTCTGCATCACGGCCACCAGGAACGCCAGCCCGATCGTCATGGGAACGAAGAAGAAGTGGAAGACGGTGACGATCGCGAACTGCCAGCGTGCGAGGTCGACGGCCATGCGCGGCCGATTCTCCCGGCCGGAGAGAAGCGGGGCCAGGGCCGGAGGTCCTCACTGCCCTGGGTAGGAGGTACTCAGCGCCGCGTCCGAGGCCCGCGCTGAGACCCGACACCGGCACCCGGAACCGCGGGGGCGCCAACGGTGTCTCCGCGGTTCCGACACTTCGGTGGCTGGGCCGGCCCGGCCCTGGACAGTCCTTCTAGCCTCGATCTTTCAGTAGG
>PLNE01000077.1 GCA_003141695.1 Candidatus Dormiibacterota bacterium
TCCAACCTGGACGCCAAGCTGCGCGTACAGACGCGGGCAGAGATTGCCCGGCTGCACCAGCGGCTGCAGGCGACCATGATCTACGTGACCCATGACCAGGTGGAGGCGATGACGATGGCCAACCGCATCGCCGTCATCAACGAGGGCGTGCTCCAGCAGGTGGGTACTCCGAAGCAGCTGTACGAGCAGCCGTGCAACCGCTTCGTGGCCGGCTTCATCGGCTCTCCCTCGATGAACTTTACGGAGCTCAAGCTGGAGCAGGACGGCGGCTCCCGCCTGGTCGGCGACGGAATCCAGGTGGTGCTCGACGACGCCCAGCGGGCGCGCTTGCGCAACCTGGGGATGGAGGCGACAACGGTGGGCTTCCGGCCGGAGCACCTGCACCTGGGGGAGCCGGAGGGGCCGGGGCTGCGGATCTCGGCGAGCGTCGATGTGGTGGAGTTCCTGGGCAGCGACGAGCTGATCCACGCGGTCTCCGCGGGCAGGGACGTCGTCGCCATCGTCGAGGCGGACGCGCGGCTCGCGGTGGGAGACACCGTGATCCTCTCGGCGGCCCCTCGCCACGTGTACCTGTTCAACCCCCAGACCGAGCTCAGCCTGAGCACCAGCTGAGGCCCGCCCCGACGCACGTCCGTTCCCCATCGGCCCGGCAGGAGCGGGGTGGCGTCCGGCCGCCGGGTCGCGCATGATGACACTGGGCGCGGCCCGCCTGGGGTGAGGTGATGGAGCCGTATCTGGAGATCTGGAGGCGTTCCGGGCGGGAGATCGCCGTCCTGAGCGATCAGGCGGTGACCGTCGGCCGCGGCCAGCAGACGGCGGTGCACCTCGCCGACGACGCCGAGGTGTCGCGCCTCCACGCCGTCATCGCCAGAGTGGCTTCGGGATGGAGCGTCCGCGACCTGGGCAGCCGCAACGGGACGTACGTGAACGCGGAGCGCATCCTCGGCGAGCGCGTGCTGCGGCCCGACGACGAGATCCAGGTGGGGGGGGTCCGCATCTTCTTCCGGGCGGCGGATGTCGCCGGCAGCCTGACCGTCACCCAGGCCGTGAGCCGGGCCCCGGCACTCACCCACCGCGAGCAGGCGGTGCTGGAGGCGCTGTGCCGGCCGGTCGCCTTCGGGGACATGTTCACCGAGCCGGCCTCGGTGCGCCAGATGGCGGCGGCCCTCCGGGTCACCGAGACGGCGGTCAAGTACCACCTGGGCAACCTCTACGTGAAGTTCGGCATTTCCGACGAGGGCGACCGGCGCCGGGTCCGCCTCGCCAACGACGCCCTCCGGCGGGGCGCCGTCGCCATCTCGGAGATGATCTCGGCGAGCCACGAGGAGGTCGCGGAACCCCGGCGCCGCTCGGAGTCCGCCCGCGGGGACGTTGCCCGGCGGCGATCCGGGGTGGTGGAGGGCAGCGGCCGCCGGGTCAGCTGACGCGAGGGCGCACCGCCCGGTTCAGCCCGCGGCCACGCGCAGGGAGGCGATGAAGCCGCCTGCTGAGGGCGGCCGCCGGGCCGGGTCGACCGCCAGACCGGTCTTGAGCAAGGGCTCGAGAACGGCGGCGATGGCGGGATCGATGCCCCTCCACTGGGGGGGCCCGCCGAGGCGCGGGGGATGGCCGAGCAGTAGGGCAAAGGTGGTGGCGGCGAGGCTGAAGACGTCGGTGGCGGGACTCGGCGGCGCCCCCGCCAGCATCTCCGGGGCCATGAACCCGGGGCTGCCCACCACCTCTCGCGCGTCGACGCCGACGCCAGAACCGGGGGCAACCTCGTGGTATTGGGAGATGCCAAAGTCGACCAGGATGGCGCGGCGATCCGCGGCCGAGGTGAGGATCACGTTGCCGGGCTTCACGTCGCCGTGGACGATTGCGGGCGTCTGGCCGTGGAGGTGGTCGAGGACCTCGGCGACCTGCCCCATCCAGTCCAGGACCGCCGCCCACGGCAGGCCGGGATCGCCCCGCTCGCCCAGCAGCCGATCCAGAGGCGTCCCATCGATCCAGTCCATGACCAGGTAGTAGCGATCGCCGACGATGAAGTCCTCACGGACGACGCTGGCATGAGGGTCGGGCGTCATGCGCAGCAGGACGCTCGCCTCGTTGAGGATGTCGCGGCGGCGGGAGATGTCGTGGGGATCTAGGTGCCTCACCTTGATGGCCACCTGCCGAGCGTGGAGGTGGTCGAGAGCCCGCAACACCTGGCCCTCCCCACCGCTGCCGACGACCTCCAGGATCTCGTAGCGGCCGCGCAGACGCCGACGCCTGCTCGGGGGCGTGTCCGCCACAGGGGAGGCGTCGTGGGCCAGCGTCGGGCCGGCCTCGCCCAGGTCGGCGGCAGGCGGCACGGCGATGGCCGCCCCGCCGGAGCCGGCACCCCGCGCGCCCGAACGCAGGCGCATGGGCGTGAGGGCGGTGCCCGCCTGACGCAGACGCCCCTCCGGGCCGACCATGGCGCGGGTGCGCCGGGGGTCGGCCAGGGCCAGCAGCAGCACCAGGCCCACCGCCAGGGCGACCGAGGGCAGCAGCCATGCCGGACCCGGCAGCCCCTGGCCTGCCGCCGCCGCCACCACCGATGGCTCGGTCACCACGACCCCCATCTCCCAGCCCGGCAGGGAGACGCTGTCGTACCCGGCGACGGTGCTGACGCCGTTCGTCGAGTAGCTGGCCACCCCGGTGCCACCGACGAGGGCGGCGGTCACCGCCGGGGAGACGACCCGGGTGCTGAGGGCTCCGTCAGCGATCATCGAGGCGTCGGTGAGTCCCGCGTGCAGCGTCGAGGTCATCGCCGAGCTGTACAAGAGCAGTCTGCCGGGAAGCACCACGTCCACCCTCTCCGTCGCCGTCGCGCCGGGGTCGACGGAGCCCAGCAGGTTGGCCACCTGGCTGGCCTCCAGCGCCCCCACCAAGATGCCGTCGAAGGTACCGGTGGTCGCCAGCCGGGCAACGAACCACCGCAGCGAACTGCCGCTCAAGCTGATCCGGGTGACCAGGGGGGTCGCGCTCACGTCCGCCAGCCATCCGGCGCCGACCAGGTCGATGTCGGAGCCGCTGCTCGCGGCGATGACATCGCCGCTGAGGTCGGTGCACTCGAGAAGGGTGAAGTCGCCGGTGCCGGTGAGCAGTGTCTGGAAGCTGGCGGACAGCTGGGCGGGGTCCTCCCCGGAGTCGCTCACGATGGCTGCGGCGTAGTCGTCGAGCTCCTGGTCGACCTGGCCGAGCCAGGAGGAGATGCGGCTGGTCGCGGCCACCGCCACGACCCGGGTTGCCGACTGGGTGGCGGTGTTCGCCGAGGCCCCGGGGGAGGCCGCGCGGGCGACGCCGAGTGCGCCGGCGGCCACCAGCACGACGGCTAGGAGGCCGAGCAGCCACCGCGACGAGGCCGGCGCATGGAGCCGGCTCGGGCGGCGCTGTGCCACACCCAGACCGGCGGCGATGCGAGTCACCACGCAACGATTGTAGGCACACGCCTGCCAAAGGTCCCGTGCGCGGGATGAGCCAAAGAGCCTTGTGCGCCAGCGCCTTCTCGGCGTCGGCTGCACAACGGTCGGTAGCGAGGGCGCCGCCGTGCCGCTGCACGGATCGTGCAACCGCTCTCACCGAAACGCTCGCGCTGGCCGTTCTCGCGCTGCGCGAGCAGGAGAACAGCTGCTCGACGCGACCGGCGCGTCAGCGGGCTGATCGCGCGACAGGTCCGGTGGGGCGTGGATGACCGGGCAGCCGAAACCTGCCGGGCGTCCTCGAGAGCCAGCCGTCACTGCAGGCGCGGTGCTGACGTCCGCCAATTCCAGTCAGACGCCGCTCACCCTTGCGCTTCCGGCCCGATATTCTGCCGTCGCAACTACCCCGGTCCCTACCCCCACGGTGGCGGCACCAGACGGTACGGAACGTCATCCAACTACCACAGCCATGTCGTGATTCGTGTTCAGAGTGACACCCAGCGACACCAGACAACACGCCAAACGGGGCACTTGAAAACCGCAAGGGCCG
>PLNE01000041.1 GCA_003141695.1 Candidatus Dormiibacterota bacterium
GAGGCGGAGCGATGGCTCGGCGAGGCGGCCAAGGCGGACCCGGAGCGATACCTCGAGGTCTGCCGGCGCCATCTACGTCGTCCGCTGTCATCACCTGACCTACGGCGGGGTGCTCGGGCAGGTGATCGCCCGCAAGTTCCTTCCCGACCTGGCGCTTCGGCAGGCGCACCGGCACGACGGCAGCTCGTTCGACCCGCCGCGCTTCGGGCCGAGCGTGGACTACCGAGAGCGCCGGGCTGAGGGTCGCAAGCCGCTACGGGGGCGGCCCCCGGGGTCTTCACGGGGAGGGAGGTAGACCCGGCGGTAACGTTTGTCCGAGCTGCAGCGTATTAACTAAGGCAATGGATGATCCAGCTTCNNCCCCGAGACCTGTGCACTTTTCGTGATCATCTCTGTGCACGGGTTGCCCTCTGTCTTTTGACCGGCCTAGTGGCGGTGGGCTGCGGAAGCACTAGCAGCAAGACGCACCCAAGTCATACCTCGAGCCCCGCTCCTCAATCAACTCCAATTGCCGCCCTAACTCCAAGCCCCAGCGCGGCAACCGTGACCGTCTGCCAGGCGACGGCCATCACGGGGGCTCTGGGCCAGTCGAACGGTGCCGCAGGCACCATCGCCTACGACGTAGTTCTGACAAACACTGGAACTCAGCCGTGCACCCTAGATGGCTATCCCACCTTGCAACTGGTGGCCAATGGTCAAGACCTCTCCACCGACCAAATGAACGGCGACAATTGGCTTGCCTTCCTGAGCACCACGCCTGAGTTGGTCACGATTACTGCCCGAGGAGGCCAAGCGTCCATCGTGCTTCTATACAGCGACGTGCCAGGCGGAACTGCAGCGTGCCCAGGCGCCACTCAGTTGGAGATCGGGTTGCCAGGGGGTGGCGGGACCGTGACCTCGAGCTTTACGGGGGCCAATGGCTACCCAATCGCCCCGTGCTCTGGCTCCCTCCGTGTTTACCCCATCATGGCTGGCGTCGTGGATCTTAATCCGTAGTCTTACCCGACTGCGTCGGGCCATGTAGCCGACGATCACCAAGAGCGGGACGAACGTCTGCTCCCAGACATCTAGCCGGGGACGTCGCCCCCAGAGATCACTCCGGATGTCGTCGCCAGGTGGTTGTGCGACGCATTCACGGCGAAGGGGCGTCTCTACCAGGATGACGCCGTGTCCGAGATCGAGAAGCGGTTTGGGGCCGAGTTCGTTTATGCCAACGAGGCCGGGAATCCCGCGATCAGCAGGCGCGTGCTTGCGGCCTTCCGGCGACTAACCGAAGCAGATGCGGTCTGGGACCGCGGGGACCGGTGCTGGGAGAGGCGTCGGCCCACCGACCCACCCGGACGCATCTCCTACTAGGCAGCGGCAGGTCTCCGGCGGCGGGCCGAACGGCTGTACGATTGGGCCGTGAGCGTCCCTGGCGACGAGGCGGAGAGGTGGCTAGCGGCGGGGCTCCGCGACGACCCCGAGCGGTTTCGCCCGGTGATCGAGCGTTACCCGGTGCTCAGCTCGGAGCAGATTCGGCGGGCGCTGGCGCATGAGGTCCTAGCCGGCGACGGGGAGACGGTCGAGGCCGTGGCCTTCCGCTATGGCCCTCGCGAGACTGGCCGGCGGGTTCCCGTGCGCTCGTCGGGGCCCTAGCCGCGGCAGGGGCGACGCTATCCGCGACGGGCCCGCGATAGCCAAAGGCGCCTACCTGACAGATCGACGGCGAGGGGCTACACTCGCGGCCAGGGAAGGTGCATGGTGATTCAGCTCTACGACCGCGACGGCGCCGAGGTGGCTGAAGTTCTCGACCGAGTTGCAGCGATGCTCGGGGGGGCCCGTGGGGAACCTTTTGCGGACGCTTGCGACCAGTTGATGCTATGGGCCGGGGCCACACCCACCAGTCAGAAGGAGGTCGCGACGAGGCTTCGGGCCATCGTCAAGGAGATCGAGGCCCAGGCGTCGAACCGGGGCGCGCACGAACGCTCGATCACCGGGCGGAACCGCCCGGGGTCCTCGCGGAGCCCCGCGGCTAGCCACCGCTCCGCGTCATCCGCGGTAACACTCACGGTCCCTAGCGCACAGGCGCTCGCTACTCGTCGGGGTCTCAGTGGAGATCCGGCGCTGTCTGCGGTTCGCCCGGATCGGTGAGGGCCACCGGGCCCGTTTCGGCGGCTTAGGACGTCAGGGCGAGTGACGGCCCCGAGGACTGAGGCACCATCACCCCGGTGCCATCGCTCCCGGGCGTCCTGGGGCCTTACAGCGACCCGGCAGCGGTGCGGATACTCCGCTCGCCACGTTGGGAGGAGAGGGGAAGGTCGGCCGAGATTACCTGCAAGCGGACGCGCGAAAGTCGCTAAACGCGCGTAAGCTTCGGCCAGGGTTGGCAGCTACAGGAGCGCAAGGCATGGCGGCCCAGGAGTGGGAGCACAAGATCGTTCCGATGGTCGGCTGGAAAGAGGCAAAGGTCCTCGGTGGCGGCTCGCTTGATGCGGTGGAAGCCGGAGGATGGGAGTTGGTGTCCGCAGTCCCCCGCGTGCATGGCGCGGACGAGTGCGTATGGCTGATCTTCAAGCGACCACAGCCTCACGCGTCCGCGATCGAGTTTGCCTCTGCCTGGAATGCCGGTGACCCCGAGGAACAGGCACGCTGCCACGAGGAACATCTGAAGGGCCTGAGGGCTACGGGTCCCACCCCCCTTTCGGCAAAGAACACAACAACCGCCACCTCTGGAGCCGGGAGGAACCGGTCACTTGCAAGTTCTACCAGCAGGCGAAGGCGTCGGGCGGAGGGCGAGATCGAGTAAGCGCCAAGCTGCCAAGCCCGGTGCTTCGGGGAGGGACGCTCACCCTCGGGCCGTCGCTCCCGGGCCTCTCAGGCCCGCACAGCGGCGCGGATCTGGGGCGCGTGTAACAAGTCGTTGTAATCGAACGGCAACCGCGAAGGGCTTTAGCGTTGCGCCCCCGATAAGGGGTCGGCACGCGCTATCAGCGCGGCGCACAATCCCGAGGCGCGGCGCGACCCGCCCGGGCTCCTCCGCAACCTCGAGCCCGACCCCGAGCCGGACTGGATGGCTCGCCCCCGGCTGGAGATCGTCCGGTAAAACGGGCGGCCCGTCAGTCTCGTACCATCTACCCGCGCGTGAGGCCACGCGGGGTACATGGGAGGTCCGCCGTGATCCATCTCTACGAACGTAAGGCGCGCGAGGTGGCCAAGGTTCTCGTCCTAGCTGCGGCGATTGTCGAGGCGGCGCCCCTAGACCCTATTGCAAATGCGTTCGATGCAATAAAGGCGTGGGGTGGGCCTACAGACGAAGCGCGGAGCAAGAGAGCGGAGGAGCTCCGCGACATCGCCGCCGAGATCACCGCGCAGTTGGGCCAGCCCGAGGACGACCCGGGGACCAGCCCGGCCGACTGAGGACGGGGCGCGAAGATGGGGATGCGGGCACCATGCAACCCGCCCTCCTNNGGCTTAGATCCTCCGGCAGCCCCCGTCACGCTCGGGGGGAACGGGATCGTCGAGGCACGATCACCCGGGGCGGTGCTCCCGGTGGGTCCTAGCCGCCTGAGCTACGGAAGGCGGCGCACCCGATGTCGGTAGCCCCATTAGGTCCCACCTGGCCGGCGTAGGCTTGTAGGTTGACCGTGGTGCTGTTCTGGAAGCTCGCAAGCAGAATGTCATCGCCCAAGAGATGAGAGTGTGAGGTCACCCTCGAATTGCTGGGACCCGTCCCCCCCGTCATCCCAGGGCAGCTCATCGCGCCAGTCCAGTGCGAGATCGTCGGGCACCTGGG
>PLNE01000065.1:0-33891 GCA_003141695.1 Candidatus Dormiibacterota bacterium
GGAGAAGGTCGCACTGTGAGCACCCGACGCCCGACCCGGCTGGTCGCCGGCAACTGGAAGATGAACACCACCGTCGCCGACGGGCTGGAGCTGGCTCGTGCAATGCGGGCCGAGCTGGACGGCAGCGCTGTGGAGGTGGAGGTGCTGCCGCCCTTCACCCACCTGGTCGGCGTCCGGGAGCTGCTCCAGGGGAGCTCGCTCCGCCTGGGTGCCCAGAACTGCTACGCCGAGGACAAGGGCGCCTTCACCGGCGAGGTCTCGCCGGCGATGCTCGCCGGTCTCTGCGACGACGTGCTCCTCGGCCACTCGGAGCGCCGCCATGTCCTGGGAGAGAGCGACGAGCTGATCGCCCGCAAGCTGATCGCCGCCCGGCGCCACGGGCTTCGGGTCATCCTCGCGGTCGGGGAGACCGAGGCGGAGCGCCTCGAGGACACGACCATGGCGGTCATCGATCGCCAGCTGCGGAGCGCCCTGGAGAAGCTGGACGACGTGGCCGACGGCGAGCTGGTGCTCGCCTACGAGCCGGTCTGGGCGATCGGCACCGGCCGGACCGCCACTCCGGCCCAGGCCGAGGAGGTCTGCGTCCACATCGTCACCCGCCTGGACCAGCTCCTCGGCGAGGTGGCCAGCACCGTCCCCATCCTCTACGGGGGGAGCGTGACCGCCGGCAACGCCGCCGAGCTCTTCGGCCAGGCGCACATCCACGGTGCACTGGTGGGCGGCGCCAGCCTCAAGGTCGACGCCTTCACCGCCATCGTCCGCGCTGCCGAGGTGGCCGCCGCCGCCGCGGAGCAGCGGTGACGTCCGGGCCCCGTCCCCTCGTCCTGATCGTCATCGACGGCTGGGGGTACAGCGCGGACGAGTTCGGCAACGCCATCGCGGCCGCCCAGACCCCGCACTGGGACGAGATGTGGGCGACGTCGCCCCACACCCTGGCCGCCGCCAGCGGCGAGGCGGTGGGTCTGCCGCGTGGCCAGCAGGGAAACTCCGAGGTCGGGCACCTGACCATCGGCGCCGGCAGGGTGGTGTATCAGCCGCTCACCAGGATCAATCGCGCGGTCTCCGATCGCAGCCTTCTGGAGAACCCGGCCCTGGTGGAGGCCGTCGATGCTGCGCGCATCAGGGGCACCAATCTCCATCTCCTCGGCCTGATCTCGCCGGGCGGCGTCCACAGCCACCAGGACCACGCCGTCGCCATCTGCGAGCTGGCCAAGCGTCGTGGCCTCGACCGCGTCTACATCCATGCATTCACCGACGGCCGCGACGAGCTGCCTGATAGCGGTGCCGGCTTCATGGAGAAGTTCCTCGCCGATCTCCAGCGCGTCGGGGTGGGCCGCGTCGTCTCGGTGGGTGGCCGCTACTACGGCATGGACCGCGACAAGCGTTGGGACCGCATCCAGCGTGCCTACGAGATCGTGGCCGGCACCGGCGAGGCCCGTGCCGCCGACCCCGTCGCCTACATCCGGTCGCAGTACGAGGCCGGGGTCACCGACGAGTTCCTGCCCCCGGTCAGCATCTGCGGCGAGGGTGAGCAGCCGGTCCGCATCGCCGATCGGGACGCGGTGATCTTCTTCAACTTCCGGCCTGATCGGGCCCGCCAGCTGACCCACGCCCTCCTCGACCAGGACTTCCCGCATTTCGAGCGGAGCCGGGTCCCCCACGGTCTCACCTACGTCACCATGACCGAGTACGAGAGCGGGCTGCCGGTGCGGATCGCCTACCCGCCCGAGGCGATCCACAACTGCCTTGCCGAGGTGGTGAGCAAGAGCGGCGGGCACCAGTTCCACGTCGCCGAGACCGAGAAGTACGCCCACGTGACCTACTTCATCAACGGCGGCCGGGAGCGCCCCTTCGAGGGCGAGGATCGGAAGCTGATCCAGTCGCCCAAGACCGCCACCTACGACAGCGTGCCCGCGATGAGCGCGGTCGCGGTCACCGACGAGGTGGTCGAGCGGATCGAGGCGGGGCAGGAGACGCTCATCGTCGTCAACTACGCCAACCCCGACATGGTCGGGCATACCGGCGACTTCGGGGCCACCGTGCATGCCTGCGAGACGGTCGACGCCTGCCTCCACCGGGTGGTCACGGCGGCTCTCGCGGCCGGCGGGGCGGTGCTGATAACCGCCGACCACGGCAACGCCGAACACAAGATCGACCCCGTCACCAACGATCCGCTGACCGCCCACACCACAAACCCGGTGCCGGTCGTGCTCATCGGATCGTCGGCGCACGCCCTTCGCGACGGAGGCGGGCTCTGCGACGTAGCCCCCACCGTGCTCCAGGTGCTCGGCTTCCCCCAGCCTGCGGAGATGACCGGCCACAGCCTGATCAGCGCCTGACGGCCGGCCCGTCGCGCGATCCGCGAACCTGCTGCGACGCACCTGCCCCGGCCTGGCTCACCCACCCGGCCTGCCTGACCCCCGGCGTGGCTCAGCTGTGCGAGCGGGCCACCGTGAAGTTTGCGCAGGCCTCGCAGACGGTGGTCGGGATGATCCCCACCCGCATCAGCACGTTGAAGACCTGGCAGCCGAGGCAGAGGGCGAACACGGATTCCAGGGTGGCTGCCACCCCGATGAAGGCCACCAGGATCAGCGCGGGGAGCTCGAGACCGAAGCCGAACCAGAGCACCGTCGCCCCGAGGGTGAAGACGGCTCCGATCCCCTGGGCGAATCGCTTCGGGGGGCCGGGGATCAGCTTCGCCTTGAAGGGGAGTCGCGGGACGAGCACCCGGGTCACGATCTGGCCCCACGGGCTGAGCGTGGGACCGCTCGCGAGGCGGGCGATGAAGCCGTACGTGAGGAAGGGGAGGAGCCACGGCCACTGGATGCCCACCGTGATCCAGGCGACCACCGCCGCCCCCCCCGCGACCAGCCGCGCGGAGACCTCGTTCACCGGGTTGGGGAAGCTGAAGACGTCACTCACGGCCATGGTCTGAAAGTATATAGAGTTAGTCGGGATTCGCGTCCGGGCTCCGATCCTGACCAAGCCGTATACTGGCGGCCGATCAAACTCGGAGGCGCGTTTGCGTGCTACAAAACGTTCTCATCGGCGCACAGGTGGTGCTGGCGATCCTCGTGATCCTTGGCATCTTGCTCCAGACCCCGAAGGCGACGGGCCTGGGCGGCGTCATCGGCGGTGGTGGCGACTCTGGCGGCGGGTACCGCCGGCGGAGGGGGCTGGAAGCTGGTCTGCTCCGCGTGAGCGCCGTCTTCATCGGCCTTTTCGTCATCGTCGCCGCGATCAACGTCTGGATCAACAACAGCTGATCCGTCGCCGGCCGGTTCGCCGGCTGGAGATCGGCGCGGCCCTCACCCTGCTGGCGGTCGCTCTCGGGGTCACCGGGGTAGCGCTGGTCGGGCACTTCCGGACCACCGCGTCCGAGGCCATCCCCTCCGCAGACTACCGGGCCGCGGTGCTCACCGACCACCTCCCCCTGTCGCTCAACCCCCTGATCGACTCCGAGGACCCGGCGGTCGCGGCCCTCACCCCGCTCCTCTACCGCTGCCTGCTCCAGCTCAACTCGACCGCCTACCCGGCACCTGATCTAGCCTCCCAGCTCACCATCAGTCTGACCGGGCTCACCTACACGCTGCCCCTGCGCCCCGGCCTCCACTGGTCGAACGGGAGTCCGATCACGGCGCAGGACGCCCTGGCCACGATCCAATGGGTCCAATCCGCCGCCTTCCCCGACGCCGCCTTCGCGAGCGCTTGGCGGGGGGTGACCGCCAGGACCTCCGGCCAGGCGCTGGTGCTCACGCTCGGCGCCGCGCGGGCGTCGCTCGCCGTGACCTTGACCGAGCTCCCGATTCTTCCTCTCGGGGGCATGCCGTCCAAGGCGCTCGCCGCCCTAGCCCGGCAGTCGACGTCGCCGCTGCCCACCTCGGGGCCGTATGAGGTGGAGTCGCAACGGTCCGGCGTCATCACCCTCAGCGCCAATCCCCACGCCGCGGTCGCGCCCCGCCTCCAGCGCGTCCAGATCCAGGCGATGACCACCTTCGCCGCGGCGGCGCAGGCCTTTGCGGCGGGTTCGGTGCAGGCTGTCCTGGCCACCACCCCGGCCCAGCAGGTCCAGCTGATGAAGCGGCACGGGGCCGTCGCCCGCGACGTCCTCACCTTCGGGTTCGTCGATCTGCTCTTCAACGAGACGGTGCCAGGCCTGAGCGACCCCGCGGTCCGCCAGGCCGTCGCCGCAGCCGTCGATCGCGGTGCGCTGGTCAATGGGCCGCTGGACGGGCTGGGAGCGGCCCAGTACGGCCCCATTCCGGCAGGCATCGGCTGGCTGCAGGGCCCGGAGTCGGCCGTGGCAGCCGACCCCAGCGGGGCCGCCGCCGGACTCAACGAGGCCGGCTGGGTGGGCCCCCCCCAGGGCTACCGCGCTCGGGATGGGGTGCCGCTCGATTTCCAGCTGAGCGTCCCCGACGCCGCGCCCCTGCCCGAGGTGGCCAGCATGATCGCCGCCCAGCTCGGTGCGGTGGGGATCGCGGTGACCGTCTCCGTGGACCCCAGCGCCAGCTTCCTGAGTGAGGTGCTGGACACGGGCGAGTTCCAGCTGGCGATCGCCTCCTGGGATGCGGGCGCCAATCCCGACCTCATCCCCTTCTGGGGTTCGACCTCGACCCCGCCGAACGGCTACAACGTCTCCGGCGGTGCCGCCGATGCGTTCCTGGACACGGACCTGGCCACGCTCGCGACCGTCACCACCCCGGACCAGAGCCTGGCCGCGGCCACCCTGGTGGTGCAGGCGATGGAGGAGGACGCGCCCGCCGTCTTCCTCTATGCGCCCGCCGAGGGCCTGGTGGTCGACAGCAAGTCGCTCTCCAACGTCGTCATCCCGGCCGCCGGCAACCCCTTCAGCCAGGCGGCCGTCTGGGTGCACTGACCCCGCCGGGCCGCGCCGCGCCTGCTACGATCGGTTCCCCAAGCGTGCCGGGGTGGTGGAACTGGTAGACACGCAGCGTTCAGGGCGCTGTGAGCGTCAGCTCGTAAGGGTTCGATTCCCTTTCCCGGCACCAGAAACCCCTTGTGGGGCAACGACTTTCCAATCCGTACCCCCATTCGTAGCCCTTTAGGTCCCGGGGAGGACACGGAGACGCCGGCCGTGCCGGGCGTCGATCGAGGCCACCAGCGCCTCGGTGCTGACCTGGGTCACGTGGGCGTAGATGCGGAGGGTGGTTGCCACTGACGCATGGCCGAGCATGGCCGCGACCACGTGAGCGGGCTGGCCGTCCTCGAGCGCCATGGTGGCGGCGGTGTGGTGGAGGGCGTGGAAGTTCACCGGCCGGATCCGGCGCGGCTTCGGAGCGCCTCCCAGCGGTGTGTGAACGTCGAGCTCGGCATGATCCGACCGTCGTCCCCCGGCCAGACGAGGTCGCCGAGCCTTGGCGTCCGGGCCAATGCGTCGACCGCCAGGAGGGGCAGCATCAGCCTCCGGCGGCTCGCAGAGGTCTTGGGCAGAGTGACCACGTGCTCCCCCTCCAGCGTCCACGAGGCGGTCTCTGTGATGCGCAGCTGTCGCCGAGCCCGGTCCACGTTCCCCCACGGCAGGCCGAGGAGCTCGCCCTCTCGCACCCCCAACAGCACCGCCACGACGTAGAGGGCCTCCCGTGGGTCGCCGGCGGCCGCAGCGAGGAGCCGATCGACCTCGTCGGGGGAGAGGGTGACGACGGCCCGCTCGTCGCGCCGTGGCGGGGACACGGCATGGATTGCCGACGACACCGGGAGCCCACGCTTCGTCCCGCGTTGAGGGCCGTTGTGAGGGTCATATGGACGTGATGGGCCGTGGTCCCTCCAACCTTGCGCGCGAGCTCGGCGTGGAGCCCATCCGACAAGCCAGCCCCGCCCGACCCCGTTAGAACGAGGCAGAGGCGACCACTTTCGCGCCCCCGCAATCGCTACAGTCGAGTGTAGGGCTATAGACCCTGCCCACGCTCAGGTCTTTAGACCCTTGAAAGGCCGCGTCTCACTTGCCAACCTTCGGTTCACCATGCGGATACCAAATTCGCACAGTGAACCAGCGAAGCCGCGGCAAGGGCTGACGCGGTCGGTCGTTCGCAGCCTTGCCCTGCTCGAGGCGATCGCTCACCGGCCGCACGGTCTGTCGAGCACGGGCCTGGCACGGGAGGTCGAGGTCGACAACGCCACGGCCATCCGCCTGCTCCGAACACTCACCACAATGGGCTACGTCAGCCCGGATCCGCAGAAACGCTACTTCCTGACCACCAAGCTCCTCCGCCTCGCGCATCACTCGCTCGATTCGCTGCCGCTCGCGGAGGTGGCGCGTCCCTACCTCATCGCCCTGCGAGACAAGAGCGAGGAGACGGTCCACCTGGGCATTCTCGAACACGAGCGCGTCGTTTACATCGACAAGCTCGCGAGCTCCAAGGCGGTCCAGCTGGTCTCCCGCCTCGGTGATCGTATGCCTGTAAACACGACCGCGTTGGGCAAGGCCATATGCGCGTCACTCGCTCCCGAGCTGCTGGATGAGCTCCTCAAGCACCTCCCGTACGAGGCCCGTACCCAGTACTCGCTGGTCAGTGAAGAGGTGTTGCGAGACGAGATCGTCGCCACCGCCTCCATTGGATACGCAACCGACAACCGGGAGAACGAGGACGGCGTCGTCTGTGTCGCCGCCGCGATCCCGGACGCATATCACGTGCTGGCCTCGCCGGCCGCCATCAGCATCTCGGGTCCCGACTTCCGCATGTACCCGCGACTCCTCGAGCTTGGCACCTGCTGCCGGGATACGGCGGCGAACATCGCACGCGCCTTGGGGATATCGAGCGACAAGGACGAGATCGATGGACGGAGGGACGCAGGCAACGGCGCCGGCCCCAGACCAACAACATCTGAGCATCTGGGGACGGAGACTGGGAAGCGGATGTCACTCAACTCGGTATCAAGAAGGTGAGCCACCACGGTGGGCGTGATGGCGAAACTGGGTCGGGAGGCTGGACTAGTGGAAAGGAATCCCATGTCGGTTAGGGGCCTACGTGGCCATGGACTCAAGGTGCCATGGGCTCTGCTGGGCGCGACTATGCTGCATTCGAATGCACGGCCCCTTTCGGGGCGGTGCCTCACGGAGATCATGAGCTTATGAATCGAAGAGCATTGACAGGCCTGCTCGGGGTGACGGTTCTAGCCGTCGCCGCGTGTGGGAGCTCCAGCACATCCTCGCCCGGGGCGTCGTCGTCGACGACCACGGCGGGTCCGCCCCTCATTGCCGAGCCGACCACCGGGGTCACGTTCTCGGACGACTTCAACCCCGACGACGGCAACTCGGTGGCGGCCCAGATGGGTACGCGGTCGATGGTCAACGAGCCGCTGATCGAGTTCGATCAACTCGACCCGACCGCCTCCGGCACCCACCCCTGGCTTGCGAGCGCCTACAGCTTCCAGAACGGTGGCAAGGACCTGCAGGTCACGATCCGGAAGAACGTGAAGTTCAATGACGGCTCGCCCTTCGGTCCGGCGGACGTTGCCGCCACCTTCAATATGCTAATGAACACCGTCAAGGCGAACGTCACCGGCATCCCGGCGCAGTCGGCGGCCCCGACCGTCTCGGGCGACACCGTCACCCTGCACTTTGCCGTGGCGCAGTACACCAGCCTCTTCGAAGTTCTCGGCACCACGTACATCCTCAAGGCGTCGGTGGCGAGCCAGATCGCCGCGAACCCCACGATCGCGATCACCAACCCGATCGGCACCGGCCCCTTCATGCTGGACAGCTACTCCAGCTCACTGATCAAGTGGAAGCCGAACCCCTACTACTGGGGTGGGAAGCCGCCGGAATCCGAGATCGAGACCCCCTCTCTCGCCACCAACGCCGCGGCCAGCGATGCCCTGGTGAGCGGCCAGCTCGATTGGGCCGGTAACGACATCCCCAACGTCTATTCCAGCTTCGTCGACCTCGACCCCCAGACCAACCACGCGTGGTTCGCCTCCGGCAACACCGTGACCCTCCAGTTCAACCAGAACCCCGGTAACGGCGGGGCCACGGGGATCGGGGATGCGCAAGTCCGCAAGGCGATCAGCTACGGCATCAACCGCAACGCCGTCAGCCTCCTGGGTGAGTCCGGATATGAGACTGCGGCGAGCTCTTCGAGTGGGCTGATCCTGCCCGCCCAGAAGGCGTACCTCCCGTCGAGCGGCAGTCTCACGGGCGACCTCTCGACCGCCGGGAACGTCCCGGACGCGGTGACCGCCAAGGCCGACAAGCTGCCCAGCGGCGATGACGTCTATGACATCCTCACCGCGGACGGTTACACGGCTCCGACCAGCTCCAGCTACAACAGCAGCACGGGGACGTATATCCCGGGCGGCAACTGCACCAGCAACAGCGCGACCAACTGCTGGGAGAAGGGCGGCCAGGACATCAGCTTCTCGGTGTACGACCCGGTCGCGTTCACCGACAAATGGGAGGATGCTGCCCTGATCTCGCAGGAGCTCCAGGCCCTGGGCATGGATGTGACCACCAAGGCCGCCCAGGGCTACTCCGACTGGTACGCCGGATTCGACAGCAGCACCACGGACTGGCAGACCCTGCTTATCTGGGGCGCTGGCGGCAGCCTCCCGTACATCCAGTACGAGAATTGGTTGGACCCCACGGTCAAGTCGAACGCCGCGGCCTACACGGGAGTCTCCATTCCGGCCGCTGCGCAGGCCCTGACGCAGTACGCCAGCACCGACCCCAGCGACACCGCGGCAGTGAACCCGATCGTTCAGTCGCTCGAGACGATCATGTCGACCCAGGTCCCCTATGTTCCAGTGGTCTACGGCGCCGACTGGAACGTCTACAGTAGCGCCAAGTACACCGGCTGGCCGAACCAGTCGCACCCGTACATGAACCCCACCCCGAGCGATCCGCAGATGCCCTACATCCTGATGCAGCTCAAGCCGGTAGCCTGACGCATCTCATGTCCTTCTGACCTCGGTCAGCAGACGGTTCCCTGGTCGGCCCGCCCATCGTGATGGGCGGGCCAGATCCGGCCGGCAGCGCGCCGGCCGGATCTGACGGCAAGGACGACTAACGACTTCAGTAGCGGGCTAGCAGCCCATCCTCGCAACGGTTGATGGCCTGGGACGGGCCAACGGGAGGGGACCGGTCAGTTGAAGATGCAGCAGTGGGGTCGGGCCGGTTTGCCCTGGCCGGCAGGGGCGTCGGTCTTGCCGGGCACTGGGCAGCGCCAGGCGGGGATTCCCATCACGCCCACGCCCCGTGCACTTGCTGAGGTTGTGCCCGGTGCAGTGAAGCAACCACTCGTGCGCAGCCTTCTCCTCACCGCGTAGCCAGATCCGGATGAGCCCCTTGTTCTTGATCTGTCGGAACACCGGTTCCACCACCCGCTGGCGCAACCGGTAGCGCTCTCGCCCCCGCTTGGTCATCAGCCTGCGCTTCATCCGCTCCCGGCGCGTCAGCCCCGCCGGAATCCGGCCCCGCGGTGCCGCCGGGCACCGGTAGCTCCGCGGCATCCGCCCGGTGGCCACGTAGGCGGTCACGCCGAGCTCATCCAGCGCCTCGAGATTGGCCTCCGAGCAGTAGCCGGCGTCCGCCGAGAGCTCCCTCGGAAGCTCCCCCAGGTTGGCCTCGATCTCGGCCACCACCTCCAGCAGCTGCGGGCAGTCGGCGGCGCTGTGGGTCAGCCTCGCCGCCACGATCACCTGCGATGCGGCGTCTACCGCCGCCTGCCCGTTGTAGCCCTGGATGAAGGCCCCATCGCCGCCCTTCATGATCCGAGACTCCGGGTCGGTGAAGTTCTGCTGCGCCTTGGCATCCGGCTCCGTCTTCCCCTCGGCCTGGGCCCGCTCCTTCAGGTCCTTGATCGCCTTGCGGATCGCCTCTCGCCGCTTCGCGGCGGTGCGCAGGTTCTCCGGCAGCTCATAGGCATCGTTGTCCGCCCCGTACTGGGCGTCCTCCTCGGCGTCGGTCTGGTCGCACTCCCGGAACCACGTGTCCAGCTCGGCGGTGATCGTGTCCACCTCCGGCTGCATCCGGTCGTAGCTCATGGCCGCAGGCTTGCTGGCGTTCGCCTTCAGCTTGGCGCCGTCCACCGCCACGTGGTCCAGCTTCACCAAGCGCTGCTCACGGCAGAGCAGCAGCACCTGCTGGAACAGCCCTCCCAGCGCCGCCAGGTGACGGAGCCGGAAGCTGTTGAGCGTTCGGAAGTCAGGCCGGTTGCCCGCCGCCAGCATCATGCAGCCAACGTCCCGAGTGGCCAGCCTCGCCAGCTTCCGGCAGCTGCGGATGCCCACCGCGTAAGCGTATAGCCACAGCTTGGTCATCATCCGAGGGTGGTACCGCGGATAGCCGCGCAACTCCTCCTCGTAGACCGCCTCGATCTCGGAAAGGTCAAGCGCGTCGACGATGTCGCTGATGAAGTGGGCCATGTCCCCTTCGGGGACCCAGTCCTGCACCGACGAAGGCAGCAGCAGCATCTGGTCGGGAGCGTATGAGCGGAACGTCTTCGGCATCCCCAGATTGACTCACATCAACCCCTCCCTCGGCCAGCGGTTACCGGGACGGGGCTGCTAGGCTGGGCTCGATCCGCAGGCCCCTCCAGGTGGCCACGTCTTCCGTCTGAAAGGAGGCGACCGAGCATGCTTCGTCCGATCAACAGCGGTTTCCGCGAGCGACGTTCGCTCAATGGCCTGTGGAGGTTCCAGGCCGACGCTGGATCGGATGGGTGGCGGGCGGAGTGGTGGCAGCGCCCCCTCGCCTCGCGGGTGGAGATGCCCGTGCCCGCCAGCTACAACGACATCCCGGCCGAGCGGGAGCTGCGCGACCATGTGGGGGACGTCTGGTACCAGACCGAGGCCCTCATTCCACTCGGGTGGCGGGGACGGCGGATCGTCCTCCGGCTCGACTCGGCCACCCACCGCGGCACGGTCTGGGTCGGCGAGACCCAGGTCGCCCGCCACCAGGGGGGATACACGCCGTTCGAGGCGGACATCACCGGGCACGTGACCCCTGGCGAGCCAGTTCGGATCACGGTATGCCTCAACAACGAGCTGAGCTGGGCGACCATCCCGCCCGGGGAAATCGAGACGACGGAGGACGGCCGGCGGGTGCAGCGGTGCTTCCATGACTTCTTCAACTACGCGGGCCTGCACCGGACGGTATGGCTCTACTGCACCCCGGTCGCCCACATCGAGGACATCCCCGTGGTCACCGACCTTCAGGGGACTGCGGGCAGCGTCGACTATCGAATCGAGACGGACGCCGATGGCAGCGTGGAGGTGGAGCTGTTCGACGCCGATTCCGTCCGGGTGGCGTCGGGCTCGGGAGCCGTGGGTCGGTTGCGGATCCCCAAAGTCCATCCCTGGGCGCCGGGCGACGGCTACCTCTACACGTTGCGAGCCCGGCTGCGCGGCGCGGGCGCTGACGAGGATCGCTACGACCTGCCGGTCGGGGTGCGGACCGTGGCCGTGGACGGCAATCGCTTCCTGATCAACGGTCGTCCCTTTCGCTTCACCGGGTTCGGCCGGCACGAGGACAGCGAGATCCGCGGCAAGGGACACGATGACGCCTTCATGGTTCACGACTTCGCTCTCATGGAGTGGGTGGGTGCCAACTCCTTCCGCACCTCCCACTACCCGTATGCGGAGGAGGTCATGGAGTACGCCGACCGGCGCGGGCTCGTGGTCATCGACGAGACTCCCGCGGTCGGCCTCAACATGAAGCTCGGCCTGAGCCGCGGGGCTCCACGCCGCCCCACCTTCAGCGAGGCGACGGTCAGCGCCCTGACCCAGCAGGCCCACCTGCAGGCCATCCGCGAGCTGATCGCCCGAGACAAGAACCACCCCAGCGTGGTGATGTGGTCGCTCGCCAACGAGCCGGACTCCACGGACCCGGCGGCCCGGGAGTACTTTGAGCCGCTG
Organism: Candidatus Dormiibacterota bacterium; assembly: GCA_003141695.1. Classification (GTDB taxonomy): domain Bacteria; phylum Chloroflexota; class Dormibacteria; order Aeolococcales; family Aeolococcaceae; genus Changshengia. The sequence continues at coordinate 11,875 of PLNE01000065.1, forward strand.
GTCGCCGCGGCCCGCCGCCTTGATCCGTCACGCCCCCTCTGCTTCGCCAACTACCACGACGCCGAATCTCCGGGTCGGGACGCCATCAGCGATCTGTTCGACGTCCTCTGCATCAATCGGTACTACGGTTGGTACGTGGACACCGGCGACCTGGCGAGCGCCGAGCGGCATCTCGAGGCGGAGCTCAGGGCGTGGTCCGAGGGTTACTCCAAGCCGATCGTGATCACTGAGTACGGCGCCGACGCCGTGGCGGGGCTGCGCGCCGTTGCAGGATCGGTGTGGACGGAGGAGTACCAGCGCGATCTGCTCGCCATGTCCCACCGCGTCTTCGATCGGATCGACGCGGTGGTGGGGGAGCAGGTGTGGAACTTCGCCGACTTCGGCACCGAGCCGAGCCTCCATCGGGTCGACGGCAACCGCAAGGGCGTCTTCACTCGCGATCGCCGACCCAAGCTGGCCGCCCACGCCCTGCGGGAACGCTGGATGGCGCCGCGCCGACCGCAGCGCTGAGCGCGGAGGGGAGCGACAAGATGATCCCGGGTCCCACCAAGGGGGCGGGCCAGGGAGATGTTGGCGCAGATCTGCTGACTCATCCGCCTCAGACGGCAGCTGCGCTCAACGGCCTGGTCCGGCGCGAGCTCATCCGCGCCGTGGCTCACCTCTCTGTGCTCTGGAGGTCAAAGAAGACTTCGAGACGCTGAGCCTGGAATAACGACTGCAAGCCCTTTGTTTGGGTCAAGACAGCCGAGGAGATCCTGGCAACGCCGCACCGTCAACGTTCCCGTGAGACGGTGCACCAGCATCCCTACCGATCATGCGGCCCTACGCGGTGCTTCGGCCCCGACCGAGCCGCAACGTGCTGGCACCGTGGCCGTGCCGACAACTGGGCCGGCGGCAATACGCGCTCAGGCACAGCCCGGGACGAGTGTCCGAGGCTGGGAGTGGTTGAATGTGCGTATGAAGGCAGTAGCCGTCACCGTCTTCGGTACCAAAAGCAATAGCAGTCCCGCAACCACTGCCGTGACCAGGAGGAACCCCGGTGCCGGATTGCATGTGCCTCGCCGAGTCTGCCGCCGCGAATGGTGCGTTTGACATCGACACCCTGACCCAGAATCCACGCCGGCTCCGCTGCGCGCCTCCCCTCGGATAGGATCGTTGTCGTGCTCGCCTGGATGGACCTCGAGATGACCGGGCTCGACCCCGCGCGCCACGTGATCGTCGAGATCGCGACGCTCATCACCGACGACGACCTCGCCGTGGTGGCGGAGGGTCCGGATCTGGTCGTGCACGCGGACCGCGACCAGCTGCGCGAGATGGACCACCACGTCCGGACCATGCACACCAGGTCGGGTCTGCTGGCCGAGATCAAGGCGTCGCCTATCTCCCTGCAGGAGGCCGGTCGGCAGACGCTCGAGTTCCTCCGTGAGCACATTACCGAGGCCCGGACCGTGCCCCTCTGCGGCAACTCCATCGGGACGGATCGGCGCTTCCTCTCCGCACACCTCTCCGAGATCGAGGAATTCCTCCACTACCGTTCGATCGACGTCTCGAGCATCAAGGAGCTCTGCCGGCGCTGGTACCCGGAGATCCTCGCTGCGGCTCCGCCCAAGGTCGAGGCGCACCGCGCCCTCGATGACATCCGGGAGTCGATCGCCGAGCTCGCCTACTACCGCTCCACCATCTTCGCGGCGTGACCGACTCCCCGAACCGGACCGTCCGCATCGCGGTCGCCCAGTACGAGCCGCGCATCGGCGACCTGAGCGGCAACCGGGCCGCCGCGGTCGCCCAGGTCGAGGCCGCGGCGGAGCGGGGCGCCCAGCTCGTCGTCCTCCCCGAGCTGGCCTCGTCGGGCTACGTCTTCTCCAGCGAGGAGGAGGCCGGCGGGCTGGCCGAGGACGCCGATACCGGTGAGAACGTGGCGACCCTGGTGGACGCCTGCCGCCGGTTGGGCGTGTACGTGGTCGGGGGCCTGGCCGAGGCAGGCGCCAACTGCCGCTACAACAGCGCCGTCGTCCTCGGTCCGGAGGGCCGGTTGGCGACCTACCGCAAGCTCCACCTCTTCTACGACGAGCTGTCCTGGTTTCAACCGGGCGGCGAGCTGGTGGTCGTCGACCTTCCCTTCGCCCGCGTCGGGGTCGCCATCTGCTACGACCTCTGGTTCCCCGAGGTCGCGCGCGCCCTCGCCCTCCGGGGCGCCGAGGTCATTGCCGTCCCGACCAATTGGGTCAGTTCGTTCCGGCACCGTCTCCACGACGAGCACGGGTACTGCCAGGGGGACATCATGGCCATGGCCGCGGCCGCCGCCAACGGCACCGCGGTCGCCTGCGCCGACCGGGTGGGGGAGGAGCGAGGCGTCACCTTTCTCGGTGCGTCGATCATCGTGGGCCCTGACGGCTGGCCCCTCGCCGGGCCGGCAGGGCCCGACCGGGAGGAGCTGCTGGTCGCCGACGTGGACCTGACCGCGGTGGACCGGTCCCGCTGGCGCACCCCTCGCAACCACCTCCTCCGCGACCGGCGGCCCGACATCTACGCGAGCGCCCCGACACTCGGCCCGACCACCGGGTGAATCCGGCCGCCGCCATGTGGCGGCGGCGCCAGCCTCTCGAGCGCGTGGCGGACGAGCACCAGCCGTTCGGCGCCCCACTCGATGGTGGGGGCAACGTCAGTCGCCTGAGACGGGCCTCGCGTTGTGACGGGCGTCGAGGTCGCCGAACAGCTCGGCCAGGCCCTGCTCGAAAACGACCTCGGGACGCCAGCCCAGCGTCCGGGCGGCCGCAGCCGACGCGATTCGCGCCGAGGGTGGGTCGCCGTGGCGCTCCGGACCGAAGGTGACCGTGCTCCGGTAACGCTTCGCCGCCAGCTCCGCGAGACCGAGGATGGTCACACTCTCGTCGGCAACGACGTTCAGCGTGGCATCCTCGACATCGGATGCGACAGCAAGGGCCACCGCGCGCGCGATGTCGGAGGTGTGCGTGAACTGGCGCCACTGGCCTCCGCTTCCCTGCACGAGGAGAGGTTGGCCGGCCCTCGCCGCGTCCGCGAAGCGGCTGAACACCGTGTTGGGCCGCATCCCCGGTCCGTACGCCGTGCCAAGACGGAGGACGATCACGGGGAGGTTGTCGTGCTGGTGCACAGCGTTGAGGATTTGCTCCCCGGCGAGCTTCGTGGCGCCGTAGATGTGGCCGGGGCGGCAGGGGTGCTGCTCGTCGACCGGGGTCCGCGAGGGCGGCCCGTACACCTCCCACGTGGAGGCATACACGACACGGGCACCGGCCTCGGCCGCGGCGATGGCCACGTTGGTCGTGCCGACGACATTGGCCTGGGCAGCGAGCTCCGGTCGAGCGGTGGCCAGATACACATCCCCGACCCCGCCCAGGTGGACCACGGCATCCATCCCCCGCACTGCCTGCCGGATGGCACCGAGGTCGCAGAAGTCCGCCTCGATGGCCGGGAAAAGATGGTCCGGCGGCGCTTGGAGGTCGAAGCCGGTCACGTCGCAATTCGCACCGGATGCGAGGTGGCGGACGATGTGTGGTCCCAGGAACCCGCTGCTGCCCGTCACCAGGACCCGCACGTCAGGAGCCTCCGATGTGAGTGCCGGCCCGCCCCGACCGGTTGCCGCAGGCACTCACGACGATCCTGGCCGGCTCCGGGCGGTGGAGAGGCGCGGCGGCCAGCCGATGCCCGTGCGCTGCCGGCCGGCGGGGTTGCGCCGACGGGTGTTCGAGGCTCCACCCGAGTCGAGTGTACAAGGAGAAGATCGCACGCCCGCGGGCGACCGGCCTCACTCCCCGACGATCTGGACCCGGACGGTCCGCTCGCGGGTGCGCGAGTGGTCGAAATCCGCGAAATAGATGCGGCCGAACTCTCCCAGGGTCAGCGCCCCGTCCACCACCGGCACCGACTGAGAGCGGCCGAGCAGGACCGAGCGGAGGTGCGCGTCGGTGTTGAGCGACCATGCGGGCTCCTCGCCGCGCCCCACCCCAGCCTTGATGTGCTGCGGGCCGGGATGGTTGTACTGGCCCTCGGTCTGACAGGTCGGCGTGATCTGCTCGAGGGCGGTGACCAGGTCCTGCATGAGCAGCTCCGTACCCCAGTAGTTGACGTCGTCGGACGCCTCCTGGATGAGGACGCTGCAGGTGGTGTGCTGCGAGAAGACGAGCAGGATGCCCTGGTGGATGCCTGACTTCGCGAGGATGGATTGGACCTCTTCTGTGACGTCCCGGAAGCTCGGCGCTCGCTGGGGTGGCAGGGTGAAGACTTCGTGGTGGACGGTCATGCTGTGGCTGCTCCTTGGGTGCGAGCGTCCCAGGCCTGCCGGGTCGCCCTGATCATCGAGGTGAGCACCAGCTCGGGATCGGCGGCGGTGAAGATGGCGCTGCTCGACCCGCTCCCCTGCGCACCGGCCGCGATCACGTCGTAGACGTCCTGGGCACTGCTGATACCGGCGGCGTGGAGGACGCGGATCGCGGGATCGACACGCCAGATGGCGCGGTCGGCATCGGCGATGGAAGCCTGCGTGCTGTGCCTACCCGTGCTCGATCCGATGAGCGCGGGCTCCTCGACGATGATGGCGTCCGGTGCTAGGACGGCGATGGCCGCCGCCTGCAGTGCGTCGTCGGCGCAGACGATGGTGGCGAGGCCCACGTCTCCGGCCCGGCGGATGCAGCAGGCCAGCTCCTCGTGGGGCAACGGGCGCTCGGAGTGGTTGAGGAGCACACCAGAGGCGCCCGCTTCCACGAGCGCCTCCGGGAGCACCGAGCCGACACCCCGTCCGGGCATCAGCGAGTCCATGTGCTGGGCAAAGACGAGCACCCGCACCACCTCTCGCGCGACCGCGGGGATGTCCGTGTACTGAGGGGTCAGAATGATCTGCACGCCGTACTTCGCGCTCAGCCGGTCCGCGTACACCGCCAGGCGCACGAGATCGCGTCCGTAGGCGTAGGCTTTGGGTCCGACCTCGAAGAAGGGTGGCTTGATCTCGACGACCGCAGGCACGCGGCTTTCTCCTCAGACCACGACCGCTTCGATCCCGAGCATCTTGGCGAGCTCCAGCAGCTGGGGCGTCCAGCGCCCGCGGGCCGCGCCCATGTGGTGGGGAGCACCGGCACGGAGCCAGGCATTGCACCACGCGTCGACGGCCAGCGTGTCGTGCCGGAAGAGGGCCTGAGGTGCCGAGATGGGCCGTGCCTCCATGGGCAGCAGCTCCCCTTCGGAGATGACGAACCGCCAGCGGTTGTCGCCCACCGTGACGATGGCCAGGTTGGTGATCGGTCCGGGCTCGTAGACGAACTCGAAACCGGCGCCGTAGCCGTGCACGCCCGTGTAGTAGATGGAGTGCTTGACCGAGACGGCTCCGGGGGTGCCGAGCGCCGGGTTGCCGTGCCCGTCGTGGGAGAACATCACGGCGTCATTGTCGAAGTCGATGACGTAGTTCTCGAGGGTGGTCGCCTGGCCTGCCAGCTCCTGCATGGCGAGCTGGGCGATGGCGGTGGTGCAGTCGCCCTCGGGTGCCGTCGGGAAGCCTATCTCGCAGAGCCGGCCCGTTCCGTAGGAGGGGATGATGCCGACCCGGGGGTCGGAGAGCCACACCTGGTCAAAGGCGGTGAAGGCGTCGAGCTTCTGCTCACGCACGACCGACTCCAGCGCCAGCGCGAGGCGCACCGAGCGCTCGAAGGATTCCTCTTTCATGTCGACGTGGTAGCGGGCCTTCTCCGACGCGACCAACTCGTCCACCTCTTTCTGGGGGATCTCGCCGAAGCGCACTGCGACGGCCTCGGGCTCCACCGGCCAGACCGCCGGTCCGATCGACTGGCGCAGTGCCACGCCGTCGAACATGAGGTCGGTCATCCCCTCGAAGGGGTGGCCCGCCAGGCCCACCCTGGCGCTGCGCAGGCGGCGCCTCACCCCGGCCGCCGCGATGACACAGCCGATCTGGTCCCGCCCGCGAGGGTCGTCGAAGCGAGAGGTGACTAGGGCGAACTCGCGGCCGGTGCGGATCAGCGCCGCGGTCAGCTCGGGCATGCCGGCCATCCCCGAGTTGAGCATGATCACGTCGAAGCCGTCCCCCTCCTTGAGACGCCCGATCTGCTGTGTGTTCCACACCAGCACCGGGGCGGTGGTGTCGAGGAAACAGCGCGCCGGGACCAGTCCCTTGGTGTAGGCGAGCTCGACGGCGACGATGATGTCGACACCCTCGGCATTGAACTGGCGTGCTGCCGCGGCGGCCTGCTCCTCATCCTCGACGAGGCCGGGGTGCACGACGGTGCCGTACTGCTCTAGCGCCTGGGCGATACCGCGCGCGGTATCGGTCGCGGCGGGGCGCATGTGCGCCGTCTTGTTGTATGCGTCCTCGAGCAGCGCCATGGTGAGTACGCCGATCTTGGTGTTCGCGGTCACGTCACATCCTCCCGAAGTCATCGCTGAAAGGGGCCGGGTGATGGTGTTTCCTCCGACCCGAGGGGCGGCCGCTCGGCCCATCGAAATAGCGGCCGGATGGTGTCGAAGAGCTCGATGTAGCGCCGGTACGCGGCCTCGTATGCGGGTGCCGTCGCCCGGTCCGGTTCGAATCGCGCCTCCGGGCGGAGTGCCGCCCGGCAGGCCTGGTCGAGGTCGGTGAATGCTCCGGCTGCGACCCCGGCCAGCAGGACGTCACCGCGCACCGCCGCCTCGGTCCCCTGCAGGGTGACGACGGGCAGGGCGCAGACGTCAGCCTTGATCTGGTTCCAGAGCGCGCTGCGGGCGCCACCGCCGTGGGATCGGACCTCCGCGGCGCTCGCGCCGATGCCCTGGAGCAGCTCGATGTTGCGCCGGAGCATGAAGGCGACCGCCTCCAGGACCGCCCGGACGAAGTGCTCGCGCCCGTGGCCGAGCGTGATGCCGAAGAAGACCCCGGTCGCGGCCGGCTCGTACTCGGGGCTGAAGGCGCCGGAGAGATGCGGGAGCATGGTGAGACCCTCGGCCCCAGGGGGGACGCCGGCGGCCAGCTCGGTCAGGAGGTCGTAGGCGCTGACCCCGGCCTGTCCGGCGGCGCGGGCGACCTCAGCCTCTCCGAAGTGATCCCGGAACCAGGTCAACGCCATCCCGCCGGTCGGGCAGACCGGGCAGTAGAGGTACGACGAGGGCGCCGAGTGCACGTAGACGGGCGTCTGCCCGCTGCTGTCCCCGTCCGCCCTGTCGATCGACGCCTGCACGGTGAGGGCGCCACCGGTGCTCTCGGAGAGCACTCCGGCCGTGATGTTGCCCACCCCGACCGCGCCCGCCGCCTGGTCCATGCCCCCGGCTACGACGCGGACCGTGGTCGGGAGCCCGAGGGCCGCGGCGGCAACTGCCCGCAGTGATCCCACCACCGTCCCCGGCTGCACCAGTTCTCCCAGGCGGCTCGCGGAGAGGTCGATGAGATCCAGCATTGGCTGCCACCAGGTGTGCCGGACGATGTCGTAGAGGAGCGACGTCGACTGCACCCCCGCCTCGGTGACGAAGCGGCCGGTGAGCCGGTGGACGAGGAATTCCTCCACGAGGAGGAAGTGGGCGGCGTCCCGGAAGAGCACGGGATCGTGGCGCCGCCACCAGAGCAGCTTGCACGCCGTCCAGGTGGGGACGATGTTGGGCACCCCGGTGGCCGCGTACAGGGTGGCCACGTCGATCTGCGCGGCCAGCTCCGCAGCCTCATCCGTCGCACGGTTGTCCAGCCAGACGATCGCGGGTGCGAGCGCCGCGCCCGCCGCCGAGACCGGGATCACCGTCTCCCCCTGGCTGGAGACCGCGAGGGCGTCGACGTCGGAGCCCCGAGCGCCTGCCTCCGCGAGGACGCGCCGGACCCCGCTGACCAGCGAGTTCCAGTACAGCTCGGGGTCCAGCTCGACGCGGGACGGTTCGGGCGTCTGCAGCATGTACTGCAGCTCCGAGGTCGCCAGCTCCGCGCCGTCGCCGTCGAACAGGCCCACCTTGATCGAGGTGGTCCCGGCGTCGACCCCGATCAGCAGGCCCATCAGCCGGCCACGGCTGCGTTGAGTCCGTGACGCTCGGCCGCCGCGTCGGCGGAGACCCCGTCCTTGACCACCGCGAGGAGCGCGGCGAGGAACTTCTGGGGGTCGCGGGCCTGGATCACGTTGCGGCCAAAGACGACGCCGCGGGCTCCGGAGGCGACCGCCTCGGCGGCGAGCTCGAGGGCGTCGCGCTCCCGGGGGAGCTTGCGCGAGCCGAGGGCCAACACCGGGACCGGAGTCGCGGCCACGATCTCGCCGAACCGCTCGCCGGTGTGGAAGGTCTTGACCAGATCCACGCCCAGCTCGGCCACCACCCGGCAGCCGACCGCGATCTGCTCGTGGCGCTCGTCGGGGGAGAGGTCCTCGTGGCCCGCTGGGTAGACCTCGCCGACCAGGGGGACGCCGGCGGCGCGCTTCTCGCTCACTGCGCGGGCCACCACAGCGACATTCTCGGCGTCGACCGCCTCGGAGCCGGTCTTGATCGACATTCCGACCAGGACGATGTCGGCGCCCAGGGCGACGGCCTCCGAGGCCGAGAGGACGGGGACGCTCCTGCTCTCGTGGTACTGCCACTGGGTCGCGTACTGGGTGCCCCAGTTGAGCCGGACGATCATCGCCGGTGCTCCGCGGTGGGCGAAGACGTGGCCCACGTGCGAGGCCATCCCGGGGCTCACCAGGATCGCGTCAGCAGCATCGAGACGCCCGAGCGTCGCCGCCAGGTCGTTCAGGCCGGGCACGGGACCGTTGTACAGGCCATGGTCCACCGCGACGACCACCGCGTTGCAGCCACCGTCGAACAGCCGTCCGAGCCGGATCTCCTCTCCCGTGGTCATCTGAGACACCTCCGCCGAATCGGGTGGCAGCGTCGAGACTCTAGGCGCCCGGCAAGCGGGCGGCGTGGAGGTCTCGCGCCTTTCTTCGTTTTCGCGACCAGTTTACTTCGGAATCCATGTGCTTGGCGCGCCCATGACGGGGTGAACGGTAGCCGACTTGTAGCCATCTTGCAAGTTCGAATCTGGGCATCTCGGGCGCTCTAACTTCGGATGCCCTGCGATGGTCGTCCGAAAACTAGCCGCTTGACCTTCGTGCTGCGTATGGCTAGGATTCCACCGTGGTCCGATGGCCCGAAAACCGAAATGCCAAACCGAAGCCATATCGAAGGGCCGGCGGAGGGAAGAGCCGTGACTGAGGACGTCCGAGGCGGGCTGGCAAGGGCGCCCGTCCCGCATCCGCTGGACGCGGCCCGCTCGTCGGAGGTGACGGCGAAGCTCGACCGGGTGCGCACCTGGCTGGACGGCTCCCCTTATACGGCCGCCCTCTTCACCAGCCAGGCGGGGGTCGCCTGGGTCACCGCCGGGCTGGACGACCACGTCAGCCGCAACGAGGAGCCCGGGCTGGTCTGGGCGCTGGTGGACCAGGAAGGGGCCCACCTCGTCACCAACAACGTGGAGGAGCCCCGGCTGATCGCCGAGGGCGGCCTCACCGGGCTCGGCTTTGAGCTGCATGTGACGCCCTGGTACCAGCCGGAGGGCCTCGCCGGCGTCTGCGACGATCTCGCGGCGCGGGGGCGCCTGGCCAACGACGGCAACGGCCCCGGCACCGCGCTCGCCGGCGATCTCGGAGCCCTGCGGCTCCCCCTGACCCCCAACGAGGGCGACCGGCTCGCGGCTCTCGGCCCGGAGTGCGCGCTCGCTCTGGAGGGTGCGCTGCGTGAGTGGGTGCCGTCAGAGCGCGAATGCGACCTCGCCGCGCGCATCGCCGCCGCTCTCGAGGAGCGCCGCATCCTGGCCTCCCTCATCCTGGTCGGCGGGGCCGAGCGGCGGCGCAGGTTCCGCCACCCGATCCCGAGCCAGGCCGTCACCGGCGGCGACGCGCTCGCCGTCATCGTGGGCATGCGCGGCGGACTCAACATCTCGTGCTCGCGGAGCGTCTCCGCCGGCGCCCCCGCGGCCGACCTCGAGGCGAGGCACCAGGCGGTCTGCAGCGTGGATGCGGCGATGATCGCGGCCACCCGCCCGGGAAGGACGTGGGAGAGCGTGCTCGACGCCGCCAAGGTGGCCTACGCCGCGGCAGGCTTCCCTGGAGAGTGGCGCGCCCATCTCCAGGGTGGACCGGTCGGCTACCTCTCGCGCGAGTTCGACGTGATCCCCGGTACCGCCGCGGCGGCGACCGAGATCACCCTCGGCGCCGGTTTCGCCTGGAACCCGACGGTGCAGGGTGCCAAGTCCGAGGACACCTTCCTCGTCACCGCCGCCGGAGCGCGGTCCGTCTCCAACACCGAAGGCTGGCCGTCGCTCGTCCTCGACACCGCGTCGGGGCCGATCGCGCGACCGGCGATCCTCCAGCGCTAGGGAACAGAAGGGGCATCGGCAGCAGCCATGAAGATAAGAGACCAGGCACAGAGAAGAGAGGTAGTAAGAGCATGACAATGGAACCGCCCACCCCTCCCAGCGACGCGAGTGCCGTCGGGCTGAGACCGAAATCGGTCGGTCTAGGCGGCGACTGGATCGTGTCGATCACCAATGTGGCCCCGACCGCCGCCACCACCCTCACATTCGGGGCCCTGATCGGGGCAGCCGGCCTCGGCGCTCCCCTTGCGCTGATCATCGCGGGAGCCTCGATGCTCTGCTGCGCCGTCGCCTACCACCGGCTGAACCGTTGGGAGGCTTCGGCAGCCGGGCCCGTGCGCTGGGTGTCCCACGGTCTCTCGCCGGTCATCGGGTTTGCCGTCGGCATCATGGTGCTGATGACCGCCCTCACGTCAAACATCGGCAACATCACCCTGCTCGGGTCGACGGTCCTCAGCCTGGTAGCGCCCAGCCAGGAGTCCAACAAACCCCTCACCTTCGTGGTCGCGGTCCTCGTCTGCGCGATCGTGGCTGCGATCGCGGTGCGGGGAGTCCGCGCCACCGTCAAGTTCCAGGGCTGGATCGTGCTCTGTGAGTACGTGATCATCGGCTCGCTGGCGGTCTGGGGGCTCATCACCGAGCTGACCTCGCACGCCGCCGGGATCACCCACCCGACCTGGGCGTGGTTCACCTCCACCAACGCGCCCGGTGGCTTCACCGGCATCCTCGCCGGAGCCGTCATCGCCACCTTCCTCCTGGGCGGATGGGACGCGCCGATCTACCTCGGCGACGAGCAGAACAAGCCCAAGGACCCGGGACGCTCGGTGCTGATCTCGATCACCTTCTGCACCCTCTGGGTGGTCATGCTCTTCGTCTGCCTCGAGGGCCTGGCACCCGCGTCGGCGATCACCGCCCACGCGAGCAACGTGCTGCCGTACCTGGGCGGCCGCCTCACCGGAAAGTGGTTCGTCGACCTGATCGCCCTCGCGGTCATCTCCTCCTTCGCCACCACCACCCAGTCGCAGATCGTCGACGGCAGCCGGATGATGTTCGGCATGGCCCGCGAGCGGGTCCTGCCCAAGTCCCTGCGCGAGGTGCACCCCAACTGGCGCACCCCGATCGCCGGGCTGATCATCATGGCCGTGATCCCGGTGGTCGCGCTCGCCCTCTACCTGCTGAGCAGCAGCCTCCAGACGACCATCATCTACATCGACTCGACCGGGGGACTGCTCTTCGCGGGGTACTACATCGTCATCGCGCTCTTCAGCATCTGGTACTACCGCAGCATCGTCTTCCGCGACCTCAAGGAGTTCCTCCTCGGCCTGGTCCTGCCCCTGGTGGGCGCCGGGGTGCTCTCCTTCGTGATCTTCAAGTCCATCCCCGGCACCTCCGGCGTCGTCCTCGTCCTCGCCGTGTGCCTCTTCCTGGTGGGCATCCCGCTGGCTCTGCTCTCCAAGTACATCACCAAGGCACCGTTCTTCTGGATCAAGCGCGAGCAGTACCACGACGATGGCACGGGCGAGCCCGTCGCACCGGCGGACGCCATCATCTGAAACCCATCCCCAATGGCCGACGGAGTGTGTGGGCGCCTCCCGGTGGGCGCCCACCCTCCGCCCCGGCGGGTTAACCCCGGCTCGGTTGACTATGCTTTCTGGCGCAACAGGGCGGACAGAGTTGGAGGCCTAGGCTCACGGTGACGACGGCACAGGCGCGGCGCGACTGCATCGCCAAGATGGCCGAAGAGCGCGATACTCTCAGTGTCTCCGAACTGATCGTTCAGTTCGGAGTCACCGATACCTCGATCCGCCACGACCTGACCCTCCTCGAGGAAGCCGGCAAGCTCCGCCGGGTTCGCGGCGGCGCGGTGAGCCGGGCCAGCGCACGGCTGACCGGATTCTTCCCGGCTCGGGCTCGGGAGAACCCGCTCGAGAAGCGGCGCATCGGTCTCGCCGCGGCCGGCCTGGTCCAGGCCGGCAACGTGGTCCTCTTCGATTCCGGCTCCACCGTCACGGAGGTTGCCACTCACATCTCCGGGGCGTTGCGCGCTCCTCACGCCATCACCATGGTCACCTGCTCGCTGCCCGTGATCCAGGAGGTCGGGACCTGGGAGCAGCCCCATCTCATCTGCCTGGGTGGACTGTACCTTCCCGACTACCAGGCCTCGGTGGGCCCGGTGACGGTGGGCAACCTGCGTGAGCTCTCCGCCGACATCGCCTTCCTGGGCTGCGACGGCCTGACCGTCGAGGGTGGTCTGAGCACTCCCGACATGCTGATGGCCGAGGTCGGCGCCGCCATGGCGGCGCGGGCTCGCCGCGTGGTGGCGGTGGCCGACTCGTCCAAGGTGGGGCGTGCGGGATTCACCCCCATCGTCGGTCTCGACGCAGTCAACGTGCTCGTCACCGATGACGGCGCCGACGCCGAGCTGGTCGCCCAGATCCGCGAGCTCGGCATCGAGGTGGTGCTTGCTTAGTTCGAGCAGGTCGGCGGGCGCGAGCACCGCGAGTACTGGATCCCCGCCGGCGACCTGCCGACCTTCAATCGCGCCCTGGTCGGTCGCATTGAGGTGATTCGGAGTTTTCCCTGACCGCCAGCAGTCGTGACACCCGGATCGGGAACCGGCGCCGATAATCACCTCATGGCGTCCGATCGTTCCGGGTGGGGCGCCGCCGGCGGGCGGCCCCGCCGGGGGCTGGGCGCAGCCGCCGTGCTCCGGCATTCGCTCCTCTGGGCATCGCGGCGGCCCGGCGTGCAGCGGGTCGTGTCCGGTTCACCGCTCACCCGACGCCTGGTCCGCCGCTTCGTGGCCGGTGAGGGCCTGGGCGACGTGGTCTTGGTGGCCCGGCGGCTGATCGGCCGCGGCTTCTCCATCAGCGTCGACCACCTCGGCGAGGACACTCGGGACGCGGCCGACGCCAGGGCAGCCGTCGCGGCCCACCGGGCGCTGATCGCCCGGCTCGCATCCGAGGGGCTGGCGCCGCGGACGGAGGTGTCGCTCAAGCTCTCCGCGCTCGGCCAGATCCTTGACAGCGAGTTGGCTTTCGAGAACGCCCTCGAGGTCTGCCGGGCCGCGGCGGAGGCGGGGATCGCGGTAACCGTCGACATGGAGGACCACAACACCACCGACTCGACGCTCGGCATCGGCGCCCGGCTGCGCGCCCAGCATCCCTCCACCGGCCTGGTCATCCAGGCATCGCTCCGCCGTTCCGAGGCCGACTGCCGCGCCCTCGCCTATCCCGGCTCCCGCATCCGGCTCTGCAAGGGCGCCTACCAGGAGTCGGTGGCTCTGGCCTGGCAGCCGCGGAACGACGTCCGCTCCGCTTATCTCCGCTGCTTGCGGATCCTGCTCGAGGGGGGCGCGACGCCTCTGATCGCGACCCACGATCCGGCACTGATCGATGCCTGCCACCGGCTGATCGCCGCGCGTGGCGGCGGCCGCGCCCACGAGCATCAGATGCTCTTCGGCGTCCGCCCCGACGAGCAGGCGCGGCTCGTCGCCCGCGGGGAGGAGGTCCGCGTCTATGTGCCCTTCGGCGAACGGTGGTACCCGTACATGATGCGCCGGATGGCGGAGCGGCCGGCCAATCTGGCTCTGGTGCTGCGCGCGCTGGCGGGCGGTGGGTAGCCGCCTACTTCGTGTCTGCTTTGGCCCGAATCCCGCGAGCACCTGCCGAGGTCTTCCCCTTCAGCCGGGCAAGATTGAAAGCCATGGCAGCATGGATGAGGTTCTTCAGAGCGCACTCATTGATGGCTGTCGCCCTTGTCGAGATCAACTCCTCGATGATCTCGGGGTCAGCATCATGGATGGTTTTGCGAAGGTGGGCAAGCATCTTGCCGCGCCAGTCCGCAACGTCTGCGATGTGCTTGTCAACGAGTTCGGATGGGTTGAAGGACGGGCCGGCGGTCATCGGTCCTGAATCAGGCCGAGGACGTTGCCATCGGGGTCGGTGACGGTGGCCACCAGGCGGCCGCCCCCGACGTCGAGCGCGGGCTCCTTCACAGTGGCACCCGCGGCGGTGACCTCGGCCAGCTTCGCCTCGATGTCCGGCACGTGCCAGTAGGCCACCGGTGAGGTCATGCCCTGCGGTCCACCGCCCGGCACCAGCCCGATGTGCTGGCCTTCGGCGTCGAAGCCGACGTAGTAGGGCCCGTCGGTCTGCGGCGGGACGCCGAGCAGGGCGGTGTACACCGCCTTGGCCGTCGCCAGGTCGGACACGGGATGCAGCACGGTCTTGATTCCCTGGGTGGAAGAGCCGGTCATGGTGACTCCTGAAGTCGTGGGTCTGGCCGGGATGGTGTGGCTTAAGGATCATGCCACGTCGCGTCGGGGGTGCCTCCCGCCGCTGCATAGCGCATGCGCATCGGCGCATCCGGCGGCTGAGCCGTGACCTACGACCGCGCCGCCTGGCTCACCGACTGAGGGGAACGTCCTCGGCGCGGACGGGGCCAAGCGACCCGAGCGCACGGCGGACCTCCGCCAGCCGTCCGTCGTCCCACTCGATGGTGGGGTCCGGCTCGAGGAAGGCGAAGGCGATGCTCGCGGCCGTGAGGGCAGCCTGAGACCACTCGGCGGTCTGAGCCGCGCCGAAGGGCCGCGCCTGCACGCGCCGCGACGCGATCTCAGGTGTGGAGAGGGCCATGATCACCAGCCCACGGAGGGTGGCGCTGGCGAGGCTCGCGATCATCTCGAAGCTGCCCTGGACCTCGGCGCGGAGCCGATAGCCGAGCAGCCCTGCTAGCTGCTCCCAGGAGGCGGAGATCCGGCTGATGAAGCCTCGCTCGGACGTGGCCAGCGCGGCCTGCAGGTCGTTCCGCAGCTCCTCGTCAGCAATGCTCAGGAAGGTCGCATGCAGGGCGAGGTAAGTGCGCCACTCCGTCGAGTCCAGCATGGTGTCGAAGTCGTTGAGCGCTCCGCGCCGGATCATCTCGAGGACGAGGTCGCGGCGCCCGTCCGCCGTCTCCAGCCAGTCCACATGCGCCAGGGCGGTGTGTCGGATCGAGGCGGTGGCGGTCTCGAAGCCCGAGACCGCGGCGGGGCGCGCCGCCCGGGCCAGCTCCTTGAGGAGGTCGCTGAAAAAGAGGTCCTTGTACGGCCAGCGGCGATAGGCGGCGCTGCGCGACACACCCGCCTGCTGGATGACCTCTTCGAAGCTGATGTGGTCGAGGCTCACCGTCAGGCCGGAGGCATCGATCAGCGCCGTCGCCGTGTGCAGCATCCGCTGCTCGGTCTCCTGGTCCGAGAGGCGTGGCCGCCGAGCGAGCCCGAGGGGGCGTTGGGCGACCGGGGTTGCGGGGGTGAGGTCCATTGAGATATGATATACCAAATTCCGAGTGTGGAGTTCCTCTCAGCTTACCACCGGGCGGCGGAACGAGATCGGAGTTTCGAGGCCGGAGAGGCCGGACCCCCCACGACATCGAAGGAGCCACTTCATGATCGCTCGACCAAAACGGCGTCATCGCTGGATCCGGGTGACCATCGGGGTCTGCCTGGCCCTTGTCATCCTCCTGGCCGGCGGGCTCTCCCTCGCCGCTCACCTCACGACGGCGCCAGGCCCGCTCGCGCTGCCGAGCGTCACCGGCACGGGGTCCGGGGTCGCTTCGGGTCAGGCTGCCGTGGACGGCACGTGGACTGCCGGACCGGCCTCCATCATCGGCTGGAGGGCTCAGCAGGAGCTTCTCGGCCAGCAGTCGACGCTCGCGGGCCGCACCGGGAAGGTCTGGGGCTCGCTCACGATATCGGGCGGCTCGGTGAGCCAGGGTTCATTCACGGTGGACATGGCAGCCCTGACCAGCAGCCTGAGCAAGACGACGCAGAGCACCGCCTTTGATGTGAAGGCCGACCCGGTGGCGACGCTCGTGCTCACGAGCCCCATCGCGGTGGGCACCGTCCCCGCCGGCGGCACCGTCGAGCGCTTCGCCGCGACCGCCACGCTCACCCTGCACGGGGTGAGCCACGAGGTGCGCTTCACCGCCTCCGTTGAACGGGTCGGCAGCAGCATCTACGTGCTGGCCGACATCGCCTTCCCCTTCGCCGACTGGAACATCTCCGTCCAGGGCGTGCCCTGGCTGGCCGACCTCGTGAGCCCGGGGACGATCGAGGTGCTCCTCGACCTCACCCAGGGGGCGGGAAACCCCGCTTCGGTGACATCGCCCGCCGGCTCCGCGAACGCTGCGCCATGAGGTGGTATGACGCCTTCCTGCGCTGGCAGTACCGAGGCGGGCATCCCAGCGCTCTTGCCCGTTTCCAGAACCGGCCCGCGGCCCTGGTCTTCGGCGCCGGGATCGGACCCCGGCGCGCCGCCAAACTCGAGGTGGTGGGACGGAGCAGCGGCCGTCGGCTCTCCTGCCCGGTCGTGATCGCCGACTGGGAGGGTGAGCGTTACCTGGTCTCCATGCTGGGTGAGACGGCGAGCTGGGTGCGCAACGCTCGGGCCGCCGGCGGCCGCGCCGTGGTCCGCCACGGCAAGCGCGAAAGCGTGCTGCTGGAGGAGGTCGCCGTCGAGCGACGGCCGCCGATCCTGCGCCGATACCTGGCGCTCGCGCCGGGAGCGCGCCCGCACATCCCTATCGACCGCCACGCCCCCCTCGAGGAGTACGAGGCGATCGCCGCTCAGTTCCCCGTCTTTCGCATCACGGCCCGAGCCCCAGCCGACCCCCGCTAGGCCTGGTCCGCTGCCGGCCGGTCCGCATCCTCGGCATGCACCTCAGGAGCCCCCTGGACCGCGGTGGCGTCGATGCGCATGGAGCCGGCCAGCGCTTCCGCCAACGACTTGGTGACCTCCTGGCTGAGCAGGGCCGGGTCACTGCAGAGGTTCTCGATGTTGCGCTGGTAGAGGACGATCCGCGCGCCGGGGGCGATGTCGCGCCGCGCGCCTGCGGCGAAGTCGCCGCCGAGCATGCTGAGCGGGCTGCTCGTGCCGACGTACGTGGGATTGAAGAACGAGCAGCGGATGTCGGGGTCGTCGCCGCGGGCCACCGCGGGTATCCCGGGCAGCATCTCGACCTCCACCACGGGCTGCTGGAAGGCGCCGCGCATGTCGGCCATCGACTCCAGCACCGCACCGTCGACCAGCTTCTGGAAGTCGGCGTTGCTGAGCCGGACGGGCACGGGCCAGGTGCCGTCCAGCTCGTGGGCCGCCTCGAAATCGGAGCCGCCGGCGGAGGGCTTGTCCGGCGTCTGCCACACCTTGGTCTGGCCGCGCAGGCTCCACGCGGGGGCGAACGTGTTCACCGTGGCGAGCAGGGAGTCGAGGTTACGCTCGGCCTCCTCGAAGTGGCCCGCCTTGTATTGGGCGACGCTCAGCCGCCAAAGCGCCTGGTTGGACCTGGGGTGAGCCCGGAGTGCCGTCTCGGCGGCGAGCTGCGCGTCCGCGTAGTGGTGAAGCCACCAGAGCGCCTCGGAGGCGAGCAGCAGCGCCTGCAGCTGCACCTCGGGGGACGCGTCGCCCAGGTGGCGGTGGGCGACGAAGAGCGCCTCGAACGGGTGCTTGCGGCAGCTTGCCACGTGCCGGGCCATGACGGCCTCGGCCCTCTCGTCGGCCGCGGCATCAACCTTCCGGTGCGCCTCGGGAACGTAATTGAGCCAATGGACGAAGTGCTCCGACAGGCCGTCGTCGAAGGCGAGCTCCGGAGGCGGCGGGGCGCTGGCATAGCCGGGACCGGAGTGATGGCTGGGATGGTCGGGCGGAGCGGGCGAGGTGGACATAGGCAGCATCATGGCCCTCCCGGGGGGCGTGTCGTGGTCGGCTCTCGGTGCCCGGTAAGCGATGATCAGGTGTGGCCGGAGCAGCCGGACCGCCGGTAGCCGGACGAGGAGGAGCGGGTGAGCCCACGCGTGCACGTGCGTCTGACCGGAACCATCGAGGTGGGCCTTCCGCCCGAGCAGGCGTTCAGCCTCTTCACCCCGAGCGGTGAGCGGGTGTGGGCAGCGGGCTGGGATCCCCAGTTCCCCACACTGGTGGTCGACGAGACCGAGCCCGGGACGGTCTTCACCACCGACCACGGCGGCCGGAGCACGATCTGGACCGTGGTCCGGCGGGAGGCCGATACCGCCATCGCGTACAGCCGGACCACCCCCGGCGACCGCGCCGGCCTCGTCACCGTCGCTCTCCAGCCCTCCGGCGGCGGGAGCACTGTCACAGTTGGCTATGACCTGACGGCACTCGTGCCCGACGCGGACCACGCGCTCCAGGAGTTCGCCCACCACTACCCCGCGTTTCTGGCCGAGTGGCGGGATGCGATCGCCGCCTTCATCGCCGCCCCGCATGACGGAGGAGCGCACGATGCCCGCCCCTGACGGCCCGGTCCGGGTCTGCCTGGAGACGGGTGGCCGCCTCAGTTTCGCCTCGGCCCTCGACTGGCCCGGTTGGTCGCGTTCCGGTCGCGGCGAGGAGGCGGCCGTCGAGAGGCTCCGCGCCTACGCTTCCCGCTACGCCCCGGTGGTCCGCGCCGCCGGCGTGGAGCCCCCGGACCCGGCGAGGGTCGAGATCGTTGAGCGCCTCCGCGGGTCGGCGACCACTGACTTCGGGGTCCCCGAGGCAATCGCAGAGGTCGAGCGCGAGCCTGTCACCGCCGGCGAGTTCGAGCGCCTGGTCGGCCTCATGGCGGCCGGCTGGGAGACCTTCGACCAGGTGGTCGCCGGTGCGCCGGCCAGCCTGCGCAAGGGGCCCCGGGGCGGTGGCCGCGACCGGGACGCCATCGTCGATCACGTCGTCGGCGCGGAGGTGGAGATGTACGCGCGGAAACAGGGGCTCCGGCTCCCCCGACCGGCGCTGGATGACCTCGCCGCCCGCGCCGCTGCGCGCACCTCCCTTGCCAATGCCCTGCGCGCCACCGCCGGGCCCGAGCCAAATCCGGCCGCCGGGTCCAAGGGGTGGCCGCCCCGCTACGCGATCCGGCGAATCGCCTGGCACGTGCTGGACCACGCATGGGAGGTCGAGGACAGGAGCGACCCCGCGCCGGGCGCCTGAGAGGAGGTTCGCCGGCCGCCCCGCCCGGACGCCGTCACGGGTCGGTCTGGAGCCAGCGCCGGAAGAAGGGGTCGGCCACCTCCCACCCCTCCGGCCCTCGCGCGATCAGCTCGCTCTCCTCGAGGGAGGCGAGTGCCTTGCGAACCGCGTTGGCGTTGGCCATCTCCACCTTGCGGAGGGCGGCCAGCCCGTATGGCTGGACGAGACCACCGGGGGCGGAGGCGAGGTGGAGCACCCGCCGGGCGACCGGGGCCAGGCGCTCGTAGCGCTCGGCGAAGGTCGTGGACTCCCGGCCCATCGCCAGGGCCATGCCGGCCTCCACCTCAGCGATGCCGATGCTGCCGCCCGCGACGTCGAAGGAGTGCTGCGCGAGCCGCTGGATGTCGTTGGGCGCCGGGCCGCCCATGGCGCAGATGCGCAGCGCCACCTCGGGGGTGAGCTGCTTGCGCCGCGCTCGCGCCCGGGCCACCAGGTATGGGGCCATCTCGCCGTCGGGGATCGGCCCCAGACGGAGCAGCTCCCCCATGGCGAGGAGCGGGGCCCCCGGTGCGGTGGTCAGCCGTTCCATGAGGTGGACATGGCTGCCGGCGATGACATAGGAGACGGTCGGGCTCTCGTCGAGGATGGCCTTGAAGGTGCCAGCCAGGGGGGGGTCGACCTCGACGATCTGCTGGAACTCATCGAGGACGAGCCCGACGGCGTGGGAGGCCGAGGCCTCGGCGAGCAGCCGGCAGGCGTCCTCCATCGCGCCCGGCCAGTCGGTGTCGCGCATCCCCGGTTCGAAGAAGACGGTCACCCCGCCGGTGGGGGAGAAGTCCAGCCGCGGGCGCACCCGGAGGCGCTCGACGAGCCGTGCCATCCGGCGGGTGGTGCCGCCGTGCAGGGGGCCGGAGAAGATCCCTTGAGTGATGGCCTGGGCCACCTCCCTCCGGCTGGAGCAGCGGAGGAGGTTGACGTAGCCGACCCGGCCTCCCCGCTTCCGCGCCGCCTCGATGGCGCGGTGGAGGAGCGAGGTCTTGCCGTAGCGGCGGGGGCCGTGAAGGATCACGTTCTGTCCGCCGGTGAGGCGGTCGGCGATCAGCGCAAGCTCCTCCCGGCGGTCTGTGAAGTGCTCGGCGCCGGCCGGGGAGCCGAAGTGATACGGGGTGAGGTGTGTCACTAAAAGGTATGGTACCAATTGGTGACATGGCGGGTCAGCCGGCCGGGCGGCTGCCCTTCGGCACGTAGTCGAAGAAGCGCTCGATCGTCCCCCCGGACGTCCAGGCGGCGCGGAGCCGCGTCCGCTTCTCCGCCCTGCGCAGTTCGGAGAGCACCATGCGGTTGAGCTCGCGGGCGCTGTCACCCTCGAGCCCGGCCTCGATGTGGAAGCCTCCGGGCGTCTCGGTCACGCCGGTCGGGAAGAGCCTGGTTACGACCGGCCGGACGCGATCCGGGGCGTTGCTGCTCACGTCGGCGATGAGGTGAAAGCTCGGCATGACCCCGCAGGGTACACGCGTCAGCTGGTGCTCGCGATGCCCATGAGGAGGACCACGAAGGCGGCGGCGGTGCCGATGATGATCGGAGCCGACACGTGGTCCGCCACCCGTGAGAGTGCGACGATCGAGAGTGCGCACACCGCGAGAAGCGGCAGGCCGATCGAGTCGATGCCGAGGAGCCCGAGCCCGAGCCCGCCGCCCGCGGTGAAGCCGTAGATCAGCATCCGGGCCACCGGGCGGCGCGCGGCCGCCCCAGCGAACCCGAGGACCGCCATCAGGGCGAGGAAGGTGCCCACAAAGAAGACCCGGCTGCCGGGCGGATTCCCCTGCCCGATGAGGAGGAGCGCGTAGAGGCCCAGGTCCGCGACGGTGACGGCCGCCCCGCCGATGCCGGCCACGGCGACCCAGTTCCGCCGGCGGCGCGGGAGCTGGAGGACCACCATAACAGCCAGCCTACACCGGGGTTCCGCGAGCCTCACTCGGCGCTCGCGTTCTCCTCTCGTGGCGGCCGGCCCCGTCGCGGGATCGGGCCGGCGCCGGACGGCAGCCGTCCGGCTGCCGCCAGCGCCCGCCTCAGCAGGAATTCAATCTGAGCGTTGCTGCTGCGCAGCTCATCGCTCGCCCAGCGCACGAGCGCGTCGTGCACGGCGGGGTCGAGCCTCAGCAGCAGGCTCTTGCGTTCACCCACCGGGTCAGTCTCCTGCCTCCCTCAGCGGCACTCCCATCAGTTGTACAGGGTGCCGGCGTTGACGATGGGCTGCGTGTTCTGCTCGCTGCAGAGCACCACCAGCAGGTTGGACACCATGGCCGCCTTGCGCTCCGAGTCCAGCTCCACGATCCCGCGCTCCTCGATGCGGGCTAGCGCCATCTCGACCATGCCGACGGCGCCTTCCACGATCGTCTTGCGGGCGGCGACGACGGCGCTCGCCTGCTGCCGGCGCAGCATCGCCTGGGCGATCTCGGGGGCGAAGGAGAGACGGGTGAGCCGCGACTCGATGATCTTGACCCCGGCGGACGACACCCTCTCCGCGATCTCGGCGGTCAGCTGGCTGGTGATCTCCGTGGCGTTTTGCCGCAGGGAGAGCTGCCCGTCCTCGTGGGAGTCGTACGGGTGGGTGCTGGCCACGTGCCGGACCGCGGTCTCGGTCTGGATGTCGACGAAGCGGGCGAAGTCGTCGACCTCATAGAGGGCCTGCGCCGTGTCCTCGACCTGCCAGACGACCACCGCGGCGATCTCGAT